>CBKZPU010000067.1:0-25036 GCA_966696705.1 uncultured Verrucomicrobiaceae bacterium | reverse complement strand
TCGCTGATCGCCACCGCGGCCGTATGGTTCGCAGGCCGGCGCGATGAGGCGCGCGATCCACGGCTGACCTTCCTCGTCTTGGGACTGCTGGCGGTCTTTCCCCTGCTGTTCTTCTTGCCCGAGTGGGAAGTGCTGCCCGCTGCCGAGCCGCAGGAAAGCATGACATCATCGTGGACGCGCTGGCTGCCATGGATCTGGGGTGCGGGCGTGGCGATTGCCTCGCTGCGATTGATTGCCGCGCTGACCGTCTTGCACCGGTGGCGGAAAAACTCCCGGCGCATCGAGGCACGCGAGGCCGGCGACGCGCTGGTGGACATCCGTTTGTTAGAAAGCATCACCAGTCCGGTGGCGGCGGGAATCCTCAAGCCCGTGGTGTTCGTTCCCCCGGTGTGGCAAGACTGGACGCAGGAAACCCGCGAGGCGGTACTGGCGCACGAAATCAAGCACCACCAGCGGCGCGACCCCTTGCTTCGGGCGATCGGTGCGGTGGCCTGCACGCTCCATTGGTTCAATCCGCTGGTGTGGTGGATGGCCCGCCGCTTGGGCGACCAATGCGAATACGCCTGCGACGAGGAAGTGCTGGCCGATGGCATGGGCGCGGAGCGCTATGCGAATGTCTTGTGCGATCTCGCCGCCTCGACCCGCTCGCCGGCGACCGCGCTGGCCATGGCTCACGAGAGCGGGCTCGAGGCGCGCGTGAAGCGGATGTTTTCCAAGGTGCCGAAGGGATCGCGGGCCGCGCTGCTCGCGCTCGTGGTGCTGACGGTGCTCACCGCCTTGGGACTCGCCGTGATCCGCCGCGCCGATCCACCGATGAAGCCGGCGATTCCGATCGAGGAAATCCAGATCCGGCGGAGCGCGGATCCGTTTCCCGGAAACTGACGGCCCATCTCATGGAGCGCGGCTACTCACACGAGTAGCTGGCCTGCGAATGGGTTCTTGCCGAATGGTGAGCCGTCATGTTTCGACGGCTTTCTCCGGTCCTGCTTTGCCTCGCCTCGGCCCATGCGGCCGAGTACCGCATCTCCTCCGCTGCGGAGTTGGCGGGGCTTCCGCTGGCCCCCGGCGACACGGTGGTGATGGCGGACGGCTCGTGGAAGCACCAGCGGATCGGCTTCCGCGGCAAGGGCACGGAAGACCGCCCCATCACCCTGCGCGCCGCCACCGCGGGGATGGTTTTCCTCGAAGACGAATCATCGCTGGAGATCGACGGCGAGCACCTCCTCGTCGCCGGGCTGTGGGTGAAGGACGGCAGCATCGAAATGAAGGGCCGCGACAACCGGCTCACCGGCTGCGCGATCACCGGCGGCAATCATCGGAATTACCTGCGCCTCCATGGCCAGCGCCACCGCGTGGACCAATGCCATTTCTCCGGCAAGACCACTGAAGGACCGACGGTGCAGGTCGAGGTCGAAGAGAACCCCAACCATCACCGCATCGATCACAACCACTTCGGCCTCCGGCCGCCGCTCGGGCGCAATGGCGGCGAAACGATCCGCATCGGCTACAGCCACCAGGCGATGCAATCGTCAGGCACGGTCGTCGAGCACAACTTGTTCGAGCGCTGCGACGGCGAGATCGAGATCATCTCCAACAAGTCCTGCGACAACATCTACCGGGCGAACACCTTCCGCGAGTGCGCCGGCTTCCTCACGCTGCGCCATGGCAATCGCTGCCGCGTGGAGGGGAACTTCTTCTTCGGCCACCTCAAGCGTGGTTCCGGTGGCATCCGCGTGATCGGCCAGGACCACGTGGTCGCAAACAACTTCATCGACTCGGTCGCCGAAGGCGCGATCCGCCTCACTTCCGGCATTCCCGATGCGCCGGCCACCGGCTACGTCGAGGCGCGCAACGTCGCTGTCGCGTTCAACACGGTCACCGACTCGCCCGGCGCGGCGATCGAGCTCGATGCCGGATTCGGCAGCGCCGGCCGCACCTTGCGACCGGAGGGCATCGCGATCGCATACAATGTTTTCTCTCTCCCTCCGCGAGCCGTGCTCACGAGAGGCACCGAGGGCGCGGGATCCCGCTGGATCGGGAACTTCAGCAACCGCAACGACGAGCATGCCCGCAAGGCCGACCTGATGCTCACCCGCGATCGTCACGGGGTGTGGCGGCCCTCGCCTGGCAGTCCCTTGCAATCGGCGGCGGAGGCATTCGCCGGAATCACCACCGACCTCGACGGCCAGCCGCGCACCGGCCGCTTCGATGCGGGCTGCGATGAAATCTCCCAGGCGCCCGCGACCGCGCAACCACTCACGACCGCCGACACCGGCCCGGCTTGGATGCAGGCGCCGAAGACGAGTTTCCGCGAGATCCTCGCGCACGATCGCGAGCGCATCCTGGCGGGCGCGGAAGCCGCGCTGAAACAGCCGCCGCTAACCATTACGAGCCACCGCGCCAAGCTCAGCGAAGGCGGACCGAATGACTTCTACTCCAACGGCGACTACTGGTGGCCTGATCCGAGAAAGCCCGACGGGCTGCCTTACATCAAGCGCGACGGCGAAACCAATCCCGAGAACTTCACCGCCCACCGGGATACCATGCGTGAGCTGCGCGACGCCGTGGCCACACTGGCCGCCGCCTGGCTGGCCACCGGCGACGCGAAGTATCCGGAAAAGGCGGCCGCGTTGTTGGAAACCTTTTTCCTCGATCCGGCAACGCGGATGAATCCCCACCTCGAGTATGCCCAAGCGATCCCCGGCATCACGCCGGGGCGCGGCATCGGCATCATCGACACGCTGCATCTCATTGAAATCCCCATGGCGGTGAAGGCGATGGAAAACTCGCCTGCCTTCACGCGGGAACTGCGCGAGGGCCAGCGGGCGTGGTTCCGCGATTACGCGAAGTGGATGACAGAAAGCAAGAACGGCAAGGAAGAAGCAGCGACGAAGAACAACCACGCCGTCGCCTATTACCTCCAGCTCGCGGTGTTCGCGGAGTTCACCGGTGATGAAGCGCGGCTCGACGAATGCCGGCAACGCTTCAAAGAGATCTTCATACCGACGCAGATGGCGGAAGACGGCAGCTTCCCCCAGGAACTCGCCCGCACCAAGCCCTACGGCTACTCGATCTTCCAACTCGATAATCTGGCGACTCTCTGCCAAGTACTATCGACATCGGAGGAAAGCCTGTGGGAATTCGAGCTTCCCGATGGTCGCGGCATCCAGCGGGCGATGGCCTTCCTTCATCCCTATCTTGCCGACAAGGCCACTTGGCCGCACCAGCCCGATGTCCAGGCGTGGGACGGCTGGCCGGCGCGCCAGCCGTGCCTGCTCTTCGCCGGCCTCGCTTGCCGCGAATCGCGCTACGTGGACCTGTGGAAGACCTTGGAAGCAGACCCGCGGGACGCAGAGGTGCGGCGCAATATCGCCATCACTCAGCCGGTGCTGTGGCTGTCCCGATAAGCCCCCCACTCAATCGAGTAGCTGTCCTACAGATCCACTCCGGACCATGGTGGCAGCGTAGGAAAAGGCCTATTCCCAAGAGGGCCGCCTGCATCCCGAAACCCAAGACCTCCATGACACCTCATCGCATTCCATCCCGCCGAGCCGCCCTTCTTGCCGCAGCCGTTTCGCTTGCTATCGTCACCGCGCCTGCTGCCACCCTGACGTGGAGCGGTACTGACTCGCTCTGGCAAAACCCGGCCACATGGGCAGGCGGCGTGGCACCCGTCGCGGGCGACGCGTTGGTCTTCACCGGCACCAACAACCTCGCCTCTGAAAACGATTTCCCCGCTGGAACCGACTTCCTCGGCCTCACGTTCAATGCCACCGCCGGCGCCTTCACCCTCAGTGGCAACGGTATCGTCCTCAACCGTCCGATCCAAGCAACCGGCACCGCGGTCACGGGCGGCAATATCACCAACAGCTCCACCAACTCTCAGACGGTCGGCATTCCGGTAACCCTCTCGGTCGGCAATCACAGCATCTCCACCACCACCGACGCGGGGACCCTCAATTTGAACGGAGCTTTCGCCCGCAGCACCGGCTCGACCCTCGTCTTTACCAAGGCCGGAGGAGACATCAATGTCACCGGTTCAGGCTTGGCCAACGACGCCGCCGGAATTCTCGGCACTTGGGCGGTCATCGGCGACACCTGGGCCAGCCTCGATGGCGGCGGCAATGTGGTGCCCTACAACGGCTACACCGGCATCGCCACCGGTGCCATCACCTCCGGCGCGAACCTCAACTACCGCCACACGGGCGACAGCGGAAACCTGACCGCGGCCAACGGCACCACCATCAACAGCTTCACCGCGAACACGAGCGCGGCCCGCACGCTCACCATCACCGGCACGATGAAGCTCGGCAGCCGTGGGGGCATCTTCCGCAACAGCACCTCGAGCGGCGTGACCCTCGTGACCGGCGGGATCCTCACCGCAAACGGCGGCGGCGAAATCACGCTGTTGGATGCTCCCCTTACCGCGACCGGCAACAACCTCCGCATCGATTCCGTCATTTCCAACGACGGACCCAGCGTCGTGTCCGTGAACATCCTCGGCTACCTCGACATCCGCGGCGCCAACACCTACAGTGGCGGCACGTTCATCAACCAAGGCCGCGTCCAGACCGGCAATCTCGCCGCCTTCGGCACCGGCCCGGTCACCGTCTCTCCCGGCGGCAGCATCTTCTTCAACAACGCCGGCAACTGGCCGAACAACTTGTTCGTTTCCGGCATCGGATCGACCGAGCAAGGAACCAACAATCCCGCGGGACCAGGGGCGTTCCGGCTGGGGACGACTTCGAACGTCACGGGCTCGGTCACCCTTCAAGGCAACACGCGCATCACCTCGTCTTCGAGCACCTCGACCGGTCCGGTCATCTCCGGACAGATCACCGGCACGGGTGCCTTGGAACTGGTGCCATTTGCCAACAACTCGGCACTTCTCAACCTCTCCAACATTGGCACGCCGAACGATTGGAGCGGGCCGTTGTCGATCAACACCATCAATGCCACCCGTTCCCTGACCGTTCGACTCGGTGCCGATGAACAGGTGCCGGACACTTCCGACGTCACGCTCACGGGAGCCAATGTCTCCACCTTGAACCTCAACGGATTCGATGAAGCCATTGGCGGGCTCAACGGCGCGGCCGCGTCGAACCACGTGGTCACCAATCTCGCCGCTGCCGGCTCGGACTCGGTCCTCACCGTCGGCACCGGCAATGCCAACGGTGACTACGGCGGGAAGTTTCAAGACACTGTCGGCGGCGGCACCCTGAGCTTGGTCAAAACCGGTAGCGGCAAGCAGGTGATGCGCGGCTTCGTGGCCTATGCCGGTACCACCACCGTCAACGGTGGCACCCTCGAAATGGTAGGCGATGTCCTCGCCGACGGTCTGATCACGGTGAATTCGGGTGCCACTTTCGCGGGCAACGGCGCGGTCAGCGGCAATGTGGTCATTGCCGACGGAGGAAACCTGCACGCCACGGGAATCGATGGTGGCACCTTGGCCTTGAGCGGCACCCTCGATCTCGGCTCCGGCACCTCGCTGAAGCTCGGTAGCGCGAGTCTTCCCGCGCTCACGGTGGCCGGAGCGCTCACTCCCTCGGGCGCTGCCGGCAGCGTGACCGTGAATCTCGACACCGGGGATGCCTTGCCACCGGTAGGCGTACACTCGCTCATCACTTACGGCTCGCTTGGCGGCACTGGAATCGGAGCCTTCACCCTCGGACCGCTGCCTCCGCGTTTCGCCGCCACCTTGGTGGACAATGGTGCCAACAATTCCATCGACCTCAATGTCACCGCCAGCGACTACCCCGTCTGGAGCGGAGCCCTCGGAACCGAATGGAGCACCAACGTCCTGGCGGCCCCGAAGAACTGGGTGCTAAGCTCGAACGGCGCAACCGTCACCGATTTCATCAGCGGTGAGTCCGTTGCCTTCAATGACAATGCCATCGGCACCACGGTGGACGTCAGCGGCACGAACGTGCAAGCGGCCAAGGTCCACTTCAACCACACGGCCAAGAACTACCTGATCACCGGAACCCACTCCATTTCCTCCACCAGCGAGCTGTTGAAAGAGGGCACCGGCACGCTGACCATCGCCAGCGAGGGTCACAGCTTCGCCAACGGCATCCGGATCGAGGCAGGCACGCTGCGAGTCGGCGACGGTGGCACCACCGGCAACCTCGGCACCAGCGCGGTGGAGAACAACGCCGTGCTCGAGTTCAACCGCTCCGACAGCCCGACGATGGCGAACGTGATCAGCGGATCGGGCGAAGTGAAGCAGGTGGGAAGCGGTGTGCTGACCCTCAGTGGAGCCAATACCTATGCAGGCGACACGACGGTCGTGTCCGGCACCCTGCGCAGCACCAACAATGCCTCACTCGGGTCCGGCTCCGTCAGGGTAGCGGCCGGCGGTGCCCACGACATCTCCGGCAACCCGGCGGTGAACAACATGAACTTCGGGGCCAAACAGTTCTTCATTTCCGGCAACGGCCCATCGGGACTCGGCGCTCTGGTGAATATCGGCGGGGCCGGCCAGAACAATGCCTACCAATGGGTCGCTCTCGAGGCCGACGCCAGCGTCGGAGGCGACACCCGCTTCGACATCCGGGGCGGTGCCGCCACGCTCGCTCTCGACGGCCACACCTTGCGCAAGCGCGGTACCAACCAATTCACGGTCGTCTCCGGGATCATCGAGGGTGACGTTGATGGTGACCCCGTGATTCCCAGCCAGATCGTCGTCGAGGAAGGCACTTTCGCGGCGGAGGTCACCACCTACACGACTCCGGCCGACGGCGGCACCATTACCGTCGAGCCCAACGCTCATTTCCAGTTCTACCAGAACAACACGAACAACGGCGGCATCACCTGGCCGATCACGCTACGGGAGAACTCGGCCACTGGAAATGCCGGGGCCACCCTCGCCACGGTGCCGGCAAACTTCGTCCTGGAGGGCAATGCCGTCCTCGTCCCCTTCACCGCCGGCACCCGCAATCCCGCCAACAATTTCCCGCTGACCCTCACCGGCACGATCAGCGAAAACCTCGGCTCGTTCGGACTCACCAAGGAGGGTGTCAACACGGTGACGCTCGCCGGGACGGGCAGCAGCTACACCGGTGCCACGTTGGTCAATGCCGGCACCTTGAGCGTTACGGGATCGATCACCGCGTCGCCGGTCACGGTCGCGGCCGGAGCCACTCTCAACGGCACCGGCACGCTCGGCGGCACGGTCACCAACAACGGCACCGTCGCCCCGGGCGTCGGTGGGATCGGTACCTTGGGCACGGGCTCCACTACCTTGGGAAGCACCTGCACGCTGGCCTTCGAAATGAACTCCACCTCGCTCGCCTCGGACAAGTTGGAGGTGACCGGCAACCTGAACCTCGGAGGCCAGCTCACTGTCACCGACCTCGGCGCCACCCTTCTGCCGGCCGGTAGCAAGTTCGTCGTCGCCAGCTATACCGGAACGCTCGCCGGCTTTTTTGCCAATGCCCCCGACAATGGCACGCTGGTGGTCGGTCTCAACACCTTCACGATCGACTACGACGAAAACGTCTCCGGCTCCATCTCGATAACGCTCACCGTGGCCCCCGATTCCGCCTATGACGAGTGGGCGACCGCCAAAGGCCTCGACGGCACCAACAACGGCAAGCTTCAGGATCCCGACAACGACGGCATCGAAAACATCATCGAATTCGGTCTCGACGGCAACCCGCTCAACGGGACCAACGACGGCAAGACCCGTCTGGCTATTGCCGATGTCGATCCCGGCGCAGGCGTGGAAAATGCCATCACCCTCACCCTGCCGGTCCGCACCGGTGCCGAGTTCGATGGTCCCGGCGACTTGGTTTCGGACGCGATCGACGAGATCATCTACATGATCCAAGGCTCGCTTGACCTCGGTGACTTCACCTCGCTCGACGTTACCGAGGTCTCGCCCGCGCTCGACGCCGGCATGCCCGGCCTGTCCACCGGCTGGAGCTACCGGAGCTTCCGTCTGCCGGGCTCGCCCGGCAGCCCTCACACCAAGGCTTTCCTGCGGGCCGACGTGAGCGAGGCCCCCTGATTTCCTGGGTCCACAACAACGGGTACATGGAAGGCCGGCCGCGCGAGTGGTCCGGCCTTTCATCTTCCCGCGCGTTACGCGATTCCGTACTGGCCATCCGGGGGGAAATCGGACATGGTGTCCCGCGTAAGGGATAGTTGCACAGCCCCCCAGGCAACTGGGACCACGGCCCTCGGACACTGGAACGGTTCCCCCCTCTAGTGTCCGGGGGCTTCCCATTTCCACCCCGATCCCCCTTGCCTGCCGGTGCGGGCCGGATTTAATCCGCGGCCATGGCGATTGACACGGGCTTCATCGGGAAAGTGGACTCCCCGCGCTTCTGCGAGCGGTTGTTCGCGGTGTTGCCCGACGTGATGTTCTGCCTGAAGGACACCGACCGCTGCTATCGGGCCGTGAACCAAGGCTTCTCCGACCGCACCGGGATCAAGGACGCGCGGCGGTTGATCGGACGGCGGGCCGAAGACTTTTTTCCACGGGCCTTGGCCGAGGTCTATCGCGAGCAGGATGAGGAGGTGTTGGTCGGCGGGCGCGAAATCGTCGATCAACTCGAGCTTTCCCTGAACCGCGACGGCAGCCAAGGCTGGTATCTCGCCACCAAAGTCCCGCTGCACGACCGCGAGGGCAAGATCATCGGGCTGGCCTCCGTGTCGCGCGACCTGCGGGCACCGCGCGAGGGCGACGCCGAGTTGGCTGGAATCGCCAAGGTGGTGGAGCACGTGCGCGATCACCTGGACGATCCGCTGCGTGCGGCGGAACTGGCCGCGATCGCCAAGCTGACGCCCACCCAGCTCGAGCGGCGGATGCGGCGGGTATTCCAGCTCAGCACCACGCAGTTCGTGAGAAAGGCACGGATCGGCCACGCGGCGAAGCTGCTGGCGGAAACGCCGATGGCCATCGCCGACGTGGCCCTGGAGTGCGGTTACGGCGACCAAACCGCTCTAACAAGACAGTTCCGCAGCATGGTGGGCATGCCGCCGGCGGCCTACCGGGACCACATGAGAAAGCGCGGCACGCCATGAACGAGCCGCGCCGCATCGCGCTCTTTGGCGGGACCTTCGATCCGATCCATCTCGGCCACGTGGAAATCGCGCGGCGGGCGAAGGATCTGTTGGAGCTGGATGAAATCCGCTTTCTCCCCTGCCACACCTCGCCGCACAAGGTGGGAGTGGCCAGCGCACCGGCGGCGGACCGCTTGGAAATGGCGCGACTGGCAACCCAAGGACTGCCGTGGGCAGTGGTGGATGACTTCGACCTGAGCCGTCCCCCACCCTCGTATTCCTATGAGACGGCGGAGGAAATGGCGCGTCGCTTTCCTGGCACACGGCTGTTCTGGCTGATGGGGGCCGACCAGTGGCGTGCGCTCCCGCGATGGAAGGAGCCCGAGCGCCTGGCGAAGCGGGTGGAGTTCATCGTCTTCGCCCGGGATGGCGAACCGGAGCCCCACTCAGGGTGGGCCATGCACTTCCTCACCGGAACACATCCGGCCTCCGCGACGGCCATCCGGCAAGCCTTGGCGGAGGGCCGGACCGGGATTCCGTGGCTGGATCCGGAGGTGGAAGGCTTCATCCGGCGGCGGCGGCTCTACACCTCGTGAAACCGCGGCTTGCACGGTCCCGCGTGGCTGCCTAGCTTGCGAACGAATCCCCTGCCATGAAACCGATCGCGATGCTCCTTTGCTGCCTCCTGCCCCTCGTTGCCGTCAACGGCCAGGAGGCGGAGAAGCCCAAGCCTGAAGTTCCCGCCTTCGAGCAGGAGTTTTCCAACTTGCCGAAGGAGCAGCGCGAGGAGTTCCAGAAGAAGCTGGCGGAAGCGCAGCGCCTGTTCTCCCAGAAGCGCGTTTTCGAAGCGATCGGCAAGGCCAACGAGGCGGCTGCGATCTTCAAGAACAGCCCGGATCTCCAGAACCTGCTGGGTGCCTGCCAAGTCGAGTTCCGGGATTTTGACAAGGCGATGGAGCATTTCAAAGAGGCGGACAAGCTCGCGCCCGGACAACCGTCCATCGTTTTCAATATGGCGGAGCTCAACTTCGTCACCAAGGATTGGAAGGCCGCGGAAGTGAATCTCGAGAAGGTGCTCGCCATGACGGCAAAATCCAACAAACCGGAAGAACTCCAACTTTCCCGGTTGGTGGAATTCAAGCTGCTGCTCTGCAAGCTCAAGCTCGGCAAAAAGGACGAAGCGGCGAAGCTGGCAAAGAAATACGATTATCTGGACGATTCTCCCTTCCCCTATTATGCGGAGGCCGCGATCGCCTTCTCGGAGGGCCGCGAGGTAGAGGCTGAGGGCGCGATGGCACGCGGTGCAAGGATCTTCCAATCTCCCGAGCTTCTCGCGGCGTGGCAGGACACGATGATGGAGTTCGGCTACATCAAGGGATTCTTCGGTGGCGACTTGGAACAGTCCGAATCGGCCGAGTGAACGCTCAAACCGGCCTTGGGTCGCCTTCGAATGGAGTGAACTCGACCCGCTCCAGCTTCACGCCATAAAGCCGGGCGATCTCCGGAGCATCGGAGGCGTGATATATCTCGCGGTAGTAGATCTCCTTGATGCCGTAGGCGCATAGTGTCTGCATGCAGGCCGTGCAGGGCATGGTCGTGGTGGCCACGATCTTGGCCTCACCGCGGCGGAAAAGACTGCACAGGTTCACCTCGGCGTGGAGCATGAACTTCTGGCGGCCTTCGCGATCATCCCAAAAGCCCGGCGGCGCATTGAAGCCCGGCGCAAGTCCGTTGTAGGCGGTGCCGATCACGCGGTTGTCGAAGTCGAGCGCGGCGGCCCCGACCTTCCGGTAAGGGTCTTCCGAGCGCATGCTGGCGACGTGGGCCAGCGCCATCGCGTATTCCGGGATGCTGAGGCGGGACACGCCGCGACTCAAGGCGGCTGGCGCGCCGCCGTCAACGCCCGGCGGCGGCGATATCGAGGGCTCGTCCCACAAGTTGGCGGACTTCCTTGGCCCGCGGGTCGGTGTTTTCACCGGCAGCGACGAGGATTTCACGCAAACGGGCGTCGTCAATTCCCTCTCCGCGCAGCCAGATGCCAAAGGCGGCCACGAGCGCGGCTTGCTGAAGGCCGGGAGCCTTCGTTTCCACCGCCGGAATGCGACGGCTGCGGCCATCGGCCGAAACGACGAGGTCGCCGGCATCGCCCGCCGCGGACGAGAGTTCGATCAGGACCAAGGTGCGATGACCGGCCGGGAGGGTCGAGGGCACGGAGGCAGCGCCACCGGTCGATGCAAGGACGCGGACGCCACCACCACGCGCGCCCGGTGCCGGGCGGAAAGCCCAGGACACGCGGCGGGCTTGGTCGGATTCGTTGGCGATCTGGACACCGACCAGGCGTCCCGGTCCGGACCACAGCGAGGCCATCGAGACACAAGCGACTCGCAGGCCGGCAAAGGACTCGGTCTCTTCTTCCGGAGGCAGCGGGAAGGCATTGGCGAGTTCTTCAACTCGCACGGCCTCCTTCGGCGGAAGCTCATTCTTCTCCTGAATCCAGCCGCGCACCCAATCGTAACTGGAGCGTCCGACGACGAGCGGCAGGTCGAGGTCCGCCGTGCGATGCAGCGGGGTGATCGCCGGCAGCTTGGCCGCCTCAGGGAGTTTGACCTCGGAAAAGTCGGCCAAGTCAGCATCGGGCGCTCCATCCGCATTGTGGACGTGGCGGGAACGTGACGTCGGAGAGTCGCCATTCCCGGACGCGGGCCGAATGGTCGGCGGGTTTCCGGGCTCGGACTGCGCGTGCCGGGCAACATCGCGATCCGAGCCGGTTTCGATGCGGGAAATCAGGAAGACGCCGAGGGCAATCGCCGCCGCGGTGGCAAGCAGCGCCTGCCAGTGATGGACCTTCTTTTTACGAACGGGAAACTCGACGACGGTGGCCCGGCCGGCCCGGCGGACCGCTTCGCGCTGCTCCGGCCGCAAGGCGGGAGCGGCAAAGGTGCCATCGAGGAAATGGCAGACCCCGCGCAGTTTGTCTGCGGCCGATTGCAGCGCCGGATCGGCGGCAACCGCGCGGGCCACCTCCGCGGCATCGTCGGCCGGAAGTTCGCCGAGCACCCAAGCACTCAGGCGGGGATCATCGGGATGGAGATTCATGGTTCGAGGAGTTCGGAGGGGAGAAGTTCGCGCAGGCGCTTGAGGCCCGCATGGATGAGAAAGCCGACATTCCCGTTGCTCAGGCCCGTCGCCTCGCAGATTTCCTGATAACTGAGTCCGTCGCGGAATTTCATCAGGATGACGGTGCGCTGGTTTTCGGAAAGGCGGTCGAGGTAACGCATCACCGAGGCGACCCGCTCATTCTGGTCGAGCGATTCATCCGGTGAGGGTGCTTCGGCGGCGCGGCGCTTGAGCAGGTCGTCGTCCAACGGCGTGGCGCGGGACTCCTTGCGCAGGACATCGAGCGCGCGGTTGCGGCAGACGGTGAAAAGCCAGGATTTGAGGCCATCCTTCATCTTCGCCATGTCCTGCTGGCAGAGGCGGATGAAGGTGTCCTGGACGATGTCGCGCGCGCGTTCGAGATCGTGGACGAAGCCGTAGGCGTAGCCGACCAGCGGCGACTCATACTCGGCCAGTGCGCGTTCGACGAATTGTTCCCGGGTTTCCACCATGCTGTCGGCGGCATCGCACGACGGCGTGCCACCGGGAGGAACGGGCGGCTCCGGATTTTCTTGGGAGAAAGTCGGCGTCATCCCGCGGCCGGAGGTTGCCGCCGCTCAACGCACGAAGAAGCTGAGGTGTTCCAGCTCCAGTGCGAGATCGACGTTGTTGACCACGACCTCCTGGGGCACCTCCAGCACCACCGGAGAGAAATTCAGGATGCCTTGGATGCCGGCGGCGACGAGGCGGTTGGCGACCGCTTGGGCAAAGCCGGCCGGCACGCAGAGGATGGCGAGTTTCACTCCCTCCGCCTGGACGAAGGACTCGATCTCCTGATCCGACTTCACCGGGATGGCGACGCCGCGCTTTCTGGCTCCATCCGGGTCGGCGTCGAAGGCGCACACGACCTCGAAACCTTCCTTCTGGAAACCCTGGTAGCGCAGGAGCGCCGAGCCAAGATTGCCGGCGCCGACCAGCACCACTGGCTGGAGCCGCTCGCGGCCGAGCAGGTCGCGGATCATCGAGGCCAAGGTCTCCACCGGGTAGCCGAGTCCCCGGGTGCCGAACTGGCCGAAGTAGGCGAGGTCCTTGCGGAGCTGGGCGGGCTTGACGCCGGCGGCCTTGGCAAGCGCGGTGGAACTCACCGTTTCCTGACCATTGTCGTGCAGACGCTGGAGGCACCGGTGATAGATCGAAAGGCGGTAGATGGCCTTCTTGGGGATATCGATCTTTTCCACGCGCGGCGGAGGAAACGCGGGGAAAGTCCGCTGGTCAAGCCCGGGCGCTCGGGCGGAAGGTCCCGCAGAACCATAGCGTCACCAAAGCCAGCAGGACTGCCGACAAGCCGAGGTGCGCGACCTGCACCACCGGATGAATTTCGACCCTCGCCATGACCAGCCCGAGCACCATCTGCCCGACCACCACGGCCAGCGCTCCCGTGGCCGTCCGCCCCGGAGAACCGGCCTGCCGCGAACGCCACCACGCGAATGCCGCGGCGGCAAGGATCAGCCAGGAAAAGCTGCGGTGGACCAGGTAGCTCCAGGAATGCTCGAGGATCCCGATCCATTCCCCCCGGCCGAGGCCAACGTGGGTCTTCGCCAAGAGGCTGTTCATTTCCCGGATACGGGTGCCCAGCACGCCCTCCACGAAAATCAGCACCAGCAACAGGCCGGTAACCCAACGCATGCGACGCCGGAACCCGTCTTCCCCCGCAATGGTCCACGGATGCTCGCAACCGCGCCATGTCGCGAAAGTCATCGGGAAAATCGTAAGCATCGCCAACGCCATGTGAACGGTCAGCACGCCCGGCTTGAGGTCGCTGGAGACGACCTGCGCTCCCATCCACGCATTCACGCCGACGAGAACCACCGAGGCAAAGGCGGCCAACGGGACCGATGGCCGACTCCTTTCGCGAAGCAACGCCAGCACCAGCGTGGCCATGGAAAAGAAGCCAACGGGCAGCGAGGTCAGCCGGTTGACGAACTCCGTCCACGTGTGGACCGCATTGAAGTTCTCCAGAATGTGCTCCGGGGTGACGGTCGATGGATCGCGACCGTAGCGGGCGGCGGCTTTCTCGAACTTCTTGAAGTCCAGCTTCGACAGATCCACCTGCTCCACCTTTGTCGGCGGGATGAGCCGGCCCCAGCAGCGCGGCCAATCGGGACATCCCATTCCCGCGCCGCTGACCCGCACGATCGCGCCGACGCAGATCAGCACGATCACGGCGACCAACGCGGCGGTGGCGGACTTCTGAAACAGCGACATGATCAATTCCCGCCCGTCACCTTCGCGGTCTCGCCTGCCGCGGCCAGCCGATCGTCCACCTTCTCGGGCGAAGGCACCTCTTCCTTGCGCGGTTCCTGTCCAATCGCCACGGCGACCCAACGGAATTCGTCGCTGTTATCCAGCACCACCTTCAGGATCATCGTCAGCGGCACTGCCAGGACGATGCCGATCAGGCCCCACAACCAGCCCCAGAACAGCACGCACAGCACGACCACCAGGATCGACAGGCCGAAGCGTTTCCCGAGCAGCGTCGGCTGCACGAAGTTGTCGAGGAACATGTTGATCAGGCCGTAGCCGCCCGCGACGACCACCGCGTCAGTCGGGCCGCCATCTTTCGCGATGAGGGCCAGCAGGATCGGCGGGATCGAGGCGATCAGCGAGCCGACCGCCGGGATGAAATTCATCACGAAGGCGAGGATGCCCCACAGCAGGAAGAAATCGATGCCCGCCACCCAGCACAGCACGCCGGCCAGGAAGCCGGTCGCCAGGCTGATAATCGTCTTGATGCCGAGATAGCGCTGGGTGTCGCGCATGGCCCCGGCCAGCCGTTCGAAATTCGGGCCGCGGGCGGCACGGATCGCGCCGAAGCGGCGGCTGAATCCCTGCGCCTCCGAGAGCATGAAAATGGTCAACACGATCACCACGCCGAAGGTCGCGAAGAAGGACAGCACGCGCCCGACCACGCCGGTGCCAAGCGTCCAGATCTGGGCGAACTTCACGTTGCGCAGCTCGCCGAGGTTCTCGTTGGTGAAGGCGTTGAGCTTCTCCACCGCGTCCTCCACGCCCCACTCGTCGAGCTTGACAGCGATCGCACCGTTGGCCTCGAGGATTTTGGCGCGGGCCAGATCGTAGTATTCGGCATCCCACTTTTCCTGCAGGTCCCCGACGATGGTCACGCCGAGCACCACCACGGCGGCGAGGAAGGCGAAATCGACCAGCACCGTGAACAAGACCGCCACCGCCGGCGGCACTTTGTGGCGCTGCAGCCAGCCAGTGATCGGATAACTGACCGTGGCGATAAAGAATGCCAGGAGCACGGGCACGAAAAACGACTGGGCCGCCTTGAGCCCTGCCACGCCGATCACCAATGCAGCAAAAAGCAGCACCATCTGCGTGGCCCGCGGTTTTCTGGGGGTGCTTCCTATTTCCGACATCCGGCTCGCGCTCAGGCTACAAGACAACTCGCGGATTCACAAAGCATTCCTCTGTGAAAAATCAGGGACTCCATGGGATTTCACCCCATATCACCGGCTCCCGGCCGCGGCCTTCTTTCCCGGTGTCCACACCCGCACTCCTGCCGAGCGGCGGTCCGGCTGATAGAAGAATCCGTCCAGCCCGTACCTCCCCTCGAGATCGGCGAGGGCGGTCTCCAGCTTCGGCCAGCGCCAGCGGAAGCCTTCCTCGCGCAGTCGGCGCGGGTCCGCCCAGCGGCTCTTCAGGACAAGTTCGGTCTCGGTCTTCATGGCCAGCGCCCCGATCTCCAGCATCCACCGCGTGGCCGGGAGGCCGAAGGGCGCGCCTTGCTGCTCGCGGAAAGCCTTCATCAACTCCCGGTTGGTCGGGTGCTCGGGTGCCGTCAGGTTGTAAACGCCATCCCGCCACGGCTCCGCGGCGATGAATTCGATCGCCGCGATGAAGTCCTCCATGTGGATCCAGCTCACCCGCTGATCTCCTTTCCCCATGCGTCCGCCCAGTCCACGCCGGGTGAGATGCCGCAGCACCTCGAACACCGTGCCGTCTTCATAGGCCAGCACCATGCCGGTTCGCAGCGCCACCTTGCGGGTCGCGCCCGGCACCGGAGCCGCGAAAAACGCCTCTTCCCAAGCACGAGCCACATCGACCGAAAAGCCCTCGCCTGGCTCCCCCTCCCACTCGTCCTGCGGCCGGTCCTCGGCGTGACGATACAAGGTCGCCGTGCTCGAATTCATCCAGAGCTTCGGCGGCACCTTACAGGCGGCGATGGCCTCGCCGATCACCCGGGTCGAAGCGGTCCGCGAATCGAGGATATCGCGGCGGTTCTTTTCGTCGTAGCGGCAGTTCACGCTGCGCCCCGCGAGATTGATCACCCGTTCCGCCCCTTCCAGCGCCAGCGCCCACGGGCCGATGGTGCGGCCATCCCACTCCAGGAACATCCCGTCGCCGCTCCAGCCTTCGCGATGCCGCGCCACACACACCACTTCCCTGCCCTGCCGCTGGTAGTGCCGCGCCAAATAGCGGCCCAAGAAGCCATTGGCTCCGAAAATGACAATCTGAGGATTCATCCCGGCCTCTCTTTCCTTTCTTTTGAATTCCTTAAGTTCCTTTTGTTTCGGAAAATTCTGAAAAACCATTCCAACAAACTTCTCCGGTTAGCCCAGCAACTTGGCGGCAAGCTGGATGGCGAAGCCATGCTTCATTGAACCTACTTTGTCGGCCACCTTCGAGGCGAATCCGACAAACTCCTCGAGCTGCCGCATTTGCGAATGGAACGCCTTTCCTTCGGCTGAGGACAGCTCGCGGGTGGTCTCGGCGCAGTGATTGAGCACGCCCAGCGCGGGCTCGATCTCGCGCTTCTTCCGCTCCCGGGTGACGATGGTGAAAATCTGCCAGACGTCTTTCTCCGCCTCGAAAAACTCTCGCCGCTCGCCCTTTTTCACGACGATCCGGACGAGGCCCCAGGTCACCAGTTCCTTGAGATTGGTGTGGGCATTGCCACGGCTAATCTGGAGTTCCGCCATCACCTCGTCGGTTCCCACCGGCTCGGGAGCCGTCATCAGCAGCGCGTGAATCTGCGCCATCGTCCGGTTGATCCCCCACTGCGACCCCATCGCCCCCCACTGGGCGATGAACTCGTCGCGCGCCTGCTTCAAGATCGCCGCGTCCTTGCTCATTTCGTTTTCACTATTTACTGAAACTTCAGTTCATCAAGAAAAATCAGTGCCGCGGTTCGCTTCTCCAGCCCGCTGTCTGCCGCGACCGTCACAGATGGGGCCTTGTCAAGGGCGGCAGCAAATTGTTAGGCTTCCGCGACATTACAGTATTCGGTGAATTCCGGCCTTCTGGGCTCTTGTTTCACCGTGCGCCGGGCGGCGCCCTCCACGCCTTGGCTTGGTTCCAAGTTCCAACGCGTCATGACAACGTCCCGAATCGTCGCCCTCCTCGGCGCCAGCCTCCTCGTCCACTCCACCCAAGCCGCGCTCCTCGCCGGCTGGGAAACCACCGGTCAAACCAATTGGGGAACCCAAGGATTGACCGCCACCCAGACGCACGCCGATGTCACCGTCGGCGGCTTGACCCGCGGCAGCGGGGTCGATACCGGTTCCGGCGCCTCCGCCAATGGCTGGGGCGGCGAGGCGTGGCACGCGCAAACTTACGACGATGGCATCGCCGGCAATCGTTTCATCACTTTCACGATCACTCCGGCCGCAGGCTTCGAAGTTTCGATCGAAACCTTCACCCTTCACTACCGGCGATCCAGTGCGGGGCCGATTGCGGCCGCTCTCCAGTTCCAGATTGGCAACGGGCCCTTCATTGATGTCGAAGAGCTGTCGCTCGACGCCGCCGCAAACACCGCTGCGATTGCCAATGACATCGATCTTTCCTCGATCTTGGAACTTCAGGGTCACGAGGGAAGCACGATCACCTTCCGGCTGATTCCCTATGCGGCGGGCAATGCCGACGGTGATTTTTACGTGTGGGGCGAGTCTTCAGATCTGGATCTCACGGTGCAGGGAACCGTCAGCGGATCGGGCGGTGGCGACACCACTCCGCCCACGCTCGTCGGTCTCACCCCGGGCGACAATGCCATCAACCTCCCGGTGCCCACCTCCCTCACTGCCGTGTTCAACGAGAGCATCGCCCGGGGCACTGGCACGATCCTCGTGAAGGAGACGGCCAGCGGCGAGACGGTCAACGCCCTCGATGTCACCGATCCCGCCCAAGTGATGCTGACGGTCAACCAGATCGAGCTGGTGATGGCCCATCCGCTTGCGTCCGGAACCGCCTATCATGTGGAGATCCCTGAAGGGGCGGTCGTGGATCTCGCTGGCACTCCCAACTCCTTCGCGGGGTTCACCGACAGCGAAACGTGGAACTTCACCACCCTCGAAGTAATCGAGCCGCCGGTGGTGGTGGTGAACAAGTACTTCAATGGTTCGCCCGACCGCATCGAGCTGCTCGTCACCGGCAATGGCACGCCGGGCTCCACCGTCGATATGCGCGGGATGATCTTGAAGGACTTCAGTGGAAACATCGCGACCGATGGGGGCGGCAAGCTGACCTTTACCTCGTCCACCCTGTGGTCGGCCGTGCCGGCCGGCACCTTGATCACGCTCACCAACTGGGCCAATAGCCCGGACATTTCCGCCGGGGACTTCACCCTGTCGGTGGGTCTAACCGATCCCACCTTTTTCACCCCGGCAGCCGGCTCGCCGGAATTCGACATCAACGCCATCGACATGGTGATGATCAAGAAGTCTGGCAGCGATCCTGCCGGAACGGACGGCGGCATCCACGCCCTGGCAGCCGGACTTCCTCCGGCCCAGTCGTTCTTCGCCAGCTATGCCGGCGCCAAAATGATCGCCGACATCGCGACCGGCACCAATCTCGGGGTGAGGGCCAACAACGCCACCGTGACCCTTTCCGACTACATTTCCGGCACCGATGCGAACGGCGGCTTGATGCTGACGCTCGGCGACTTCGGCGCACCGAACAATGGCACCAATGCCGCCTTCATCGCCGCCCTGCGGGGGCGGACTGCCGGCCAAGGCGATGGCGTGGCCACGGTCACCAATGCCACCTTGGACAGCCCCTTGCTCGGGCTACCGATCTTCGATGCGGGACAGACCGGCCGCTTGGTGAAAGTCACGTTGCTCGCCCAAGCCGGCACCACCCCGCTGTCCCAAGTGAACATCACGATTCCCTCAGCACTCGGAACGCCGACTGGAGCCGTGCTTTCCGGACCGGCCGCCAGTGGCGCCAGCGTAATTGTCACCGGCTCCCTGATCCAAGTGACCTCGGCGTCCGTCACCACCAGCAATGCGCTGGAAGTCACCATCAGCGGGATTTCCACTCCGGCCACCTCGCAAGTGACCGGCCACGGGATCTACCCGCTCGGAATCTCGACGACAGGTGCCGGCGGCACGCCAACGCCCATTTCCACCCAAGCGGCGGTGAGAGTGACCACGCCGGTCGGAACGCTGCGCGACACCGACATCAACGGACTCGCCCTCGATTCGGGCTTGATGGTCGCGGTGTCCGGCACGGTTACCGAGGCGGACTTCGGCGGAGGAGCCGCCAACTTCAGCGGCTTCCTCCAGGACGGCAGCGGCGGCATCAGCATCTTTTCGCCGACCTTGAACCTCGGCCTGATTCGAGGCTACCGGTTCACCGTTCTCGGCAACGTCATCCAGACCAACGGACAAACCTCGATCGTTCCGACTGCAGGGTCTCACATCGTGAATCGCGGACCGGTTCCGGAAATCGTCGGAACGCCCGTGAGCTTGCCCACCCTATTCGCCAATCCGGAAACGCGGGAGGGTTCCTTGCTCACCCTCCGCAATCTGGTGCTCGATTCCGGGACTTGGGGACCGGGAGCGACCGTGGTCCTTCGCGACCACCAAGGAAACACGGTCGATATTCGGGTCCAGCCCGGCTCGACGACCACCTCGGTTCCCCCCTATCCCATCGCCATCACCGGCATCCTCGGCCAGTCGGATGGCTCAGCACCGTTCACGAGCAGCTACTACCTGATGCCGCGGGACCTGGGCGATGCGGTGCACCTGACAGACCTCGACCTGTGGGTGATCGATCGCGACCTGACCAGCGCCAGCGCCGACGATGATGGCGATGGCCGCGATAATGCCTACGAGTATGCCTTCGGCCTCGATCCCCACTCAGGTTCCTCTTCGAATGCGATCGTCGCCACCCTGAACCGCAACACGGGCAAGTTCAGCTTCACCCGCCGGATTCCCGCGATGAGCGGACTCAGCTATCGCGTCTTCACCTCGACCAATCTGAGCAATTGGACGCAGGACACCGGGGCGACGATGAGTGTTTCCGGAATCAACGGTGAGGTCGAAACCGTGGAAGTCACCCTCGGCACTCCGGCACCGCTGTCGGCATCGTCGCTATTCATCCGGGTGGAAACGCCGTAAGTCGAGTAAGCCCCGGAGTCCCCCCTGCGCCCAGTTTCTGTTTCTAACGGCCGTTCGCGTCCGCGAACGGCCGATTTTTGCAAGTGGCCCTCATCGTCGGTTGAAAAACTTTGCTGGCACGGTGATCCGACTAGGTCGAAGGTGGAATGTTTGGCCTCCCCGACTGCTGATGAAACTCGACCACCGCCGATGAACCTGCCGTTTCTGCGTCTCGCTGTTCTCCTCCTGGGGATGGCGTTCGCAGTGAAGGCGGCGCCGCTGAGAATCCTCGCGATCGGCGACAGCATGACAGAGGAGTATGCGTTCGAGCTGACTTTTTCCGCGCCGGACTCGAACGAGACCAACGCCAATGTGCGGAATTGGCCGGAACTCTTGCGGCTTTTCCGGCCGACCGAAGCCAGCCTGGGGCCTTACGAATCCACCGGCGGGGCTTATCTGGACCTTCGCAATGCAGGTCATGAATGGAACTTCGGCATCCCCGGCACCAACACCAGGAACTGGGTGAACCTGCTCAGTGGCAACCCTGGCGACGATCCCCTGGGGCCCTTCTATTCCATCACGCAGGATGAACTGGAGGACCAGATCTGGCTCGCCCAAGTGGTGGTGATTCTCGTCGGTTCCAACGACCTCAAGCAAGATTACAACGACCTCTTCAACGACACCGAGCCGCCAGACTACTTCACCAGGCTGCTCAATCGCCTGAACTTCATCTACGCGTGGGTGAACAACATCCGCGGTCCGAATGCCCGGCCGCCGATCGTGGTCTGCACCCTGCCGGATGTCGGGGCCACGCCCCAGATCTCCGGCATCTACAACATCCCAGCCAAGCAGGCCTCGACCCGTGCGAAGATCGCGGCTTTCAATCAATCGATCCTCACTTGGGCCGCCGGAAAAACCATCAATCCTCCGGTCATCGCGCGCATCGATGGTTTGACCGACCGGCTTTTCGACGAGCAGCCCTTCCAGCTCAACGGCACGATCTTTACCCTCCCCGGCCATCCGGAGAACCCGCCGACGAGGGTCTTCTGCAAGGACGGCTTCCACATCGCCACGATGGCGCAGGCCTTGGTCGCGAATGAAATCATGGCGGCCATCAATACCCGGCTCGGCACCAACCTGACTCCCTTCTCGAACCGCGAGATTCTCCAAACTTTGCTCGGGCTGAATCCCGATCAACCTTATCTGACTTGGGTTTCGTCAGCCGGGTTGCCGGGATCCCCAATGGACGCCGATCCTGATTTCGATGGCTTGCCGAACGTGGCGGAATACGCCTTGGGCACTCCGCCGGGATCATTCAGCCGGCCGTTCACTGGAAGCTTCGCGCCGGGACGCTCCTTCTCATGGCATCCCGATCCCATCGGCCTGCGCTACGCATCCCTGATTGCGGAAGAGTCCACCAACCTCACGACATGGACGCCGGTGCCACCGGCAAGAACGATCACGGCGGGCGACGGAACGGTGTCCGTAACGCCCGCCGCGGGGTCGAAGGGATTTGTCAGATTGCAGGCGAATCCGAAGCCCTAGGAGAGGTCTTCTTTCGCTGCGTGCCGAAGGTCACTTGTCCACCTTCACCTTGAAGTCGCCGATCGCCCACTGGATGCCAGCGAGGTAGTGGCGCAGGATGGTGGGGTGCCAGTACATGTCATGGTTGTGGCCGATCGAGCAGTAGAAGACGCGGCCCCTGCCCCATGACTGCGCCCACGCGACGCCGAAGTCGCCGTCGGTGCGCTTGACTCCGCCGACCTTCATGTCGGTCTTCTCAGTGTCGAGGCGCAGCAGCATGTGGTACTTCTTGGAATCGTAGGGCGCCTTGAACTGATAGATCTCTTCTTTGAAATCCACGTTCTTGCCGTCGAACATTGCGACCAACGGGTGATTCTCTTGGCCGGGCTCGACCTTGATGGAAACCTGGTGGTTCGCGGTCCATGGGTGACCGTCGAAGTAGCCGCCGACCATCTCGCCGTATTCGGACCAGTTGTAGAAGGTGTCGGTGGCCGCGTGGATGCCGACGAAGCCCTTGCCGCCTTTCACAAAGTCCATCAGGCTCTTCTTGAGACGCTCGGTTCGAGCCTCGGCGTCCTTGCGGTCCGCATCGCTCATCCCCTTCAGCGCGTCTTGGGACGGGGAGAAGGGGTCCATCGTCGTGCTGAGGAAAACGATGGCGTCGAATTGGTCGATGGTCTTCGGCTCGAAGTTGGTGAGGTCGTCGCTGACCACGGTTTCGAAGGCACCGGTCTTTTTGCCGAGTTCGGTCAGCGCGAGCTTGCCGGTCGGGATCGACTGGTGGCGGAAGCCCGCGGTCTTGGAGAAGACCAGCACCTTGCGCGGCTTGAGCGGCTTGGCGAAGGCCTTGTCGGGCAGCGCCTTGGCGATGGCCTCGGCGGCTCCGGGAGGGGCTTGTTCATTGTCGGGGCTGGCGGCGACGAGGAAGAACGCCGCGGCAGCGCCGGCGAGTGGGAGTAGAAGAGTTGGTTTCATGGTGAGGAAAGAGGCACTACGGATTCAAGCGAGCGATTCTTGTAGCGGCGGTCGATGACCGCTGGAATCTGGCGGCATTGGCCGCATCGTGAGATTCGGTTTCTATGGTTCCACAAGGATGCGGCTGATGCCGCGGAAGTGCGACGGTCACAGACCGACGCTACAGTTTCAGGCGCCGGGCTTGGTCCAAGCGGCATTGTTCTTCGACGACGCAACGGCCGCCTCGATGAAGGCCATGCCGGCGACGCCGTCGTCCACGGTCGGGAAGTCATAGCCTTCCGGGCGCGGGAACTTGCCTTGGACCTCGTCACGGATCGCTTCGCCTGCGGCGAGATAGACATTCGCAAAGGCCTCGATGAAGGCCTCCGGATGACCGAAGGGCAGGCGCGTGACGCCGGCAGCCTCGGGACCATTGTAGGAATTGCCGCGACGCCACGTCTCGCGCGGCTTGTCGAGCCACTTCACGATCAGCTCGTTCGGGTGCTCCTGGTGCCACTCGATCGAACCTTCCGTGCCATAGACGCGGATGTTGAGGTTGTTCTCGTCGCCGCTGGAAACCTGAGAGGCGTAGAGGATGCCCTTCACGCCGTTTTCATAGCGGACCAGGATGTTGCCATCGTCGTCGAGATTGCGGCCGGGAATGAAGGTGGTCAGCTCGGCAGCAAGTTCCTCGATCTCGAGCCCGGTGATGTAGCGGGCGAGGTTCTCGGCATGAGAGCCGATGTCGCCGATGCAGTTTGAGACACCCGAAACATTCGGGTCCATGCGCCAGTTGGCGATCTTGCTGGGAGCGGCTTCCTTGAAGGCGCTGGCGGCGTAGCCTTGCGGGTACTCTGCCACGATCTTGAGCAGGCGGCCGAGCTTGCCGGATTTCACGATCGCGCGGGCTTCCTTCACCATCGGATAGCCCGTGTAGTTGTGGGTCAGCGCGAAGACCTTGCCGGACTTCTTCACCACTTCGGCGAACTCCTTCGCCTCGGCGAGCGAGAACGCCAGCGGCTTGTCGCAGATCACGTTGATGCCGGCCTTGAGGAAGGCGGTCGCCACCGGGACGTGAAGGTTGTTGCGGACCACGATCGAAACGAAGTCGATGCGCTGGTCGGCCGGCAGAGCGGCCTCCTTCTGCGCCATCTCCTCGTAGGATGTGTAGACGCGGGAGGGATCGAGGAAGAAGTCCTCGCCGGAAAGACGGCTCTTCTCGGGATCGGACGAGAAGCAGCCGGCGACGAGTTCGATCTTGCCGTCGAGGTTCGCGGCCATGCGGTGGACAGCGCCGATGAAGGCGCCACGGCCGCCGCCGACCATGCCCATGCGGAGTTTGCGATTCATGTGGGAGTAGGGTCTGGGTTCGAGAGTTGTTGGATGGAACCGCCAAGACGCCAAGGACGCCAAGCGCGGAAAATTAAATGTTCCATTAGAGGATCGAGGACCGACCTGTCACCTCTGCGATTCAGAGCAGAGGTGACAGGTTGGAGTCTACGGCGTTTCCTTCCGCGCCAAGGGACGCGAGAAGACTAACAACAAGTTGCTGGATCCGTGTGTCTTGTTCAGGTTCTCGACAAAAGCTAAATCCCAGCCGTCTCCCGCCATGCGGTTTACCTCCTTGTCGAAGTTCTTGGTATCCACGGCTCCTTTGGGGCCAGTGAAGCCTTGATCCGCTTCGAACAGGATGCTGCGAAATTCCTTCACGGGATAAAACGGCTGGCATTCTTGCTCTACACCGCGACCGGCGCGCCGGAGGCGGCGGAGGCGTAGATGGCGTCGATGATCTTCATCAGCTTGAGCGCCTGGTCCGGCGTGTTGAATGCCTCAGCCTTGCCCTCGATGGCGTGGATGAAGTTCGCGGCGGAAGCGCTGCGACCCATGTCCTCGCAGGCTTCGGTGACGATGCTGCGGTTCACCGAGCAGCCGTTCTCCTGAACGTAGAGCTCGCAGGCATCGATGGCGGTCTCGTCAAGACCGTCGCGGCCGAACAGGCGCTCGACCTTGCCGCCGGCCTTGGTGCCTTGGAACACCACGGAGACCTCCTC
>CBKZPU010000066.1:0-25336 GCA_966696705.1 uncultured Verrucomicrobiaceae bacterium | reverse complement strand
TCCAGGCCGGGCTGTTGACGAGCGTGCCGGCGTTGGTGTTGCCCGAGGCATCGGCCGCGGTCGTGCCGTTGGTTTCATCAAGCTTGAGCCAGCTGATGGCGACGGCGGCTCCGGTCGTTGTGGCGCTCGCGGAAGCTTGGCTTTCGCCTGCGCCATTGCCGGCCGAGACGGCGTAATAGTAGGTCCAACCGGGCAGGGCGCTCGTGTCGGCATAGCTCGTGCCGGTCACGCCCGTGGCGAGCGTCGTGAAGGGGCCGTTGGGGGCGGTCGCACGGAGGATGGTGTAGCTGGAGGTTCCGGTCGATGCGTTCCACGAAAGGTCCACTTGGCCGCTGCCCGGAATTGTGGTTAGACCGGTCGGCGCGTCGGGGGCCGTGGTCGCGGAGGCTTCATTGGAGTTCGGGCTTTCGCTGGCGGGATGAGTGGCGCTGACCACGTAGTGGTAGGTCGTGCCGCTGGCCACGTTGACGTCGGTGAAGTTCGTGCTGGTGACGTTGTTCTGCAGCGTGGCGTAAGGACCGCCGGAGGTCGCCGAGCGTTTCACATTGTAGCTGGTGGCACCCGAAACAGCGTCCCATGACAGCGAAACCTGTCCGATGCCGCCCGTGGCCGTCAGTCCCGAAGGAGCGGACTGGAGGGTGGCAAGCGCGCTAACTTCCGAGGCGGAAAGCGCCAGGCTGTAGATGCGGAAACCGTCAAGGGTGGCGTTGAGGTAGGGGTCGCTGAATTGCGACTTACCGAGGTAGTTTTTCGTGGTGGTGCCGAGATCGGCGGGGCTGCTCGTGATGGTGCCCGAGCCGGCGAGCGAGCCGTCAACGTAGATCGAGACGGTGTTGCCGGAGCGGGTGACGGCGACATGGTTCCAGGTGCCGGCGGTCAGCGCGATGGAGCTGTCGATTTTCTGCTCGGCGACACTTGAGGTGCGGATGGCGAAACGGGGCCGTCCGGCACCGGCGGGACCCTGCGCGGTGAGGTTCATGTAGTTGTTCGTCGCCGTGCCGAAGTCGAAGATGCGCTGCCAGGTGGCGAAGGAATTCACCTTGATCCAGGTGGCGACGGTGAAGTCGCTGAGGTCGCTCACGATGCCGTCGGGCAGCGTGGCGTGCTGAGAGGACGCAGCGTCCAGGATGAGGGCGTTGCCAATCCGGCCGCCGGTGAATGCGGGTCCGTTGATCAAGGCCGCGTTCGCGGCGAAGTCGCCGGAGTCAAAGGCGATGGTGCCGCCCGTTTCGTCGAACCTGAGGTCAAGACGCAGGGAAGTCGGCGTGATGGACATCTCCTCGGAATCGGGACCGGAGCCCTGGGCATTGGCACCACTGACGACGTAGTAGTAGGTGACGCCATTGGTGAGGCCGGTGTCGGTGTAGATGAGATCCGTCAGGCCGGTGGCGATGGTGGTGTAGGGACCGCCGCTGGTAGTGGAGCGCTTGACCGTGTAGGTGGTGGTGGCGTTGGGCAGCCACGTGAGGGTGGTTTGGGTGTCGCCGGGGGATGCGGTGAACTGCATGGGGGCACCCGCCGGTGGATTG
Organism: uncultured Verrucomicrobiaceae bacterium; assembly: GCA_966696705.1. Classification (GTDB taxonomy): domain Bacteria; phylum Verrucomicrobiota; class Verrucomicrobiia; order Verrucomicrobiales; family Akkermansiaceae; genus Haloferula. Next base: position 23,807 of record CBKZPU010000066.1, on the reverse strand, counting down.
GCCATGGCGGCGATTTCGCTGGCGCTCTTCGCGTCGCTGTAGATGCGGAAGTCGTCGAGGGCGGCGTTGAGGTAGGGATCGGACCACTGGGATCTGCCGAGGTAGTTCAGCGTGGTGACGCCGAGGTCATCGGGGCTGATGGTGACGGTACCCGAACCGGCGAGGGAGCCATCGACATAGAGCGACAGGGTGTTTCCGGAGCGGGTGACGGCGACGTGGTTCCAGGTGCCGGCGGTGAGCGCGATGCCGGTGCCGCTCACGACTTCCTCGGAGGCAGTGGCGGTGCGGGTGCCGAAGCGGAGCTTGGCGTTATTCGGCGCGGTTCCGGTGTATTGGGTGGTGAGATACATGTAGTTGTTCGTTCCTGTCCCCAAGTCGAAGATGCGCTGCCAGGTGGCGAAGGCGTTCACCTTGATCCAGGTGGAAATGGTGAAGTCGGTGAGGCCGCTCACGACGCCGTTGGGCAGCGTGGCGTGTTGGTTGGCGGTCGCGGGGAAATCGAGCGCGTTGCCGAAGGTGCCGGCGGCGAAGCCCGGAGCGTTGACGAGCGTGGCGTGGAAGTCGCGGCCGCTGGAGTCGGCGGCGATGTTGCCGCCGGTTTCATCGAACTTGAGGTGGGCGACCAAGGTGCTCGGTGTGGTGGCAAGCTCGGCGGAGCCTGGGCTGGAGCCATAGGCGTTGTCCGCGACGACGATGTAGTAGTAGGTGACGTCGTTGGTGAGACCCGTGTCGGTATAGGTCGCGCTCGTCAATCCTGATGCCACCGTGGTGTAGGGTCCGCCGATGGTGGTCGAACGCTTGACGGTGTAGCTTGTCGCTCCGCCGACCGCCGTCCAACTCAAGGTGGCCTGGTTGTGGCCCAGGACCGAAGTCAGATCGGTCGGGGCGTCTGGGGCGTTTGCCAGCGTGGTGGCGCTGGCTTGCGCGGAATCCGCGCTTTCACCGCTGCCGTTGATTGCCGAGACGACATAGTAATAGATCGTGCCGGCGGTCAGGTTGGTGTCCGTATAGTTCCACGTGTTCACGCCCGCGGCAACGGTCGTGTAGGGGCCGCCGCTGACGGTCGCCCGCTTGATGTTGTAACTGATCGCAGCGGGGGTGGCCAACCAGGACAGGTCGATCTGATAGATGGAAACCGGCGTGACCGCGAGACCGGTCGGTGTGGGAGGGATCGGCTGCGGCTCTACGGCGAGGCCGGGCATCCAGAGCTGGCTGTCGCTGCCGGTGTAGGTTTCTTGAACGATGTTGGCGTCGTCGGCGGTCGAACCGCCGCTGACGTCAACGGCCAGGCCGCTGTTTGCGGAAGTGACGCGGAAAAAACCATCGCTGTCGGGCGTGATCGTCCAAAGCTGGCTGTCGTTTCCGCTCGAAGGCTGGATGACGAGATTGGCGCCCGTGCTTGAGGTGCCGCCGTTGTCGAGCACCTTGGTGCTGGCGATGTTGGTCGCGCGATACTGGCCGTTGCCCTGCCATTCGATGTTCCACTGCTGGCTGTCGTCGCCGGTGAAGGATCGCTGCACGACCGGTGAGCCGTCGGTGTTGCTGGTCACGTCCATGACCTTGTTGCTGTTGCGGCTGACAAGAACGTAGGTGCCGTCAGGGAGGGTGCGTCCGGCGTCGCCCCACAAACCGAGGTCGCCGATCGCCACGCCCGTAGCTCCGTTGTTGGCGGTGATGTCGATGCGGTAGTAGCGATAGGCGGTGGTGTTGGCGATATCGTAGGTGTTCATCCCCATCCGAATCACGAAGGACTGGTTGCTCTGCGAATCGAGGGTGGTCCAGTTGGTGCCGTCCTGGGAGCCAAGGAGGTTCCAGCTCTTCGGGTCGCGCGTATCCACATCGGCGCAGTTGATCGTGTAGCGTTTGACGACCTGGGCGTTGCCCGAACCGAAATCATACTGGAGCCAGCCGGTGGGCGAGCTGTAGCCGAACCACTTGGAGCCCGGGTCGCCGTTGAACGCATCGTCGGAGCCACCCACTTGGGAACCGGTGTTGATACTCGCCGTTGCGGTGCCGTTGAAGGCGAGGTTGGCCATCGGCGTAGGCAGAGCGGCGCTGAACTCGGGCGAGTCGCCGCTGGTGCCAGCGGAGTTCTTGGCGCGGACCACGTAGTAGTAGGTGGTGCCCGTGCTCACATTCGTGTCCATGTAACTCGTCTTGTCGGCGGTGAGGTCGCTGGCGATGACGGTGTAGCCGCTGCCGGAGGTGGTGGAGCGCAGCAGGTCGTAGGCGGTGGCGCCGAAGGACGCCAGCCAGCGCACGCTGATGGCTTTGGCGGAGCCGCTGGCAAGCACGCCCACCGGGGCGGCGGGGGTGGTCACGAGGCCGCCGGTGCCGCCGGTGAAGGCGACGTTTTCAAAGGTGGCGGTGTTGGTCGTGGTGGTCCCGCTGCACACGAACAGCCCGAGGTAGAGGGTGGACGGAAGGTCGCCGTAATAGCTGCTGTTCATTACCGACCAACTGGTGCCATCCGGCGAAGCAAAGGTACTGAGATGCTTGCCCCTGCGCTCGATCTTGATCCAATAGGGTATGCCGGGGGGCCAGTCATGCTGCCGCTGGGCGTATCCACCTCCTCCCCAGCTGTCGGTCCAGCCACGCATGTGGGAGTCGATCCGCGTGGTGGGAGCGGACACCACCCCGATCCAGCCGCGCTGGCCGATGGTGGCGGTGAGATTGTCGCGGATCATCAACCCCGCCTTGGCCTCGGCGTTCGGATATTGGTTGGAAGTGACCTTGGCGATCATGGCGCAGTCGCCGGTCATCGTTGTGTAGGCAAACTGGCAGTCGTCGGTCGTGTCGGACCAGACTCCGTTACCGAGTCCGGTCATCGTCCATACTCCGTTCGCATACGTAGCGCTGCGGCCCGAGGTCTGGGTGCCGAGGGTGGTCAGGGTCAACCCGCTCGACGCCGGTGAAACCGCCGGGAAACTGGCGGGTGACACCGTGGCGGTGCTGAAATCGGCCGTCTTGGCAAACATGAAGTTGCCGCCATCGACGGACTGCTCCTGGAGTTTCCGGTCGATCCAGGGAGTGGCGAGGCCCTTGCGGTTCTTGTAGGCGTTTTGGAGGAGGTAGAAGGCGCCGCGATTGGCGGTGTAAGGCCCGTACCCATTGTTCATCCACTGCCAATCGATGGTGCCGAAGGGAACGTAGGGATTGTCGGTGGTGAAGGTGTTGCGGGCGTAGTATTCGCCGACGGCGAGCAGCCGGTTGTCCAATTCGGTGTAGAGATCGATGCCTTGTTTCCAGGCGACTTCGGCGACGAAGGTCATGCCGTTGAGAGTGCCGAAGGCGTGGCCCGCGTCGCGGCCCGACTCGCCCATCTGGCCGGTGGGCAGGGTGTTCATCAGACCGGAGCCGTGGAAGGTGCGATAGTGGTTGATGATGTGGTCGAACTTGGCCGTGTCGTCGCAGAAGGCGGCGATGGAAATGCCTCCGGCCATGTAGAGGGCGCCTTTGTTGGCGGGGCCGATCACATCGCCCCCGATGAGGGCTGCCGGCCAGAGGGTATTGAGGAAGTAGTTCTTGACCGTGGTGGTGTCGGCTTCCGTCCATCCGGGCCAGGTGCCGCGCAGGATACTGGCGCCCCCGCCGTAACAGACGGCGTAGTCCCCAAGCTCAAGGGCGGCTTCCCATGCGCCGAAGTAGGTATGCGTGTTCGCCCACGCGATGAGGATGTCGCGGGCCTTTTGCGCATAGGCCTCGTTGCCGGTGAAATACCACATGCGCGAGAGGTTGTACACGGCAACCATGTCACTCCGCCATTCGTTGAGGTTCAGGTAGGGCGCACGGCTGACCGACGCGAATGGGCCTCGCATGGTGTAGTTGAGCTGGGACTTCGAATCGCCAGCGAGCACGGCGTAGCCTTGTTTCCAAGGCTGCTTGTCGAGGTTGGCCTTGATGGTGTCCAGTTCCTCGAGGGTGTTTGGAATGCAGGGGTGGGTGAAGGCCTGCGCTTGGGACAGTCCGAGCACGCAAAGGAGCGCCAAGGACATCAACCAAGTGGTGATGCGTCGGTACATGGATTTTAGGGTTTTAGTGGGCTTTTTTTGGATCCTATGGATCAATTATGGATTTTTCTGCCGGGAATGGTTTCCTCGGGCAAGGCCATGGCGGCTTTTCCGGTTAAGTGCCGGCAGGATGAAACGCGAACGACCGGGCATTTGTCCCACTCCGGGCCGCATAAACCTGGAAAGAGAAACGAACCGCGGTTTTATGAGCCTTGGGCAGAGTAGTGGCAGAGGTAACGGGTCGAATCGGCCGCATCACCGAGGGCGAGGCCGGGTTCTCAGGTTTGCGCGGGGAAGTGCCCGTGCAGGCATGGAGAGTGGAGAAGCCTCCCTCAGGAAGGCGTTCCGATGATCTGATTGGCCGATCTCAGTGCGGCAGTAGCCGGGTTGTGGAAAAGGATGCCCTCCGCGAGTGGGACTCGCGGAGGTTGGGTTCGGAATGGCTGGCATCACGCATGCCAGCGATTTCCGCGCTTCAGGGTTGGATCTCCGCGAAGGTCGCGTCGGCGTTGAAAGCCGATCCCGATCCGCTTTGCGCCACCATCCAATAGGAGTAGTGGCGGAGGTAACGGGTCGAATCGGTCCACATGCGGAACGAGGATTTGCTCGAATCGGCCAATCCGGGCACCCGCTCGAAGGTGGCGCTGTCGCGGAAGGCGGCGGTGTTGTCGTGTTTGTCCACCCACACCTCTCCGTTCGTCCTCACCCGCAGGTAGTAGCCGGCGAAGTTGGCGGATTCGAAGGAGACGCCGGTGGCGTTTGTCAGGCCGATCCTGACCCGGAACTGGGAGTCCCCGACGGGTGAAACATTCTCGTCGATCCGGCCTCGATAGCCGGAATGGCGGAGGTAGCGGTTCGGGAAGTTGTGCGATTGCAGGCGGGTGATCGCCGTTGTCGAAAACGGGGCGAGGATCCACTGTTGGTTGTCGGCTCCGTTGTAGGGCCACTGGATGATGGCCGCTCCGTCGGCGGTGCTGGCGCCGCTGACGTCGACCGCCTTGCCGCTGTTTACATTCAGGATCTTGAAGGCTCCGTCGCCCGCGGGGCTGAGCGTCCACTTCTGGCAGTTGTTATTGTTCGAAGGCCAGATCTGGACGACCGCTCCGTTGCTTGTGGAGGCACCCGTGACTTCGAGCAACTTGCCACTGGCGACACCTTGGGCTTGGTATTGCCCGTTGCCCAACCAAGTGAGGTTCCACTTCTGGCTGTTGCTGTCGCTCCAGCCCCATTGGACGGCGTCGGTGCCGTCGGCGGTGCCGCCGTTGACGAGGTCGAGGACCTTGTTGCTCTTGCGGCTGGCGAGGGCGTAGACGCCGTCCGGGACGGTGCGGCCGACATCGGACCACAGACCGAGTTCGGAGAGCGCCGTGCCGCCGGCTCCGTTGTTGGCGGAGATGCTGAGCCGGTAATAGCGGTAGGCCGTGGTGTTGCCGATGTTATAGGTGTTCATCTGCATCCGATTGGCGAAGGTCTGGCCGCTCTGTGAGTCGAGGGTCGTCCAGGTGGAGCCGTCTTGTGAGCCAAGGAAGGTCCAGTCTTTCGGATCACGTGTCGCCACGTCGGCGCTGCTCACCGAATAGCGCTCGATGACCTGCTCGTTCCCTGTGCCGAAGTCATACTGGAGCCAGCCCGTTGGCGAGTTGTAGCCATACCACTTGGAGATCGGGTCGGTGTCGAAGGCCTTGTGGGCGCCCTCGGCGAACGAGTCAGTATTGAAGCTCGCCGTGGCAGTGCCGCCGAAGGCGAGGTTGACCATCGGCGCGGTTAGCAGCGTGGCATAGAACTGCGGCGAGTTGCTGCTGGTACCGGCGGAGTTTTTGGCCCGGGCCACATAGTAGTAGGTGGTGCCCGCGCTCACGGCCGTGTCCACATAGCTGGTCTTGTCGGGGGTGAGGTTGCTAGCGATGACGGTGTAGCCGGAGCCGGAGGTGGTGGAGCGGAGCAGGTCGTAGGAGGTGGCGCCGAAGGAGGGCAGCCAGCGCACGCTGACGGCTTTGCTGGAGGCGGTGGCGAACAGGGCTGCCGGAGCGGGCGGAGTCGTCACGAGTCCGCCGGTGCCGCCGGTGAAGGCGACGTTGGCGAAGGTGGCAGTGGTGGCGGTCGTATTCCCGCTGCAGACGAACAAGCCGATGTGCACGGTGGCCGGCAGGTTGCCGTAGTATGAGCAGATATGGCCCGCCCAGCTGGTGCCGTCCTGTGAGGTGTAGGTGTTGATCACGTTGCCCCGGCGCTCGATCTTGAGCCAATAGGGCATGCCCGGGGGCAGGTTTTGCGAGCGCTTTGCCCAGTTGCTTCCTCCCCAGGTTTCCGTCCAGCCATCCTGGCGGCCTTCCATGATGTTGGTGGCGGCGGGTATGATCCCGATCCAGCCGCGTTGCGAAACGGGGGCGGAGAGGTTGTCGCGGAGCATCAATCCGACTTTGCCGTTGCCGGAGCCCGAGTAGGTGGCCGAGGTCACCTGGGCGACCATGGCGCAGTCGCCGGTCATCGTTTGGTAGACGAACTGGCAGTCGTCGGCGCCTGTGGTCCAGACTCCGCTGCCGAGGCCGGTCACCGTCCACACGCCGTTCGCGTAGGAAGCGCTGCGGCCCGCGGTCTGGGTGCCAAGCGTGGTGAGGGTCAATCCGTTCGACGCCAGGGAAACCGCCGGGCTCACGACGGCCGTCGGCGGGGTGGCGGTGGTGAAGTCGGCGGCCTTGGCATACATGAAGTTCCCGCCATCCACGCCCTGTTCTTCCATTTTACGGTCGATCCAGGGGGTCTGGATGTTTTTGCGGTTTTTGTAGGCGTTTTGGAGGAGGTAAAGGGCCCCGCGATTGGCGCCGTAAGGCCCTTCCGCATTGTCATAGTAGTTGTAATCAATGGTGCCGAACGGGACGAAGGGATTGTCCAAGGCCAGTGTGTTGCGGGCGTAGTATTCGCCGACGGCCAGCAGCCGGTTGTCCAATTCTGAGTAGAGGTCGATGCCTTGTTTCCAAGCGACTTCGGCAACGAAGACTTTGCCGAAGAGGTCACCGTAGGCATGGCCTGCATCGCGGCCGGTCTCGCCCATCTCGCCGGTGGCCAGCGTATTGCTCAGGCCAGCAGCCGGAAAGGTGCGGTAAAGATCAATGACGTGGTCGAACTTGTCGGTGTCGTCCAAAAAGGCGGCGATGGCGATGCCGGCTTCCAGGTTGAGGGAGCCTTTGTTGGCGGGGCCGGTGACGTTGGCGCCGGCAAAACAGGCGGGCCAATAGAGATTCAGGAAGTAGTTTTTGACCGTGGTCGTGTCGGCGGCCGTCCAGCCGGGCCAGGTACCGCGCAGGATGCTGGCGCCTCCGGCGTAAGCGGGGGCGAAGTCGCCGAGCGAGAGGGACATTTCCTGACCGCCGAAGCTCGTCTGCGTGGTCGCCCAGGCGATGAGGAGGTCGCGGGCTTTCTGCGCATAGGCGTTGTTGCCGGTGAAATACCACATGCGCGCCAGATTGTAGATGGCGTTCATGTCATTCTTCCAATAGGTGAGGTTGACGTCGGGCGTGCGACTGACGGTGTCCCACGGACCGTTCGGGGTGTAGTCGAGCTGGGACTTCGAATCGGCCGCGAGGAGAGCGTAACCGGATTTCCAAGGTTCCCGGTCGAGGTTGGCCTTGATGGTGTCCAACTCCTCTTGGGTGTTCGGTATGCAGGGGTGCGTATAGGCTTGCGCCTGTGGCAGCCCGAGGACGAATGGCAGCGTCAAGGACGCCAGCCAGTTTCTGATGTGTCGGTGCATGGATTTTCAGGGTGTTTTTTTGGTGTTTTTTGTGTTCTCAGGTTTGCACGGGGAGAAGGCCCCGTGCAGCCAAGGAGAGTGGAGAAGGCCCTTCATGTGGGCGTTTCGATCCGGTTACTGAGCCTCCTGTAAGGAAGTCGTCAGGCTGCGGAGATTCGAGATTTCCGCGATCGCACGCTCGCGGAGAGTGGGTTCGGAGAATGCTTCCGCCCACCGGAGCGCGGCGGAGGAGTCTTGGAGCGCCCATTGGTGGAGCACGGCCATGGCCGCTTCGTCCTGCAGGTTTCCCGGCTCCAAGCCGGAAACGAGATCCGCCGCCGCAGCCGGATCCGATTTGGAAAGCACGAAGGAAGCTCTCGCCAAGAGTCGCTCCCGCCATTCGCCCGGCGGCTGCTCGCTCGCCCAATTGAGGACGGTTTCACATTCCCTCTCGCACCACTGCATCGTCAGACACTCCAGCAACCCGCCGGCATCGTCTTCATCCGCGCCATGGCCGAGCGCGAGCTCGACGGCCCGGCGCGGGTCTTTCTCCGCCACGGCCAAACAAACGGTGGAGCGGGCGGAGCGCCGGGCTGCGGAGTCCTCCAGCGCCGAGACCCAGCTCAGCGCCGCTTCCGCATCCCGCGCGGCCCACGCGGAAAGTAAATCGCGCACAAGGATGTCGCGCTCGCTTCGGTTTCCCAGTGTGAACGCTTGGGCCAACGCCCGGGCCGGATCAGTCGTCCGCGTGCGGCTGTTAGGTCGCGGGCTTGAAGTATTTTTCCCGCTGGGATGCGCCGCCTCGGCCTGTCTTGTGGTGTCGGGTCCGGGCGATCCATCCGCCCCGACAAACACGAGGACGGCGGCCGCGCAAAGACCACCTGCCGCCATGAGCGAAGGCACCAGCGTCAGTCCCGCCTTCGGGAGGTGCAGTCCGCCAATTGCGGTGCAAATGCACCGAATGGGGTTTTTCATAAGGGTTTAGGGTTGGGTTCTTTGGCCCTTGATCTGCACAAGATCGCGTTGGGTTTGGACCAATTGGAAAGTTACTGCCGAGGATCGTCCTGGAGGGCAACGGTGGCGCCACTTGTTCGGTTAAGTGAATGGGGCGATTAGCCACGGCCAAGTGGGCGTTTAGGTCGGGGACCGTTAGATTCGGGCTAACAGCACCACCCGTTCCGACCGCCTCATCACGAATGCTTCACCGCGAAATGCGGGGAGCCTGGACCGTCTGGATCCCATTCGATTCGCGTCTGACGGTCTGGCATTCGACCGCAGATCCGGTTTTCCCCCGCGGCCGCCGGGGCTTTAGCGAAGCCGGAAAAACAGCGCGGGTGCCGTGGCGGGAATTGTCCAACTCACCCGCTCCCGCAGTCCCGAGGCATCGAGCGGAAGCGACTGTGAGGTTCCCGCGGCCGGAGACCAGAATTCGAGGTCGGTCGAGACCTCCAGCGCCATGGCGGTGGGAAAGCCGGCGCGCCGGTCGTAGCTCAGCGTCGCCACGTCGCCCTGGAGTTGCCACGTGCACCACGGGCCGGAGGCCTTTTCCCAGGCACCGCCTAGCAGATACCACTCGACCCGGTTCGGCCGACCGTCGTGGTCGGGGTCCGCGGCGGAACCGCTGATGGCGGCATCCGCCAGTTGAGCGGCGGAGAATTCCGACTGCCGCCAGCTTTCCCAATCGACCGCCGCCCAGTCATCCGCGTCCGCCTCGCCGACCAACGCGATGTCATCCACATGAAAGGCGGAAAGCGCCGACCCGCTGGCATTCTGGAACCACAGGCCGTTGAAATCGTATGCCCCGGCCAAACCCAGCTCCGCCAGCGGGATGACCACGCGCGTCCAGACTCCTGCGGCCGGCGCGGGGATCGCCTTCGCCATCTGGGTAACCCCGTTCCGCAGGCCGATGACCTGCAGCGTCTGTCCGCCGGCCTCTCCCCCGTGGACCCAGAAAGCCAGCGCCGCAAACCCGGCGGTATTCTGCATGGCAGGCCGCGCCAGATAGAGCGCCTCCCACCCGCCCGCCGTGACCGTCACGGCGGACGCCCCGCGCCGCACCGGAGTCGCCGATGCCAGGTTTACCGCTGCCCAGCTCCAGTTCTGCCATTCCGCGGCCAGCCCGTCCTGATAGATCATCTCCGTGAACCGCGGCTCCACCGTTTCCTCGCCCACGATGATGCCGCGCCCGCTCGTGCCCAGATAGACGCGGCCGTGCGCCCGCGGGTCGCCGGTCAGGTCGTTGATGTGGCCGAACTGATGGAGGCTGTCATTGATCCGCTGCCAGGTCGCGCCGGTGTCGTCGCTGCGGAACAGTCCGTCGATCCCATTGACCCGTCCCCACAGGAAAACCGCGGGATGCCCGGTGCCGTCCGCGGACCGCCCGAAGCCGAACCGGTAGCCGCGCTGGACCGATGTCACCTGGACGAAATCCGCGCCGCCATCCGTGGAGCGCCAGAGCCCGCCGTTCCACGCCGTGAGCCAGAGATGGCCCGCTTGACCCGGCACCGCCTCGATCCGGTCGCTGCCGGACGGAAGATTGTTATCGCCCGCGGAAAAGGTCGCGCCGCCATCCGTGCTCACATGCACCGTGCGGGTCTCCGGATCGAGCACCGTGAAACGCAGCGGATCCACCCGGTCCGCCGCCGGCCATAGGTCGCCCGTAGGGCTTCCGGCGCAGGGCGTCCATGTCGCCCCGTCGTCCGGGGAAACGTAGGCCGCCGAGGCCTTGGGACACCACAGGATACGCGTGCCATCGGCCGATACCGCGAGCTGGCCGCGCTCCCCGGATGCCGTCGGCGGTGCGGTGGGGAATTCTTTCCACGTCACGCCGCCATCGCGCGAGACCGCTCCCGTCGCCCCGTGCATCTTGGCAAGTACGGCGGGCGCCGTACCCGCGCCGTCCAGCGCGTGCGTGGTTCCTTTCGGAGGCGAGTGGCGGCCGAGGGCGGGCGAGGCGTCGAGATTGTCGTGGCGGAATCCGTCGAAGTCGCCGATCACGCTGACCAGCGGCGGGCCCGCGGCCGGGCTGACCAGCGCCTGCGGCACGCATTCCTCCAGCCCCTTGCAGTCGAACGACCACGCCGGTTTTCCCGGAGTCGCGCCGAGATTTGTGGTCGAAAAGATCCCGTAGCCGGTGATGAACGACGCGCGTCCCGAATCGAAAGGATCGATCTCCACGTCGCTGATCCAGTGCGGCGAAAGCGTGGCCGCCCACGGCGCGGAAGAATGATCCAGCGCCGCGCCGTCGAGCACGCCGGACCACGTCAGGCCGCCGTCGTTGGAGCGGTAGATCTCGTCGCGCGGCCACCAGCGGTTGAGGGTGGAGACCACGACGCGTCCCGGCAGGTTCGGGTCCACGGCGATCCCGCCAATGCCGCCTTGGCCGGTCGGGACGTTGAGATTCGTCCACGTCCCCTCGGCGGAGCATTTCCACGCCGCGCCGGTGGTCGCGCCGTTCGGTCCCACATGATCGGAGTAGGTGATGAAGAGATCGCCCGCCGTATCAAGCTTCGCCTGCAAGGCGATCAGCCCGGACGGCTGGCTTGCCACCGCGACCCACGTCTCACCGCCATCGGTGGATTTCCACAAGGTCGGGGCGTCGGTCTGCGCCGCACCGGCATACAGCGTGCCCGCATGATCCGGATCGCACAGCACGAAGGTGGTCGCCGCGGGAGTGAATGCTGTTAGGCGAATCCACGTCACGCCTCGGTCCATGCTGCGCCACAGCCCGTCCGCGGTAGTGCCGAGGAAGATCCGTGTGCCATCGTGCGGATCTACCGCCAGCCGCTCGCCGGTCCCGCGGCCGTTCAGATTGCCGCCGAGCTTGAACGGCAGCGCGATGTCCGTCCACGTCGCGCCGCGGTCGGAGGAACTCATGAAACGCGCCGGCGGTGCCCACCACTCCAGGTACTGGCCGCAGGCGAGATAGACCCGGTCGGCATCGGCGGGATCGAGGCCGACGCTCAGCACTCCCAAGTCCATGAACCCGTTGTCCAGGCCGCCGACCCAGTCGTTCAGCGGAACCCACGGCCCCGTGGCGGAGTCCCGTCGATAGACTCCGCCCACGTCCGTGCGGGCGTAGGCGAGGCCGGGTTCAGTCGGATGAAATTCGATGCCGGTGACGTAGCCGCCGCCACCGATGACCGCGTTCTTCCAAACATACTCGGCAGCGCGTGCCGAAACGGAGGCAAGGATCACGGCGACAACACAACGGAGCAGATGCATGCGGGCTGGGGCTTGGGGTGATGCGGTATCGCTCCGCAAACTACCACTCCGACACGCCAGGCGAGGGAAGGTCGATACCGCCCCTGAGTGAAATGGATTCCCCCCGATCGAGGGGGCATGCTTCCCGTCGGATGCCCGGTTCGGGGTGAAGTGAACGTTCTGAGGATGCTTCACGGAACAACGACGATTCGATAGAAACGCTTGGCTTGGTAGACTCCGTTGGAATCGGCGACCTGCACGGTGCCGCCGGTGCCCGGAATGTTTTCGTGCACGGGCGCCCATGAGCCGTCTAGCAAGCTGTCGGAGCGTTCGAGGCGATAGGTTTTTCCGGCCACGGTGGGGAAACTCAGCAGCACATCATTGCCATTCACCGCGAGCCCGCTCACGCGAAACACGCTGGTGGCGTTCATGGGATCGGTGCCGGCGGTGTATTCCTGCGCGTTCGTCATGCCGTCGCCGTCGGGATCGGCTGCATCCGCGGCGTCCCCGCTGTTGGAGGTGGTTCCGAAATTCGTTTGTCGCCATTGTTGGAGCGCGGACAAGGGCGTGGCACTGACTTCGGCGCTGTTCACGCTTTCCGTCGCGGCGTTGGCCGCGGTGACGACATAATGGTAGGTCGTGCCATTGGTTAGACCGGTGTCGGTGAAGCTCGTGGCTGCCGTATTGGCGACGAACGCATAAGGCCCGCCGTTGGCGAGCGCGCGTTTGACGTTGTAACTGACGGCTCCGGCGGCGGAGTCCCAGCCCAGGGAAACCTGCGCGTCGCCGCGGGTGGCCACCAGCGAGGCTGGAGCGGCGGGCGGGGCGGCCAGGGCGGCGACCTGCTCGGCGGTGAGTGCCTGGGCGATGATCTGGAAATCGTCCACCGCGCCGGCGAGGTAGGGGTCGTTGAACTGTGATTTGCCGAGGTAGTTGTTGCCGGTCGCGCCGAGGCTGGAGGGGTTGAGGGTCATGGCGGTGTTCTGGCCGACCTGGATGCCGTTCACGTAGAGAGTGCCGGTGGCGCCGTTGAGGACGACGGCGACGTGTTGCCAGCTGCCGGTGGGCAGGGTGGCGGCACCGTCGATGATCTGTTCAGTGACCGCCGCCGTGCGGATGGCGAAGCGGACTTTGCTGTTGGCGCCGTTTCGCGGGCTGAGGAACATGTAGTTGTTAGTGCCGGTGCCGAAGTCGAAGATGCGTTGCCAGTTGCTGGTGGCGTTCAGGTTGACCCAAGCGGTGATCGTGCAGGTGGTGAGGCTGTTGACGACGCCGGCGGGGAGGGTGACGTATTGCGTGGAGCCGCTGAGGTTGACGGCGTTGTTGAGCCTGCCGGTGACCCAGGTGGGGCCGCCGACGAGCGTGCCGGTCCAGTTGTTGCCGGTGGCGTCGGCCGCCGCGGCGCCGCTGGCTTCGTCGAACTTCAGCCAGGCGCGGGTTTGAATGAAGGGTTGGACGGTGACGGTGAAGGTCCGCGAGCCGGTGTTGCCCTTGGTGTCCGAGGCCGTGGCGGTGACGACGGTGGTGCCGACGGGGAAAATGGAGCCGGAGGCCGGGGTGTTGGTGGTGGGCCGGGCGCCATCGATCACGTCTAGCGCGGAGGTGGTGAAGGTGACCGTGGTGCCCGCCAGGCTTGTCGCGGGCACGGTGATGTTGGCGGGCACGGTGATGGCGGGCGGCGAGATGTCGTTCAGCGTGTCGTCGTTTACGGTGACGGTGAACGATGTCTGGCTGTGGTTGCCGCTCGTGTCGCTGGCGGTGCAGGTGACCGTGGTCGAGCCGATGGGGAAAACGCCGCCCGAGGGCGGAGTGCAGACGACGGTGACGGGGCCGTCTTCGTCGTCGGTGGCGGTCGCGTTGAAGGTCACTGTCTCGCCGCTGCCGTTCACCGTGCCGACCAGGAGGTTGGAGGGCGTCGCGATCACCGGCGCGACCACGTCGGGCGAGAGGATCTGCCATTCGGTGAGCTGGATGCCCGTGGCTCCGCCGTTGGCGGTGATGTTGAGGCGGTAATACTCGTAAGCCGTCGTCAGCGGAACGTCATAGGTGTAGGTCTGTAAACGGGCGGGGAAGCTCTGGCCGCTACGGGTGTCCAGCGTGGTCCAGTTGACGCCGTCGTTGCTGCCGAGAACTTGCCAGTTCACCGGATCGCGCTCCGGAACGTCGTTGCCGGAGGTGATCTCGTATTGGCTGAGCGGGTAGCGTTTGCCGGAGGGGAAGCGGTATTGGAGCCAGTCAGTCGCGCCGGTGCCGTTGAACCATTTCGCCAAGGTGCCGTCGAAGGCTTTGTCCACGCCTTCCGCTCCGGTCGTGTTCAGGCTGTTGCTCGCCGTGCCGCCAGTGGTCCGGAGGCGCAGGGCGTTGAGACCGGCGGCGGACTCAGTGCCGTTGGCGGTGGCGCCCGAGGCGGTGTTGGCGGAGACGGTGTAGTAGTAGAGCACACCCGACTGCGCGGTGGCATCGGTGTAAGAGGTGGCGGTGACGTTGCTCGCCAAGGTGGTGTAGGGGCCGCCGGAAATGGTGGCGCGCTTGACGTGGTAGCCGGTCGCCCCGGTCAACGTGTCCCAGGTCACCTGCAACGTCCCGTAGGCCGCCGAGGCGGTGATGCCGGAGGGACCGGCCGGAAGCGGGTCAGGGAGCCCCGGATCGCTGGCGATCACGTAGCGCAGCTCCATCGGCGAAGGCACCGCTCCCGCGGCGGAAATCGCGCCGGTGGCGGCGGTGAAGATCGACTTGGTGAACGGCGACCAGGTGTTGTTCCACGAGGTGAAGCGGTCATGCTTCCAGAACGACGCGCCGCCTATGGCGGTATCCCAGTAGCCGAAAATCATCCGCTTGTTGTCGCGGGAAATCTGCGTGCCGCTGGCGATGGAATTCGTCGCGCCGTCAAGCTTGATGCCATTGAACGCAAGTTGCCAACGCCGCTGGTTGAGGTCCATCCGGATCTCCACCGGCGAACCCGTGCCGGTGAGATAGCCGGTCTGCGTGCTCGTCCAGGCGGTCGAATAGGCCGGCACGAAGCTGAAATAGCCGTCAAAGAAAACGATTTCGCCACCCGAGTCGGGTCGCGCGCTGATGACCATGCGGTTTTGCGAACCGTTTTGCGTGATCGTGATGAGGATGCCGGGTTTGTTGCCGGAGTTGATGGAAACCGGCGTTCCGCCGCTCCAGGTCTCATCGCCCGACCACAGGCCGAAGCTGGTTTTTTGGTTGGTCGGACTCGCGTTTTTCACCTCCCAAAGCCAGCGCACGGTCGAACCGTTGAGGTTGTCCCAGTAAAACGTGGAGCCGGTCTTCGCCGCCGCCGCCGCATTCAGCGTGGGCGTAAGAGTGTAGGTCGTGTTGCCGCCAGATGTCGCCTCGACGGCTGAAGCGCCGGACTGGCTGATGTTCGTCAGGCCGGAAAATCCACCCGCGCCTGCGGTGATGTTGGCGTTGACCGGGTAGGTGTCGTCGCGGTCGAGATAATCGATCGCCTCCTCGATTTCCGCGTCGCTCGGATCCCAATGGCCGCCGGGGCCGTTGTAGAGGAAGCAGAGCTGCCCCTGCGGCTCGTAGGCGCAGTGGAAAGCCTCGACAAAATAGTCCTCCCGGTAGTCGTCGTAGCGTCCGAGGATGAAGGAGCGAAGCTTGCGAGTTTTGGCAGTGGTGTGGATCGAGTTGTGGAGAGAATTGTTGGTGAGGTAGTAGAAGAGGAAGGGCTGGTCCGCATAGTCGAAGAAGGCGTCCGACTGACCGCTGGTGTTCGGAATGTAATCCGGTGTCACCTCGTTGAGCCGCGGGAGCGAGAATCCCGCCGAGGGCGCGGTGCCGCGGACGATCTCCGAATGATAAAACGCCAGCGCGCTGGCAGTCCGCGCGCCGCCGGATTTTCCCGAGGTGTAAATGCGGCGCGGATCGATGTTGAAGAGTTCCTTCGCGCGGTAGATCGCCAGAAGTCCGGCGCCATAGCGGTTCGTGGAATTGGCATTGTTGCCGACATACCTTGGCGCGATCCAGATGAGATTCTTGTTCCTCGGCGCGCTTTGCAGCACCACGCCCGTCACGGAGTCCGAGGTGATGTAAACCATCACGCCGTAGGGCTTGGTGCCGTCGTAATTCTCCGGAACGAAGACGTCGTAACGCCAGCTATTCAGATCAAGGTCGTAATTCACCACCTGCGGCCAGGTGCGGTTGATGACGGAGGAGTTCTGCAACGCGCCGAGCGTGATGTCGCTCTTGAGTCCGGTTCCGATCGGCGACGGAGCCGCCAGCAGCGTGCCGCAGGCGAACCATGCGGAGAGCGCGGCGGATGAAAAATGTGCGAGACGGCGGAAGAAAGCGGAGGCAGCGAACGTCGTGGGAAATATCATCTGGGTGGAAAACTGCGGCGGGATGGAAATGGATTGGATTCAGGACGGCAACGACGATGCGGTGGAACCGCTTGAGATACGTGGTGCTGGCTGCGTTACCGGCGACGATCAGCGGGTGATGAGAATGCGGTAGAAACGGCGGTGCTCGGCGGGGTCGTAGGGAGTTTCGAAGATGACCGGCGTGCCGTCGCCAGAGACGGCTTCGCCGACGTCGAGCCAGAGGCCGGAGGCGAGGTCGGTGCAGGTCTGGAGTTGGTAGCTGTGGCCGGGCACGGACACGGCGCTGGTGATCGTGGCGATGGCGGGATTGCCCGAGGATGCGGGCGTGATCACGAAAGCCGGCGTGGAGGACTCGGCCTCACTGATCGGGGCGGAGTCGGGTGTGGCGGCAAACTCGGCGGAGAAGGGGCTCTCATAGAGGGAGTTTCCTGCCGAGACGACGTAGTAGTAGGTCGTGCCGTAGCCGAGGCCGGAGTGGAGCTGGCCCGTGGCGGAGAGGCCGGAGGCAAGCGTGGAGTAGGGGCCGCCGCTGACGGTGGCGTATTTCACGGTGTAGTGCGTGGCGCCGGGCACGGCGTTCCACGAAAGGTCGAGGGAGAGCGGGCCGGGACTGGCGGCGAGGTTTTGCGGAGCCGCGAGGGGCGAGGCATGGCTCGATATCTCAGCGGGACTCAGCGCCTGGCTGTAGAGGCGGAAGTCGTCGAGAGCACCGTTGAGATAGGGGTCGGGCCACTGGGACTTGCCGAGGTAGTTTTGCGTGGTGATGCCGAGGTCGGAGGGGTTGATGGCGATGGTGCCGGAGCCGGCGAGGGAGCCGTTGACGTAGAGGGAGACGGTGGTGCCGGAGCGGGTGACGGCGACGTGGGTCCAGACTCCGGTGGCGAGGGCGATGCCGGTGCCGCTCACCGTTTGCTCGGCGATGGTGGGGGTGCGGATGCCGAAGCGGAGTTTGGCGGCGTTCGGCGCGGTCGTCGTGTATTGGGTGGTGAGGAACATGTAGTTGTTCGTCCCGGTTCCGAAGTCGAAGATGCGCTGCCAGGTGGCGAAGGTGTTCACCTTGACCCAGGTGGTGATGGTGAAGTCGTCAAGGCCGTCCACGATGCCGGACGGCAGCGTGGCATGCTGGGATGACGTCGCGGTGAGACTGAGACCGTTGTCGATCCTGCCGGCGTCGAAGGCGGGGCCGTTGACCAGCGTGGCGTGTTGGGCGTAACCACTGGAGTCGGCGGCAGTGGTGCCTGAGCTTTCGTCGAACTTGAGGTGGAGGCCCAAAGTGTTCGGGGTGACGGAAACCTCGGCGGAGTCGGGACCGGAGCCCTCGGCGTTGGCACCGCCGACGACGTAATAGTAGGTGACGCCGTTGGTGAGACCGGTGTCGGTGTAAGTGAGGTCCGTCACGCCTTCGGCGATGGTGGTGTAGGGTCCGCCGCTGGTGGTGGAGCGTTTGACCGAGTAGGTGGTGGTGGCGTTGGGCAGCCACGTGAGGGTGGCCTGAGTATCTCCAGGGATGGCGGCGAGATGCGCCGGGGCGCCCGCGGGGGGATGGGTCAGGGCGTTGATCTCGGCGGGACTCAGCGCCTGCGTGTAGAGGCGGAAGTCGTCGAGGGCGGCGTTGAGGTAGGGGTCGTTGAATTGCGACTTGCCGAGGTAGTTCTGCGTGGTGACGCCGAGGTCGGAGGGGCTGAGCGTGATGGTGCCGGAACCGGCGAGGGAGCCGTCGACGTAGATCGAGACGGTGTTTCCAGAGCGGGTGACGGCGACATGGGTCCAAGTGCCAGAGCTGAGTGCGATGGAGCTGTCGATGAACTGCTCGGCGACGCTTGAGGTGCGGATGGTGAAACGTGGCCGTCCGGCTCCGGCGGGACCTTGCGCGGTGAGGAACATGTAGTTGTTCGTCCCCGTTCCGAAGTCGAAGATGCGCTGCCAAGTGGCGAAGGCGTTGACCTTGATCCATGTGGAGATGGTGAAATCGGTGAGGCCGCTGGTGATGCCGGAGGGCAGCGTGGCGTGTTGGTTGGCGGTCGCGGGGAAATCGAGCGCGTTGCCGAACGTGCCGGGGCCGAAGGCAGGGGCGTTGAAGAGCACGGCGTGGAAGGCGCGTCCGCTGGAGTCGGTGGCGATGTTGCCGCTGGTTTCATCGAACTTGAGGTGGGCGACCAAGGTGCTCGGGGTGGTGGCCAGTTCGGCGGAGCCGGGGCTGGAGCCATAGGCGTTGTCCGCGACGACGATGTAATAGTAGGTGACGTCGTTGGTGAGACCCGTGTTGGTGTAGGTCGCGTCCGTCAAACCTGAAGCCACCGTGGTGTAGGGGCCGCCGGTGATGGTCGAACGCTTGACGGTGTAGCTGGCCGCTCCGCCGACCGCCGTCCAACTCAAGGTGGCTTGGTTGTGGCCCAGGACCGCTGTCAGGTCGGTCGGGGCGTCCGGGGCGTTGGCTAGCGTGGTGGCACTGGCCTGCGTGGAATCGGCGCTTTCACCGCTGCCGTTGATTGCCGAGACGACATAGTAGTACGGCGTGCCGGCGTTCAGCCAGCTGTCGGTGTGGTTCGTCGTGTTCACGCCCGCGGCGACGGTCGTGTAGGGACCGCCGCTGGTGGTGGCGCGCTTGATGTTGTAGCGCACCGCGCCGGGGTTGGCCGCCCAAGACAGGCCGATCTGGTAGATGGAGACCGGTGTGGCCGCGAGGCCGGTCGGTGTGGGAGGGATCGGCTGCGGCGCACTGGAGACGCCGGGCATCCAGAGCTGGCTGTCGCTACCGGTGTAGGTTTCCTGAACGATGTTGGCGTCGTCGGCTGTCGAACTGCCGCTGACGTCAACGGCCAGGCCGCTGTTGGCGGAGATGGCGCGGAAGAAGCCGTCGCTGTCGGGCGTGATCGTCCAGCGCTGGCTGGTGCCTCCGCCCCAGGGCTGGATGACGAGATTGGCGCCCGTGCTTGAGGTGCCGCCGTTGTCGAGCGCCTTGGCGCTGGCGATGTTAGTCGCCCGATATTGGCCGTTGCCCTGCCATTCGATGTCCCATTGCTGGCTGTCGCCGCCGGTGAAAGGTCGCTGCACGATAGGTGTGCCATTCGCGTTGCCGGTCACGTCCATGACCTTGCGGCTATTACGGTTGACCAGGAGGTAGGTGCCGTCCGGGATCGTGCGGCCGGTGTCGCCCCACAGGCCGAGCTCGGAAACCGCCACGCCGCCGGCGCCGTTGTTGGCGGTGATGTCGAGCCGGTAGTAGCGATAGGCGGTGGTGTTGCCGAGCTCGAAGGTGTGTGTCTCCGTCCAATGCACAAACATCTGGTCACTCTGGGAGTCCAAGGTGGTCCAGTTGGTGCCGTCCTGTGAGCCGAGGAAGGTCCAGTTTTTCGGGTCGCGCTCCCGGACGTCGGCGACGCTTACCGTGTAGCGTTTGACGACCTGGGCATTCCCCGCGCCGAAATCATACTGAAGCCAGTTGGTCGGCGAGTTGTAGCCATACCATTTGGACAGCGGGTCGGTGTCGAATGCCTTGTGGGCGCCTTCGAGAGTGGAGTCCTGATTGAAGCTCGCGGTCGCGGTGCCGCTGAAGGCGAGGTTTACCATCGCAGGGGAGAGCAGCGAGCCATAGAACTCGGGCGAGTTGCCGCTGATACCGGCGAAATTTTTGGCACGGGCCACGTAGTAGTAGGTGGTGCCCGCGGTCACATTCGTGTCCATGTAGCTGGTCTTGTCGGCGGGCAGGTCGCTGGCGATGGCGGTGTAGCCGCTGCCGGAGGTGGTGGAGCGGAGCAAATCGTAGGCGGTGGCGCCGAAGGACGGCAGCCAGCGCACGGTAACGCCTTTGCCAGAACCGGAAGCCAAGAGAGCGATGGGGGCGGCGGGAGTCGTCACCAGGCCACCCGTTCCGCCAGTGAACGCAACATTGTCGAAAGTGGCGGTGGTGGCCGTCGTCGCCGATCCGCTGCAGACGAACAGGCCGATATAAAGGGTGGACGGCAGGTTTCCGAAGTAGGAACTCACGGTGGGCGACCAACTGGTGCCGTCCTGTGAACCGTAGGTGTTAATGTGGTTGCCTCTGCGTTCCACTTTGACCCAGTAAGGCATGCCGGGAGGAACGACATTCGACTGCGCGACTCTGCCGGCCCAGTTTTCCGTCGAACCCCTCAGGCGGCTTTGATACTGGTGGGTGGGGCTAGTGGGCATCATCGAAGCAAAGGCGCGCTGCGAAACGGCGGGGGCAAGATTGTCGCGAATCATCACCCCTGCCTTGCTGGCAGCAGCTATTGCCTGGACCGAGGTCACCCGGGCAACAATGGCGCAGTCGCCGGTCATCTGCTGGTAAGCAAATTGGCAGTCGTCGTTTCCATCGCCCCAGACATCGAGTCCGGCGCCGGTCATCGTCCAGACCCCGTTGGTGTAAGAAGAGCTGCGGCCTGCGGAATTATTGCCCAGGGTCGTCAGCGTCAAACCGCTCGATGCCAACGAAACTGGCGGGCGAACAATAGCCGCCGGCGGAGTGGCGGTGCTGAAGTCTGCCGTCCTGGCATACATGAAGTTGTTGAGGTCGATCGGTTGTTCCTGAAGTTTGCGATCGATCCAGGGCGTGGGCAGTCCTTTGCGGTTCTTGTAGGCGTTTTGAAGGAGGTAAAGCGCCGCGCGATTGGCGCCGTAAGGCCCTTCCGCATTTTCAATATAGAGGTAATCAACCGTGCCGTAGTGCACGAAGGGATTGTCCCAGAGAAAGGTGTTGCGGCAGTAGTATTCGCCGACGGCCAGGAGCCGGTTGTCCCATTCGGAATAAAGGTCGATGCCTTGTTTCCATGCGCATTCGGCGACGAAGGCTTTGCCGAGAAGATCACCGTAAGCGTGGCCCGCGTCGCGCCCCGACTCGCCCATCTGGCCAGTGGCCAGAGTGTTCGGCAGGCCGGAGCCTGGGTAACTGCGATACATCTCGAGGACGTGGTCGAACTTGGCGGTGTCATCGCAGAAAAGGGCGATGGCCATGCCGGCCTGCATGTTGATCGAGCCTTTGTTGGCGGGACCGGCGAGGTGCGACGAATTGGCGGTCGAGGGCCAGTAAACATTCGCAAAGAGGTTTTTGACCGCGGCCGTGTCGGCGGCAGTCCAACCCGGCCAAGTGCCGCGCAAGATGCTCGCGCCGCCGCCGTAAGCGTAAGCGGCGTCGCCGAGCGCAAGGCCGGCTTCATTGCCGCCCATCACCGTCTGCGTGTTGGCCCACGCGATGAGGATGTCGCGGGCCTTCTGCGCGTAGGCGTGGTTGCCGGTGAAATACCACAACCGCGCATAATTCCAGACGGTGCCCATGTCTTTCCCCCAAGCGGTGAGGTTCAAGTTGGGATTGCGGGGGACGGTCTCGTATGGCTGCGGCTGGTAATCGGGATTCCACGTGCCCAGGAGCTGGGCGAAGCCCGACTTCCAAGGCTCCTTGTCGAGGTTGGCCTTGATGGTGTCCAGATCCTGGGTGGTGTGCGGAATGCAGGGGTGGGTGAAGGCACGGGCGGGGATCGCCAAGGCTCCGAGGAGGGCCGCGACGATCATGAATAGAAGCAGGTTTTTCATCTTCGGGAGAGTATGGGAATCGTATTCCGGGAAATGCTTGGAGGCTGGCTCTCCCCAGTGGGCTATCCTTAGCCGCCGCGTCAGGGGGCGGTTGCGGAATCCCGCTGCTCGAAAAAGTGGGCGGATGCCGTCGAAGCCGCAGGTCGCGTTTCGCTCGAGGAAAGCCGGCTCGTGTTCAGGTTCCTCGCCGTGATGTTCCCGTTCACGAGGTGCAAGGGGTCAAGGCAACTTCGGCAGTTGGACCTTCAGAGCTTCGGAAGCAGTCTCGTCACCGATGGAGATTTCTGCTTTGAGGGCCGAGTTGGCGGGCGCCAGATCGGCGGGGACGCGGAACTTCACGGTGGCGGCCTCGTAGGGAGCCAGCGCTGACAGTGCGGCGGTGAAGCTTGCCGATTCCTTGCCCTCCGCGTGGACCAGAAGCTGGACGCTGGTGGCGGACGATTTCGCCAGTCCGAAGTTTTCCACCTTCACCGTGAGCGTGCGGATGCCGTCCTGAATGGCTCCTGCTTCGATTCTGCCGTCGGCGCTCAGCAGCGGATACTCCGACGGTTCACCCGGCAGCGGCGCGTAGCCGAAGACCAGCCCTCCCTCAAGGTCGGAGGCGAGCAATTTGGCAGTCCGATCCGCTGGTTCGAAACCACAGTCGGCTGCGGAAAATTCGGTGATCAGACGCGAGCCGTCCGCTTTCACCGAAAGCGGCGCGCCGGTCTTGCCGAAATCGACCTTCGATGGCGCTCCGAAGCGCAGGCTCTTGGAATCGACGTCGTTGGCGGGGTTGAATCCTTTATCCGCTTCGAGCGCGACGAGGAACCGGTCACCGGACTTTTTGACAAGCACCGTGCGGGGCGGTGAGATTGCGACACCGATCGCCTTCGAGCTGTGGTTGTCGTTGGGCTTGTCCACCTCTTTCGCGTCGTCAATGACGGCGAAGAGCATGTGGGTGGCGCGGCCGCGTTCGTCTTGGACCACACGCGGGCGCTCGATCTTATGCCAATCCTCGACCTTGCCGTCTTCATGGCGGAAAATCCCGGGTCCGTAGGCCAGACCTTGGTCCCAATCCCAGTGTTTGCCGTCGCGCGAGCGCAGGTAGTAAGCGGCGCGGCCGAACCAATCGTTGACGATGAGATTGTATTGCACGTCGTCCTTCCACACGACCGGATCCTCGAAGCGGGCTTTGCTCACCGGTGGATAGGCGGAGCGGTTGGAGACGCGGCGATAGGGTTCCTTGTTGCCGTCCTTGCTGATCCACACCTCTCCGCTTCGGTTGATCATCACGTAGCTGCCGTCGCTGCGTTGCGCGAAGGTGCAGTTGGTCATGTCCACGTTGTTGCGTCCGCGGGTGTCGAACTCCAGCTTGCCGCGCTCCCATGGGCCATCCAGCGATTTGCCACGGTAGCAGCCGTTGATGATGTAGAGAATCCACGTGCCGTCCTTGGCCTGGTAGGCGGTGACATTGTGCCCCTTGCCGATTTCCTTCACGATCTTGAACGGGCCGGTGGGGCTGTCGCCGACCGCATGGACGACATCCGAGTTCGGCCATTCGAAGTGCCCCTTCGGCGAATCTTCCCGCCAGCGCACGACGAAGTTGTGATACTTGCCGTCCGGTCCTTTCACCACCGAGGTGCACCAGTAGGAAAACTCGGCGTCCTCGACGCCGTTGGCCAAGTCGCGGGGTTTCACTGCGTCCACGCCCCAAACATCGGAGCGCAGCGGGCCGTTGGGTTTCATCGGTAGGAAGCGGTGGATGAACTGTCCGCCTTGGACCATGCCTTCCGGTACGACGTAGGTGGGCTTGCCGTGCTGGGCTTGCGCGGCGGAGGCCAGGAGATGCGGTGCGGCGAGGACGGAAAGCGTAAGAAGCGGGGTTCGCATAACAGGGGTCATGATGATTTTCATGGGAAAGTGCTCAGGCTTTCGGTTTCGAGAACGAACCGGCCGCCGCAAGGGAACCCAATACCCGCGACG
>CBKZPU010000065.1:0-25720 GCA_966696705.1 uncultured Verrucomicrobiaceae bacterium | reverse complement strand
AATGACCCGCCATAAGCCGGACGGCTCGGAGAGCCGTCCCTGCCTGTCCTTACTTCCACCGTCGGATCGAAGCCGGACCTTGAAATGACCCGCCATAAGCCGGACGGCTCGGAGAGCCGTCCCTGCCTGTCCTTACTTACTTGCCCGATGCCTCGCGCTCTTCTTCGGTCATGAGCCAGACGGACTGGCCCCGCTTGAACTCCGATTCGATTTCAAGCCCGCGCGCGGAGCCATCGAGGAACAAGGCGGCGGCCTTGCCATTGTAGCGCTCCGGATCCGGCAAGCTGTTTTCGTCCAGCAGGGCCTCGCCATTTTTCGCCGGACCATCGGCGATGATCAGGATGCGGGCCGGCTCCCGGAAGTTGGCCAGGCGCTTCGGGCCGTCATCGCCTTCGGACGTTTCGTAGCGCCCCGCGACCCGGGCGTTCCAGCCGTAGGACAGATTCGGGTTGGAAGGTTTCGCGCTGAATTCATCGTGCCCCGGGCTGCGGAAGATCTCGAGCTCGCTCTCGTTGCGCGGGTCCTTCACCAGCATGCCCCACCAGAAGAGATCCTGCGACTGGTCCTTCCAGACCGGGAGCTTGCCGGCATTGTCCTGGGTGTAGGCCTGGACCCGCACGCCGAGGTCGCGGACGCGGGTGGTACTCGCGGCCAGCTTGCTCTTGGCCATCGCGCTCTTGGTCAGGCCGAAGACCATCGCGGCCAGCGCGATGACGATCACGACGCAGACCATCAACTCCACCAGGGTGAAGCCCCCTGCCCTTTTTCCGAATGTTGGTTTTTTCATGTGATTGGATCTTCGGGAGAAATCTCCGGCGCGCGAGCACGCGATGCCTCCCACGAAAGGCAACACGTCCCAGCCGGGATTCAACCCGAAATCCGGCCTTCAGCCGAATATCCGCGGAAAACCGCCCGGCTTCACCAGACGAAGACCACCGGCGGGACGATGATTTTCACCGGTCCGCCGCGCCGCTGCTCGCTTTCTTCCAAGGAACTCACCACGCCGTTTTCGAATTCGACCACGGTTTTGCCCTTTTCCTCCTGGGTCACATGGGAGAGCTGGCGATAGACTTGCCCGGATACCGGGTCGCGGAGGTAGTTGTAGTGCTGGACCTGCTCGAAGTCGATGTACTCCCAGCGGCCGGTCTGGCCCTTTCCGGTCTGCTTGACCGAGGTTTTGGTCGGGTTGCCGCGGGCCCGCGAGACCTCGTCCGGGGTCATCCCGATCGCCACCTGCCGTTCCGAAATCAGGGCCGCCACCTCGATCTGGCGGGCGTGGAGCTTCTTGAGGTTCTCGACGAAATTCGGGTCCTTCGAGGCGAAGGCATGCGGCCCCACCCAGCCGGAGATGCCGTGCTTCTCGCCGTGGCCGCGGACCTTGTAGGCCTTTTCGGTCATCGCCTCGAGGATCACGGTCTGCCCTGCCTTGAGCGTGCCCAGCTTGTTCTTGCCGTTCTTGTCGGTGAAGACCGGCGCATCCTTGACGACCTCCAGCTCGATCGGCGTCTTCACGTGCTCCGCCAGGTGGACCACGTCCGGCTCGCGGTCGAGCAGCGACTTTCGCTCCGCGCGCTTGGTCTGGGCCGAAACGGGCAGGAGCAACGACAACAGCAGGGCGGAAACCAAGGCGGTTTTCATGGGAGCATGCTAGCGCGTGTGTCGCGGAAAGGAAATTCCGCGTTTGGTCCGACGTGGAGGGATGGAGGGGTATTCAGGAAAACTTTCGGGGCTTGGTCTGATTTGCGGATGTTCGCAGGTCGATTCGGGCTAAGCACCGGGCGAGCTTCGGTAAAGAACGCTCGCAACTTCCCGGCCGAGGAGATCTTCTATCCGGATGGACCGGAAAACCGCCAAGGACTTCCCGCAGGGGCTGCTCGATCTCTACGACGAATACGTGCACGGCCAGGTCGGGCGGCGCGGATTCCTCGAGCGCGCCTCGCAATTCGCCGTCGGCGGCGTGACCGTGGCGAGCCTGCTGGCCGCGCTCAGCCCGCAGTATGCCTTCGCCCAACAGGTGCCGAAGGACGACGCGCGGATCGCCGTTTCCTACGAGGACTACGATTCGCCGAAGGGCGCCGGAAAGATGCGCGGCTACCTCGCCCGCCCCGCCAAGACCGAGGGCAAGCTGCCGGGCGTGATCGTGATCCACGAAAACCGCGGGCTGAATCCCTACATCGAGGACGTCACCCGGCGGCTGGCAGTGGCCGGTTTCGTCGCTTTCGCCCCGGACGCGCTGACCCCATTGGGCGGCTACCCCGGCAATGACGACGAGGGCCGCAATCGCCAGGCCCAGCGGAAGAAGGAGGAAATGGAGGAGGACTTCATCGCCGGTGCCAAGTGGCTGCACGGCCACGCGCTGTGCAATGGCAAGGTCGGCGCGGTCGGCTTCTGCTTCGGCGGCGGCATGGCGAATACCTTGGCGGTGCGGCTGCCGGAGATCATCATCGCGGCCGTTCCTTTCTACGGTGGCCAGCCCGCCGCCGGGGACGTGCCGAAGATCAAGGCGGCGCTGCTGCTCCACTATGCCGAGAAAGACGACCGCGTGAATGCCGGTTGGCCGGCCTACGAGGAGGCGCTGAAGAAGGCCGGCGTGAAATTCGAGGCCCACATTTATCCCGGCGTGAACCATGGGTTCCACAACGACACGACGCCGCGGTATGACGAGGCGGCGGCGAAGCTCGCGTGGGAGCGGACGATCGGGTTTTTCAAGAAGCAGTTGGGGGCGTGAGTCCTTACCCTGTAGCGGCGGTCTATGACCGTCGCACTTCGGCGGCAACAAGCCGCATCGTGAGGTCCCGTTTTTTCCGGATCACAAGGATGCGGCCAATGCCGCGAGTCACCGACGGTCGCAGACCGACGCTACATCCTCGGCGAATCCGAGTCCGATGCCGCCAGTCACCGACGGTCGCAGACCGACGCTACATCCTTGGCGAACCCGAGTCCGCCGTTCACCCTCCCCCCGTGACCGGTCCGCTTTCCCAGAAACTTTTCGCCGCCGCCAAGGAGAAGATCCCCGGTGGCGTGAATTCCCCCGTCCGCGCCTTCCGCAATGTCGGCGGCGAGCCGTTCTTCGTCCGCCGCGCCAAGGGCAGCCGCATCGAGGACGTCGATGGCAAGACCTACATCGACTACATCGGCTCGTGGGGCCCGAACATCCTCGGCCACGCGCCGACGGTGGTGACGAACACGATCCACGAGGTCGCCAAGGACGGCATCTCCTTCGGCATCCCGAATCCCTTCGAGGTCGAGATGGCCCGCGTCATCAGCGAGTGGGTGCCATCGGTGCAGAAGGTCCGCATGTGCTCGTCCGGCACCGAGGCGACCATGTCCGCGATCCGCCTCGCCCGCGGCTTCACCAAGCGCGACTACATCGTGAAGTTCAATGGCTGCTACCACGGCCACAGCGACTCGCTGTTAGTGGCGGCCGGTTCCGGCGCGCTGACCCATGGCGAGCCCGATTCCGCCGGCGTGCCGAAGGCGTTTGCGGAGAAGACCATCGTGCTGCCCTACAATGACGTCGAGGCGCTTGAGAAAGTCTTCGCCGAACAGGGTGAACAGATCGCCGCGATCATCGTGGAATCTTATCCCGCCAATGCCGGCCTCGTCTTCCCGAAGCCCGGCTACCTCGACCTGCTGTCTTCCATCACGAAGAAATACGGCGCGCTGCTGATCTTCGACGAAGTCATGACCGGCTTCCGCCTCGGCAAGGCCGGCGTGCAGGGCATCGAGAACCTGACACCTGACCTGAGCTGCTTCGGCAAAGTCATCGGCGGCGGCTTGCCGGTCGGTGCTTTCGGCGGTCGTGCCGAGGTGATGGACCTGCTCGCGCCGATCGGTCCGGTCTATCAGGCCGGCACGCTTTCCGGCAACCCGCTCGCGATGGCCGCCGGCCTCGCGCAGCTCAAGGAACTCGGCAAGGTCTCCGGCTACCCGCGGCTTGAAGAACTCGGCGCGTACTTCGAAGCCGGCCTGCGCTTGCTGCTCGATGCGAAGGGCATCCCCTATCGCTTCAACCGCACCGGCTCGATGTTCTGCCTGTTCTTCACCGACCGCGAGATCGTCAATGTGGACGACGTGATGAAGCAGGACCTGGAACTGTTTAAGAAGTTCTTCTGGGGCTGCCTCGACAAGGGCATCTACCTCGCGCCCAGCCCGTATGAAACCGGCTTCCTCAGCCTCGCCCATACCGAAGCGGATCTCGATGATACGCTAACGGTTTTCGATGATGTGCTGAAGGCGATCTGAGGTAAACCCGTGGCTCCGCCATGACGTGGCACGATTCACTCGTGTCACCTCATGGGCATTGACCTGCAGCGGGGAGCGGTTATCAGCCTCCGCCGCTCGCTTCCCCATAACGACTCCATGAAATTGATCCGCACCCTGCTGTCCTTCGCTGGCATCTCCCTCCTCGCCACGAGCTGTGCCTCGTTCTCCGGCAACAAACTTCCTCAAGTGGCCGACACGCCGGCCACGAACGCGAAGAAGGTCTCCCTCACCTACACGATGACGTCCGGCAGCAACATCACCGGCAGCCGCGTCGAATCCCCCCCGCATGCCCGCTCCGCGGCCGAGCAACCCTTGGTCAACGCCTTCAACAAGAGCGGCCGCGTCACCTCCGTGAGCCAGGGCAAGGGCGGTGCCGTCCATGTGGACGTGGACATGCTCAACCACGGCAATGCCGGCGCCGCGGCGGTGTCGGGCTTCATCACCGGCTTCTCGCTGTTCACCGTCCCGGGCTTCGCGACCGACCACTACAAGCTGACCGCCACCGCCCGGACCTCCTCCGGCAAGTCGCGCCAGTATGTCCTGGACGACAGCATGACCACCGCCTTCTGGCTGCCGCTGATCGTCGCCACGCCCTTCACCTTCCCCACCACCGTCGCCCCGAAGGTGCATGAAAACATGTATCGCAACCTGATGGCGAACATGGAGCGGGACGGCCTCCTGCCCAAGGCGTCCAACTGACCCGCACGCCGCTTTCCCCACGGCCCGCTCCCGCGCTTCATCCGCCGGGGACGGGCCGTTTTTCATGAGGTCGGAGCATCCGGCATCGACCGCGGCCTCCGCCCATCCCATGTTCCCGTTCATGTCGTTCCCCACCAAAGGCCTCAAGGCCATCAATCACCGCGACACGCACTACCGCTGGATCTTCCGCAACCGCGCGGGGAAGAACGAGCTGTGGGTGGAAATGAGTGCCTCGGCCGCCGGGCAGTATCTCGTCGCCGATGTCCCCCGCGTGGTGAACCACGAGATGGTCCCGCTGGCGATCGACTATGCCCGCGCCCATGGCTGGGATCCGCTCAAGAGCGCGCCGCCCTTCCGGTGCAAGTATCTCAAGGGCAGCTTCGTGGCGATCGACGCCTAACCAAGACCGCACCATGTCGTTTCTCCGCAATGTTTTCGGCAAGGGCGGCCGCCAGCCCGAGCCCGTCGAGTTCACCTTCAAGAGCCGGGTCCAGGCATTCTGGAAGTGGTATGCGGAGGTTGCGGACCGGTTTCACCAGACCGTCGGGGATAGACGAGGCGGCGAACTCGCGGAGGAAGTGAGCGCAGCCGTGGACCGCTACTTGCCCGGCATGGCATGGGTCTTCGGGCCGGGCGAAAAGCCGGGCGAGCACTCGTTCACGCTCTCGGGAGAAGGCGTCCAGTTCAAGCAACTGCTGGCCCACCACTGGCTCAAGCTCGCCCCGAAGATCGACGGTTGGGTCTTCTACGCGGACCGTCAGCCTTCTCCTGAAGTGGACCACTTTACCATCCGGATGAACGATCTGGAGTTCGGGGTCATGGAGTTTTGGGTCACTCCGGAGATCGATGAAGAGAACGAGCGCGTGGATTTCACCGTTTGGCATCCCTTGGCCGAGAAGGCCGGCTCCGAACTCTGCCATACCGCGCTCTTTTTGGTGTTAGACGAGATCCTCGGTGAGATGGGCACCTGCCGGTGGATCGGCTCGATCGAGTTCAACCAGAAGAAGCTGGCGGAATCGATGCCGATCTCGGAGCTCAAGGAATTCGTGGAGGCCACCCGGGCCGCGCGCGGTTGGGAATTCCACTACGCTTGGGATTCCTGGTCCGCCTACCGGATCCCCGAGGACAAGCGGAACAACAAGCCACGCTTCGACACGATCTCCGGGATGTCGGGATGTTGGCCGACCTTGCTGAACTTTCTCGAAGATCCCGATCAATTCGCGGATCCCTTCCGCGAGTTCCATGCCGAGTGGGTTTACCTCTCCTTCCCCACCTCGATCCTTCCCAGGGGAAGTGAAGTCGATGCCCGGGAAACAATGGCCGAAGCCATCGCCGATGCCCTTGCCGCGGAGCACGGCGGCATCATGTTAGGTGGCTCTCTCGGCACCAACCGCGCGTGCATTGATCTCCTCATCTTCGATGGCCAACGCAGCCAGCAGATCATTCGCGACGCCGCGCGCAAGGCAGGGCTCCCTGCGGACACCCGGCTTGAATACCTCGATGCCAAGGAACGCCACCGGGGTAGGCCGCTCTTTGCGAACTGACCCGCACAAGCACACCGGTTCCAAAAACCGCCACACATCCAACTGGCGGCCACGCGACCTTCGTTGCAGCATCGCGACGATGCTTTCCCCTCGCTTGCTCGTCGTCTTGGTGGCCGCGGTGTGTCCTGCGTTCGCGGGCCAGCCGTTGCATGAGATCGCGGAGAAGACCGCGGCCAACCTGAGCGCCGGCGGCATCGTCACCGGTGAGTGCATCGCGGGCACGACGCGCTTCGCGGCGGCAGGCAAGCTGGAGCCCGCCGACATCGCGCCGGAGCGCCGCGTTTTCGAGATCGGCTCGATCACCAAGGTCTTCACCGGCCTGCTGCTGGCCGATGCGGTGGAGGCAAAGAAGGCGCGCCTCGATAGCACGCTGAAGGAGTTGTTAGGCGACGAGATCGCCTTCGCCGATCCGGACGTGGCGGCGATCACGCTGGTCCAGCTTTCCACCCACACCAGCGGGTTGCCGCGCTTGCCGGACAACATGGGCTGGTTCAATGCCTTCTCGAAGGACCCCTACAAGTCCTACGACCGCAAGCGGACGCTCGACTTCCTCGCGAGGGCGGAACTGCCCCACGCGCCGCCCTTTCCCGCGTCGTATTCGAACTACGGCGTCGGCCTGTTAGGCGAGTTGCTTTCCGGCATCCACGAGAAGAGCTATGCCGACCTCGTCGCGGAAAAGATCACCGGCCCGCTCGGCATGAAGGACACGATGGTCGTGCCCGGCGAGGCCCAACAGGCACGGCTCGCCCCGCCCTATGACGGCGACAAGTCGAACCACCCGTGGACCTTTCAGGCGATGGCCGGCGCGGGCGCCCTGCGCTCCACCGCCGCCGACATGGTCACCTTCGGCCAAGCTTTGTTAGAGCCGGACAAGACCCCGCTCGCCGCGGCGATCAAGGGCATGCTGGAAGTCCGCGCTCCGTATGCGGACAACGGCGCCGAGATCGGGCTGGGCATCCTCATCGGCAAGGTCGATGGCCACCGCGAATACAGCCACAGCGGCGGGACCGGCGGCTATCGGTCCGCGTTCCAGGTCATTCCCGATCTGAAGATCGTCCGCGTCGCCCTCGTGAACAACACCGTCTTCGAGCCAGCCTCGCTGTTTTCCAAGACGCGCGACGAGAAGCGCTCGGAGGCTCCCGAGCAAAAGCTGACCGCTGCGGAACTCGACGCCTTCACCGGCGTCTTCGCCTCGGGGCCGCAAGCACGCTTTACCGTGATCCGCCGCGACGACCACCTTCACGTGCGCCTGACCGGCCAGCCCTTCTTCCCCGTGAAGTGCATCGGCAAGGACCGCTTCCGCTACGATGCGGTCGCCGCCGAACTGCAATTCGTGCGCGAGAAGGACGCCGTGACCTCGCTGGTGCTCCACCAGAACGGCCGCGAAGTCCCGGCCAAGCGCAGCGGCGAAGCCCCGCACCTGGAGTTCCCCGACGCCAAGACGCTCGACGCTTACGCGGGTGAGTATTCCCTCTTCCCCGGCAAGGTCTTCACCATTACCCGCAAGGACGACACGCTCCTCGCGCAGTTGAGCGGCCAGCCAGCGGTGCCGGTTTTCGCCACCAAGACCGATTGGTTCGAATACGACGTGGTCGAGGCGGCGCTTGAATTCCAACGGGATAAGTCCGGCACCGTGACCGGCCTGATCCTCCACCAGAACGGCAAGCACGCCGCAAAGAAGCGCTGAGATTTCCGCAATCGACGCCTTGCTATTGCGAACGATTCGCAACAAGTTCTCCTCATGTTCGAGTGCTGGTGGCAAAACGACGGTTTCGAAGCGTGGCACCTGCAGGGCGACCTGCGCGGTGCGTCACGCCGCTGGCAGCACCGGCTCCACGATGAGTTGTGGCTGTGGCTCAATGACTCCGGCGAAG
The DNA here is from genome assembly GCA_966696705.1 of uncultured Verrucomicrobiaceae bacterium. Classification (GTDB taxonomy): domain Bacteria; phylum Verrucomicrobiota; class Verrucomicrobiia; order Verrucomicrobiales; family Akkermansiaceae; genus Haloferula. The sequence goes on along the minus strand of CBKZPU010000065.1, from coordinate 17,337 downwards.
GCGTCGTGTGGGGCAAGGACCACCGGATCTTCCTCAAGCCGGGCCTATTCGGCTGCTTCGGCGGCCAGGAGGGCGAGGATTGGAAGTGGACGCGCCTGCCCGGCCACCACGCCGGGGAAATCCTGATCGTCCCGCGCGCCTACCTTGCCCGGCACTTCGGCGAAGCCGCGGCGGGGAAAAGGACGCCCTTCGCCCGCTGGCTGCGCGGCGAGAAAGGCGTGTCCTTCGCCGGCCTGATGGGCGCTGGCGAGAAACGGCTGGCCAAGCGCTTGGCCACCGGCTGGAGAAGCCGGGGTCTGCCGGCACCCGTCGGCCGCGACCTTCACACCTGGGTTTCGGCACTGCTCGGCGCGACGGCGGCTCCCATGCCGCGGGCCTCGGCATACGGGCGCAAGCGCACCAAGACCCAGGTCAGCAGCACGAAGCCGATGTCGTACCACAGCCAGTCGGCCGCGGGGATGTAGTACTCGCCGATCACGTCCGGCCGCCACGGTTGCAACCACGCGATCCCGCCAGCGACCGCGTCGCCGATCAGGTGCAGCAGCACGGCCAGCCAACACGCCAGCGCGAGTCGCCAGCGGCCTTCCTTCGGGAAAAACGACGCGACCATCACCGCGACCGGAATGATCGCGCCGAGGAACCACAGCGTGTGCGACCAACTCGAGTAGCGATCTTCCAGCGACACATGCGGCGTACACAAATCCGGCAACGCTCCGAAGAAGCCGATCGCGAAAACGCCCCACGGCGGAAAGACGTGGCCGCGCCCCTTCGCGAGTGAGGCATTCTCCGCCGCCAATCCGAGGCAGACCGGGAGCAAGGTGTGGGTGCCGATGAGCATCCCCATCCCCTAGCGAATTTCCCCCTTCACTTCCACCGGTAATGTCCGGTCAGCGGATAGGTGAAGAGCACATCTTCCTCGCGGGCGCCGGAGCCGATGTTGTGAATGACCAGCGGCGTGCCCCCGGCGGTCTTCTTGTCGCTCACGATCATCACGTGCGGCAGATGCGGCGGCACGGTGCAGGTGACCAGGTCGCCGGGCAAAAACTTGGTCACGTCCTTGGTGTCCTCCACCTTGTAGCCGCGGCGCTTGAAGTAGGCCTGCAAGTTCGGCACGCGGCGGTGGTCGATGTTCTTGTCCGGCTTGGAGAGGCCCCAGTTCTTCGGATAGGCGGAGAAGTTCGCGCGCATGTCCTCGTGGACCAGCTTCTGGAGATCCTGCGATAAGCCATCGCGCAGGGCGCGGATCACGACGTCGGTGCAGACGCCCTTTTCCCGGGGAACATCGCCACCGGGATAACCCAGCGAGACATAGGTGGGATCGTAGGAAAGCGTGACGCCGACCTGCTTGCGGGCGGCAGCGACGATCTTCGCGCCAGTGTCCTGGGCGGACAGCGGCAGGAGCGAAAGAAGGAGCAGAAGCAGGCAACGCATGACGGCCGATACTAGCCGGACGGCCGCCACTCTATCAATGACGCCCATGAGGAGTGTTGACATCCTGTCGGCACGGCGAGGACAGAATGTCCCCGCTCCTGATGCCCTAGACCGGCGTCAGCTCGTAGCCTTCCTTGCCATCCTTCATCGTCCACCCCTTCTCGGCGAGCTGGCCGCGCATGGCATCGGCCTTGGCCCAATCCTTGGCGGTGCGGGCCGCCCAGCGTTCCTCGGCGAGGGCGCGGATGTCGGCGGGGATCTCGGCTTCCGGTTCTTCTTCCGGAAGTGTCAGGCCAATGGCACGGAGGACGCGATTGAACGCGGCCAGTGCTTTCGCGGCCGCCTCGCCTTCGAGCTTCACCGCCTCGCGGAGACCGGTGAAGAGACCACCGAGGCAGCCCGGCGTGTTGAGATCGTCGTTGAGCGAATCCCACGCGGCTTGGAACGGACCGAAATCGACCGCATCGAAACGCGCTTCCGCCGGGGCTTTCCCGGCAAGGGTGCGCGCGCCTTTCGCGAGCTTCGCCATCGCCTCGCGGGCGGCGTGGAGCGAATCGAGCGTGAAGTTGAGTTGCTTGCGATAGTGCGCGCCGATCAAGGCATAGCGGACCTCCATCGCGGTGAAGCCCTTCGCCTTGAGATCGTCGAGCGTGTAAAAATTCCCCTTCGACTTGGCCATCTTGCCGCCATCGACCAGCAGGTGGGTCGAGTGGAACCAATGGGCCGCGAAGTGCCCGCCGCAAGCGCACTTGCTCTGCGCGATCTCGTTCTCGTGGTGCGGGAACATCAGGTCCTCCCCGCCCCCATGCAGGTCGAAGTCGGCGCCGAGATACTCCTGGATCATCGCCGAGCACTCCAAGTGCCAGCCCGGCCTGCCCTCTCCCCATGGCGACGGCCAATAGTTGTCGCCGTCCTCCGGCTTGCGGCCCTTCCACAACACGAAGTCCGAAATACTATCTTTCTCGTACTCGTCGGCATTCGCCCGGTCGTTCTGGGTCTTGCCGAGTTCGAGTTCGCGGGTGTCGAGGCGGGAAAGCCGCCCGTAGGCCGGGTAGGAAGCGATATTGAAATACACCGAGCCGTCCTCCGAAGCGTAGGCGTGTCCCTTCTCGATCAAGGTCGCGATCATCGCCACCTGCTGTTCGATATGATCGACCGCGCTCGGTTCGACGTGCGGCGGCAGCATTCCCAGCTCCTCGCAGTCGGCGTGGAACTTGTCCGTCCACAAGCCGGTGAATTCCTTCAGCGACTTCCCGGCCGCCTGCGAATCGCGGATGGTCTTGTCATCGACGTCGGTGATGTTGCGGACGTGGAAAGTCCGCATGCCGCCGGTTTCCAGGGTGCGGCGGAACACGTCCTGCAACACGAAGGTGCGGAAGTTCCCGATGTGCGCCGGGCCATAGACGGTGGGACCGCAGCAGTAGAACCGGTAGGTCGAACCGTCGAGGGGGCGGAGCTCCTTGAGCTCGCGGGCCAGCGTGTCGTAAAGCCGCATCGCCACGGGGTCTAGCGGGTGCCCCCCGCGAATTCAACCGCGATCACAAGCCCATGCCGGACGCCTCAGCGGGCCACCCGGATTTCGCGAAGCTGCGGAGCTTGGCCGGCCTCGACGATCTCCACCGGGATGGTCAACTCCCCCAGCGGCACGCTGGACGGCGCGGCGGTCTCTTCCCCGCGGAGCCGCAGCTTCCATGCCGCCAGCGAGAGGGCGGTGCAAATCAGCGCGATTCCAAGGTTTCTGAGGCGATCGATCAACATGGGCCGCCGCGAAAGAAGCAATGTTTTTAGAAAATATCAAGATTGATTAAAAATTATTTCCCGTTCGCCTCCGCCCCCTTGGCGTGTTTCCTTGCGGCGGGATGGCACGCAGCGAGAGAAAGCGTCAGGTGACCATCGGCGCTCTGGTGATCGCCGGTGTGTGGGGACTGTTTTTGCTGCTGCTGATGGCCACCGGCCTGCCGGGATTGGCCGGGGAGTTTTTTGTGAGGATCGCCGCGATCGTCACCACGCCCTTCCTGATGGAGGCGTCGGTGATCGTCCTGGGATTCATCCTGGTGCTCTTGATCAACCACTGGCGGCGTCTCCGCGAGGGCGATGAGCTCGTCTATCTGGACGAGGTGAAGGACGCCCCGCCGGCGATGCCCGACCAAGCGCGCTGGGCGATCTATCGCGACAAGCCGCTGGACGCCAGCGAGCCGGTGCCGGCCGATCTGCTGGAAGGCGCGGTGGCCATCGGCGACCACGAGTCGGCGATCGAAATCCTCGACTCCATGAGTGACGAGGAACGCCACCGGCCGGAGGTGATGCGGCAGCGCATCGCGCTGGCGAAAGCCACCGGGAAAGACGAACTCGCCCGGCGGCTGGAAGCGGAACTCGCGGAACTGGCCGGCCCCCTCTAAGGGGCGTGGGCATTCTGTCCCCGCCGTGTCGACAGGATGCCGACACCCCTTGTCCTCAGCGGCTCCGGCGGGCGGCCTCTTCGAGGAAGATTTCCGCGAGGCGGAAGCAGCGGCGCGAGATTTCTCGGGCGTCGTGATCGTCGATCAAGGCGAGGCCCTCTTCGCCAACTTCGGCCTGGAAGATCTTCCACGCCTTCTTGGCCACCTGCTCGGGATCGAGCTTCGGGCGCGGCGCGGCGTGCATTGAGGAGGACGCATGGGCGGGTTCCGGCTGCGGCGACGGGGCCTCGGCCGGCGGCAACACGGCATGCGGATGGAATTGCTGCGGTTGCTGCTGCGGGCCTTGGCCTTGACCTTGGCCATGCTTCTTCTTGCGGCGGCGGCGCTTCTTCGGGTTGCCCGGCGGCTCGCCACCGGCGGTTTCCACGACGAAAGGAATCACCTCCGGAGCGGACTCGCGCGGCAAGACCTCCTCGGTCGGGGCCGCCGGTTCCGATTCGCGCGCGGCAGCCGGCGCTTCGGCAGGAGCGGCCGCGGACTCGCTGTCGCGCTCCGGCTTCGGTTTCGCGGACTTGCGGACGGCGGGCCGTTTGCGGGCGGTCTTGGTTGCCGGCACATCTTCGGCCGCAGGCGGCTCTTGGAACTCTTCGCTCATGGTCGGCCGCCAAGAAGAACGGACGGTGGTGCGGCGTCGAGCGCAAAGCCCCGGCGATGGCAGAAGACACGAAAAAGGGCGTCCGGCAGGCCATGAAGCTCCACCGGACGCCCTTGGGAAAAAGGAAGGACGATCACCTGATGTCGTCGAGGCTGTCCTTGTGCTTGGGATCGTCCGGATTGGTCTTGCCATCCGGGCCCACCGACCACAGGTCGAAGTCGGGATTCGCCGCCTGCTCGCCGGTGCGATAGCGGTAGGGGTACCCCCAGGGATCGACGATGCGGGCCTGGGCACCCTCGCCTTGAATCCAAGCCTGGCCACCCTTGGTATTGTTCACCGGGTCCAACTCGCCGAGATAGATCACGCCGCCGCTGTCGCGGGCCTCGTAACCGTCCCAGTAGAGAGCCTTGTAGAGCACCTCGTCACCGCGCTCACCGTTCGCATCCGTACTGGCGGGATACGAGCGATTGTCGGCGTGGTATTTCTGGATCGTGTTCGCCAGGAGATCCACCTGGATCTTGGCCTTGGTGCGGGCGTTCTTCTGGCTGATGAAGTTGAAGGCGCCGAGCGTGAGGCCGGCGAGGACGACGATGATGGCGACGACCACGACGAGCTCCATCAAGCTGAAGCCCGCGTGACGGCGGCGAAGACCTTGGATTTTCATGGGTGTTTTCGGTGGTTGGCGAGTCGGGCGGACGACGGGGACCGCCCGGCATCCGCTCACATGTTGCCCATTTCGGAGATGATCTTGATCAGCGGCAGGAACAGCGCGAACACCACCGCACCCACGACCAGCGCGAGGATGACGATCATGATCGGCTCGAGGATAGAGGTAAGCGCGGTCACGGCGTTGTCCACTTCGTCGTCATAGACGTCCGCCACCTTGAGCAGCATTTCCGGGAGCTGGCCGGTTTCTTCACCGACGTCCACCATCGAAATCACCATCGAGGGGAAGACGTTCGAGGATTGCAGCGGGGTGACGATCGATTCCCCTTCCTTGACCGCCTCGTGGACCTTTTCGATCGCGTCGGACACCACCACATTGCCGGCGGTGTCACGGGTGATGTTGAGGGCCTGCAGGATCGGCACGCCGGAGGTGACGAGCGTGCCGAGGGTGCGGGAGAAGCGGGCGATCGCCGACTTGCGCTGGATGTCGCCGAAGATCGGCGCGCGCAGCTTCAGGGTGTCGATCGTGCGGCGGCCCTTCTTGGTCTTGCCCCACATGTTGCCGAGGAAGGCGATGAGGCCGAAAAGCGCGAACACCCAGACGACGTTCGGGATCGGCTTGATGCTGGCGTTCAGGAAGAACTTCGAGGTGCCGAAGACGATCCGCGAGATCGCCGGCAGCTCGGCATTGCCCAGTTCGGCGAACATCGCCTCGAACTTCGGCACGATGAACAGCATCAGGAAGACGAGAATGGCGACCGCGATGAACATGACGATCACCGGATAGACCATCGCCGAGACGATCTTGTTCTTCAGCTTGTGGGCCTTTTCCTGGTACTCGGCGAGACGGACGAGGACGACTTCGAGCACACCGCCCAACTCGCCGGCCTTGACCATGTTCACATACAGCTTGTTGAAGATCTTCGGGTGCTGGGCCAGCGACTCGGAGAAGGTGGAGCCGGACTGGACCGAATCCGCCAGCGCGCCGATGGTGCCGCGCAGCACGGGATTCGGCTCCTGCTTGGCCAACACGGTCAGGCCGCGCAGCAGCGGCAGGCCGGAATCGATCAGCGTGGCGAGCTGCCGGGTGAAAATCATCAGCACCTTCGGCTTGATGCGACCGCCGACGGAGGACTTCTCCTTCTTCTTGCCGGCGGGAGCCTTGCCCTTCTTGGCACCCTTCTTCGCAGCGAGCTTGCCCTTGCCGGCCTCGACAACCTGCAGGGGGTAGTAGCCTTGCGAACGGAGCTGCTGGATGGCTTCGGCTTCGCTGGTGGATTCGATCGTGCCGGACATCTGCTCGCCCTTGGCATCGGCGGCGGTGAATTGGAACTGAGGCATGGGGTTGTTTTTAAATCGAGTGGAACAAGTGTGAGCGGGCCGGCCGAAGCTGGCGACTCAAATTTCGGGGCGAAAAAGGGGTGTCAGGTGTACTTCAGGACCTCTTCGATGGTGGTGTGGCCGAGGTAGATATTGCGCAAGCCGTCCTCGCGGAGGGTCTGCATGCCCAGCTCCATCGCCTTCTGCTTGAGCACCACGGTCGGGGCGCGGTCGGTGATGAGCTCGCGCAGCGGATCGGAAATATCCAGCAGCTCGTAGAGGCCCTTCCGGCCCTTGTAACCGCTCTTGCCGCAGGCGTCGCAGCCGCGGCCGGTGAAGAAATCCTTGTCGCCGAGTTCATGCACCGCCACGCCGAGCTGGGTGAGGATGCTCTCGTTCGGCTCGTAGGACGCCTTGCAGCTCTTGCAGATGGTGCGGACCAGACGCTGGGCAAGCACGCCTTCCAGCGAAGCCGCCACGAGGAAAGGCTCGCAGCCCATGTCCACCAGACGGGTGACGGCGCCGGGAGCGTCGTTCGTGTGGAGGGTGGAAAGCACCAAGTGCCCCGTCAGCGAGGCCTGGATGGCGATCTGCGCGGTGTCCATGTCGCGCATCTCCCCCACCATGATGCGGTCGGGGTCCTGACGGAGGAAGGCGCGCAGCACCCGCGGGAAGGTCAGGCCGATGCCTTCATTGACCGGGATCTGGATGATGCCGTCGATGTCGTATTCGACCGGGTCTTCGGCGGTCAGGAGCTTGGAATCGATCGTGTTGATGCGGGCCAGCGCGGCGTAGAGCGTGGTCGTCTTGCCGGCACCGGTCGGCCCGGTGACGATGAAGATGCCGTTCGGCTTTTCGATCGTGTCGCAGATGTACTCGTAGATCGACTCCGGCAGGTGGAGGTTCTCCAGCGAGAGATTCACCGAGGAGCGGTCGAGAACGCGGAGCACCACGGACTCGCCGTATTGGGTCGGCAGCGTCGAGACACGCATGTCCACCTGGCGGTCGCCGACCTGCTTCACGATGCGGCCGTCCTGCGGGACGCGGCGCTCGGCGATGTTCATGTTCGACATCACCTTGATGCGCGAAATGATCGCCACCGACAGGTGCACCGGCGGCGGGGCCATTTCATAAAGCGCGCCGTCCACCCGGTAGCGGATCTTGAAGTCCTTCTCGAAGGGCTCGAAGTGAATGTCCGAAGCCCGCTCCTTGATCGCCTGGAAGAGCACCAGATCGACATACCGGATGATCGGGGCCGAGTTCGCTTCGGCCTCCATTTCGGCGGCGCTCAGGCTGGTATTCACGCCGGTCTCGAGCTGCTGGAGGATGTCCTCCATCGCCTTGCCCTCGCCGCCGTAGCACTCGTTGATCTTGGCTTCGACGATGTAGTCCGGCGCGATCGCCAGCACCACCTCGCGGCCGAGCGCGAATCGCAGGTCCTCGATGGTCTGCGGGTTCATCGGATCGACCAGCGCGACGTGCAGGCCTTCGTGGTCGAGATTGACGGGCAGCGCGCCGTGCAGGCGGGCCATGCCGGCCGGGACCAGCGCGAGCAACTGCTCCGGCGGAGTCCAGTCGCGGATATCGACGACCTGCGCCCCGAGCTCGGAGGCCACCACCGGCCAGACGTCGTCGCGGTGGGTGATCACCTGGAAGTCGGCCAGGATCTCGGCGGCCTCCTTGCCGCTGTTCTCGACTTCGTGAAGAATGTCCTGGCCGAGCGAGCGGTCGATGAGCCCGCGGCTGATGAAAAGTTCAACGATCTGGTTGTTGTCCATGGATCGGGTTTTAGGAAATTGGAAATCTGGGATTTGGGTGGCGGATCCGTGGATCAATCGAAGTCCGACATGGTCACGTGGATGACCTCGTCGGCGGAGGTCAGGCCGGCGAGCACCTTGCGGATCCCGTCGTCGCGCAGCGTGCGCATGCCAAGCTCGCGGGCGCGGCGGCGAAGCTGGCTGGAGGTCAGGTTCTCGTTGATCATGTGGCGCACTTCGTCATCGATCTGGAACAGCTCGAAGATGCCGAGACGACCGCGGAAGCCGTTGCGGCGGCACTTGTCGCAGCCGACCGGACCCATGACCTGCGAGCTGTCGCCGCGGCTGGGGTCGAAGCGCAGCGAGCGCGCCTCCTTGTCGGTCAACACGTGCGGCTGCTTGCACACCGGGCAGAGCTTGCGGACCAGTCGCTGGGCGAGCACGGCGCGCACGGCGGAGGCGATCAGGAAACGCTTGATGCCGATGTCCGCGAGACGGGCGACGGCCGACGGCGCGTCGTTCGTGTGGAGCGTGGAAAGCACCAAGTGACCGGTGAGCGACGCGTTGATGGCGATGTTCGCCGTTTCCGCGTCACGAATTTCCCCGATCATGATGATGTTCGGGGCTTGGCGGAGCATCGCGCGCAGCGCGGCGGCGAAGGTCATGCCGATGTCCGTCTTCACCATCACCTGATTGATGCCGGGAAGCTCATACTCGACCGGGTCTTCCACGGTGATGATCTTCTTGTCCGGCTTGTTGATGACGTTCAAGCAGGCGTAGAGCGTCGTCGTCTTACCGGAACCGGTGGGACCGGTGACGAGGATGATGCCGTCCGGCAGCCCGATGAGCTGCTCAAAGGTCGCCTGGTCGTCGGAGAAGAAGCCGAGTTCCGGCAAGCCGAGCACGAGGGCCGACTTGTCGAGAATACGCATGACGATCGATTCGCCGTGGTTCGACGGGACCGAGGAAACGCGGAGGTCGATTTCCTTTTCCGAGGTCTTCACCTGGATACGGCCGTCCTGCGGCAAGCGCTTCTCGGCGATCGACATCGTGCCGCTCATCACCTTGAGCCGGGCGATGATGGCCGGCAGCAGCTTCTTCGGGTGGTTGTCCACCTCGACCAGCTTGCCGTCGATGCGGTAGCGGATGCGGACGGAGGTTTCGAGCGGCTCGATGTGAATGTCCGAGCAGCGCATCTTCATCGCCTCCACCAGGAGACTCTGCACGAGGCGGATGATCGGGGCATCGCCGTCCGAGACTTCCACGTCGTGGCCGCCGGCGACGTCCATGCTGCCGGAATCGGTCGCGCCGTAGAACTGCTTGAGGAAAAGGTCGATCGCGTTGACCGGCGCGCAGACAAAACTGATTTCCCGCCCGAGCACGTGGGGCAGGCTGTCCATCGTCTCGAAGTCGAAGGGATCACCGACCGCCACCGTCAGGAAAACGCCGTCGTCCGCCACCGGGATGGCCTTGTAGCGGCGCGCGATTTCATCGGGGATGGCCCCCGCCACATCCGGCGGAATCGCCATTTGGGCGAGATCGATGGCCTCGATGCCCGCATTCTGGGCCAACACGGCGCAGACCGTGTTTTCCGAGAGGTCGGTATCGCTCAGCAATCGCTCGATCACGGAACCGCCTTTGCTGCGGACCTGATCAAGCACGTCGGGATCGACCGCGCCGGCTTCCACCAGCAGGTCGGCCAAGTAGTCTTCGTTGGAGAACACGGGTTTTCGGGCCTTTTGGAAATCGAATGATAGAAGCGCGGGACGTGTCGCACGACCCGGCGGTGACACACTGGTCAAGCCGCTCCCGCTTTGTCAACCTGCCGCCAGAACATCGCCGGAGGAATCCCGCGGGGGTAGGCACGCCGTATTGACGATGCGGTGGCGACGGGCGGAAATCCTTGGAATTTCAGCCCATCGGGGCTCCGCAGCGGCGGCAGAAACGGGAGTCCGGCAGGTGCCCGTGGACCCCGCACGACGGGCAGGCATCGGAGCTGTCGTCGCCCTCGAGTTTCGCGAGTTCCGAGGTCAGGATTCCGGTCGGCACCGCGATCACCGCATAGCCGGTGAGTGCCAAGGCGGAGGTCAGGAGGCGCCCCATCGGGGTCACCGGGGTGATGTCGCCGAAGCCCAGCGTGGTGATCGTCACGACCGCCCAATAGACGCTCGTCGGGATGCTGGTGAAGTCCCCGTGCGGCCCCTCGACGAGATAAATCAGGGTCCCGGCGACGACCGAGATCGCCAACATGAAGGCGAAGAACACCGTGATCTTCGCCCGCGCCCCGTAGAGCGCCCGCACCAGCAACTCCGCCCCGTTCACGTGTCGGACCATCTTGAAGACCCGGAACATCCGCATCATCCGCAGGACCCGGATCACCAACAGGGCCTGCACGCCGGGCAAGAACGCCACCAGGTAAGTCGGCAGCACCGACAACACGTCGATGATGCCGTAGAAGCTCCGTGCGTAGCGCAGCGGGTGGCGGACCACGCAGAGCCTCACCACGTATTCGAGCGTGAACAAGATCGTGAAACCCCACTCGATGATCTGCAGCGGCTGGGCGTAATCGCGCCGGATGGAGGGAACGCTTTCCAGCATCACGCACACCACGCTCAGGCCGATCAGCCACAGCAGCGTGACGTCGAAGCGCCTCCCGGCCGGCGTTTCCGCTTCAAAGACAATCTCCCGCCAGCGCTCGCGGCGGGCGGAACGAGGCGACTCAGGCATGTCTCGACTGTGAGATGAAGAATTGATCCGCGGAAAGAGCTTTCGTTGACCGCACGGGCATGGAGCGCCATCAATCATGCGCTGCTTTGATTTCCATGAGTGCCGACGGAGATGCCCCGCCTGAAAAGAAGAAGCGCCGTCGCGGCCGCAAGCGGCTCGCCGCACTGGCCCTTTTCATCGCCGGGGCGGTGTGGCTGAACGGCCCCGGCTGGCGCTGGATCGGCGGGATCGTCGCGCGGAAGGCCTTGGAGGGCAGCGGTCTCACGACGGAGTTCGAGCTCAAGGGCACCCTTCTCGGCGGGATCAAGATCGAGAAGCTCGCGGTCCGCGGCGGCCCGATCCGGAAACTCGAGATCGACTCGGTGGACCCGCGCTATCAGTTGAAGAAGATCATCCGGGGCGACCTCGACGGCCTTGCCGTGGAAAAGCTCGATTTGGTGATCGACCTCGCCGCGGATCCCCTGCCCTCGCGCGGCAAGCGCAGGGAGGAAAAGGTGGACCTTTCCACCACCATGAAGAAGGTGCGCTCCATCCTCGTCCCGCTCGATCTGACTGCGGCGGGCCTGCGCATCCAGGTGGTGCGCGGCGAGGAGAACGTCGCGGTCCTCGACTCCAGCGACTTTTCCCACGCGCCCGGCAGCGAGGAATTCGTCCTCAAGTTTGGCGAGCTGACCATTGGAGCCGGCTATGCCTTCGCCGCGCAGGAGTCGGTGATCGTGTGGGAGGAAGAGCGGCTTTCGCTCGACCGCTTCGACGTCACGCCCAGCCTCGGCATCCGCGATGTCCGCGTGGACATCCCCGCCAGCGGCCGGCTCGCGGCATCCGGTCTCGTTCAAGTGGAAGACTCGCGGATCCAACTCGCCAGCGACCGCTCCTCCGCCACCGTGAAGCTCGAAGGCGAGCCGCTGGTGGTCCAGGAGGCCTTGAAAAACTTCGCGCTCGAAATTCCCGCCGGGGCGACCGTGCGCCGGCTCGAAATCGCGGCCCAAGGCCTCGACCTGACTCCCGACCAGTGGAATGCCACCGCCAGTGTCGAGATCGGCGGGCTGCGCTACGAGGGTTGGCAGGCCGAAACGCTCGCCCTCGATGCCACGAAGACCGGCAACCAAGGCACGCTGAACGCGTCGCTCGCCGCACTCGGCACCATTCTCACCGGCAATGCCTCGCTCCGCTGGCGCGATCTCGCCGCCGGCCAGTGGGCGGATTTCGAGGCCACTGCCAAGGCCTCGGTCCCGCAGGTCGCGCCGCTGTTCGCCACGCTGAAGGAGAAATACCACATCGCGCCAAAGGACGCCCCGCCTCTTCCCCCCTCGTCGCTGAATCTCGACGCCACCATCGATTCGGCACCCGACGGCATACGTTCCCTCGCCGCCAAGTGGCTGCTTTCTCCCGAGAACAACGTCGCCGCGTCCCTCGCCGGTGAAGCGACGTGGACGCCGCCCGATGGCAAAATCGCCGGCACGCTGGCCAGCGAGGGCCATCGCGGCGTCTTTGCCCTCGATCTAACAGGCAAGCGCTACGAGGGCTCCGCCGTGCTCGAGGGCTTCCGGCCCGAACGCATCGGCGCATGGGCAGCGACCTTCGGCGTGACCTTGCCCCCCGGCATGAACGCCAGCGGGACTTGGCAGGGCAGTGGCGACTTTGCCCCGCAGCCGCACCGCGGATCCTTTGACATCACATCGTTCGAGTGGGTGCGCAAGGACACGCCGCCCCTCATCATCCGCACCAAGGGCAACTACTCGTGGCCACGGGAGGTCGTCCTCGAACAACTCACCGCCATCACCGAAGGGCAGACCATCAACGCCAGCGCCAGCTTCGCCAACCAGGTCCTGAAGATCCCGCGCCTCGAGTGGAAGGACGGCGACACCCGTCTCGTCGGCGGCCAAGCGGAGATTCCCATTCCGAAGGAGATGAAGACCATCCGGGATTTCCTCAAGCAAGACATGCCCCTGAATGTCTTCCTCGAGTCCGAGTGGATCGATCACGCCCGCCTCGCCGCCTGGCTGCCGGAGAAGAAATCGCCGCTTGCCACCGGCAGCGGCCGGGTCCGGCTCGTCGTCACCGGCACCCCCGCCGCGCCAAAGGTCGATCTGGATCTCGATCTGAAGGGCGTGAGCTTGCCCGACCAGCCCGACGTTCCCGTCACCGACGCCACCATCACGCTCGACGGAGCCGATGGAATCCTCTCGCTCAACGGCCAGATCAAACCCACCGGCTACGCGCCGGTCGTCGTGACCGGCAAGACCGCCTTCAAGCCCGGCGAGTGGGCGGAAGACCCGGACTCGATGCTCGATGAAAAGATCGAAGCCCGCGCCAACATCCCGCGCCTCGATCTCGCCACCTTCTCGAAGTTCGTCCCCAAGGCCGAGAAACTCGCCGGCACCGTGGAGGGTCACTTCACCGCCTCCGGCACGATCGGCAAACCCGACCTCGGCGGCGAACTCCGCCTTTCAGGCGGAGCCTTCTCGCTGAAGGACTCGCAGGCCCCGCCGGTGAGCAATGCCAACGCGCTCGTCCGCCTCCAAGGCAAGGAGGTCCGCCTCCAGTCGCTCTCGCTGGAAAGCGCCGGCGGCACCCTGACCGGCAACGGCGTCGTCGGCTTGGCCGATGCCAAGAAGCCGACCTTCGACCTGACGCTGCGCGGCACCGCGCTGCCGTTGAAGCGGGATGAAGCGATGATCGTGCGAGCCGATGCGAACCTCGTCCTGCGCGGCGATCTACAACAGGCGAACATTTCCGGCACGGTGGACATCGTCGATAGCCTCTACTATCGCGACTTCGAGATCCTGCCCGTCCGCGTTCCCTTCACCGCTCCCAAGCGGCCGAATCTGCCAGCCATCGACCCCGAGGAAAAAGCAGCGGCTCTTCCCGAACCCTTCTCGAACTGGACGCTCGACGTGATGGCCCGCGCCCGCGATCCGATCTTGATCCGCGGCAATCTCGCCACCGGCTCCATCGTCGCGCGCGTCCACTTCGGCGGCACCTTGGGCCATGTCCAGCCCGACGGTCATGCCATCATCAGCGATGCCGAAGCCCGGCTGCCCTTCAGCACCTTGAAAGTGGACAGCGGCGCGGTGGTCTTCACGCCCGACGGCGGGCTCAATCCCGAACTCAACATCCGCGGCACCTCCAGCATCGGCCGCTATGAGGTGAGCGTCTTTTTCTACGGCCCGGTCGATGCCCCAAAGACCGCGCTCACCTCCGACCCACCGCTGCCGGAAAGCGAGATCATGACCCTGCTCGCCACCGGCACCACTTCCGAGGGTCTCGAAGACGGCCAAGCCGCGACGCTGAAGGCCGCCCAACTCCTGATCGAAGAGTGGCGGCGCGGGCGGCTTCCCTATGCCGAACAGGTCGCGAAGGTGCTGGAAGTGCTCAACCGCGTGGACGTGCGCATCGGCGAAGACGATCCGCTCACCGGCCGGCGCCTCAATTCCGCCACCATCGAGGTGACCGACAAGATTTTCATCAGCGGCTCCGTGGACAAGCAAAGCAACACCCGCGTCCTCGGCGCCTTCGTTCTCCGGTTCAAATGAGCAGAGTCAAAAGACGCCAAGACGGAAGACGGATGACTGGAAGCCTCCGGTCCTTCCTCCTTCCAGTCTTCTGCCTCTCGTCTTCCTGTCTTCTGTCTCTTGGCGCGGACATCCGCATCGAAGGCTTGGGCGCGATGAGCGAAAGCGAGGCGCTCGACCTGCTGGGTGACCGCTTGGAGCTCATCAAGGCCAAGCCGCCTTCCACCGCTCGTGCCAGCGATGCGGCATTCCTGTTAGAGAACCTGATGAAGCGCCAGGGCTTCCAGCGGCCGGACGTGAGGCCCGTGATCTCCGGCAATACCATCCGGCTGCTCGTCAACGAAGGCCCGCGGATCAAGATCGGCTCGGTCGCCGTGCCCGGCTTCGAGAAGGAAGAGCAGGAGCGGCTGTCGAAGCTGTTCAAGCTGCCCGGCCAAGAACGCGTCCTGCGCCCCGGCCAGGACCCGCCCTTTCGGGAGGCCGACGTCGCGGAAGGCCTGTCGTTGTTAGAGGCCGACTTCCGCTCGCGGGGCTACTGGAAGGCCAAGGCCGTCGTTGAAAAGCGCGGCGAGACGGGCGGCGAGATCGCGTTCATCGTCCGTATCGATCCCGGACCGCTGCATCATCTCGGCGCTCCCCGCTTCGACGGAGCGCCGCCGGAGCTCCTGGGACGCCTGCAAGCCACCGCCGCCCCGCATGTCGGCAAGCTGGCGAATACCGACCTGCTCACCACCCTGCGCAGCGAGATCGAGAGCGTCTTCCGCTCCACCGGCTATCCGCTGGAAACCTTCAAGATGAACCGCATCCTCGATCAGGGGACCCTCACCCCGCGCTTCATCATCAAGTTCGGCGTCCGCCAGCGGCTCGACCAGGTCCTGGTGGCCGACGCGGTAAAGACCAAGCCCGAGCGCATCACCCGGCGCTTCGAGGATCTTCGCGGCGATTGGTTTGACGCCGAGGAGTTCGACAAGCGCTTGAAGAAACTACTCGCGACGGGCGCGTTCGAATCCATCCGCGTGGAGAATCAAACCGATCCCAGCGGCATGCTCGATGCCACGCTGCGGATCGTCGAAGGCAAGGCCCGCGGTGCCTCTGTCTATGGCGGCTTCGGCAGCTATGAAGGCGGTATCCTCGGCGTGAAATACCACGACCGGAATCTTTTCGGACGACTCTGGAACTTCAGCACCGGCCTCGAAGTGAGTTCGCGGGGAATGCTCGGCGATATCCGGCTTTCCGATCCCTGGCTCTTCGACACCGACACCTACCTCGGGCTGCGGCTCTTTTCGGTGACCCGTGCGCTGGAAGGCTACGACAAGTTCGAGACCGGCGTCTCCGCCGAATTCTCGCGCGATGACTTCGGCGAGTACATCGACGCGAGCATCATCTTCGGTTCCTCGATCGTGAACACCGAGGGCAATGACATTCCCGTCACCCAGCTCGGCGAAACCGTCTATGGGCATCACTACCTGCGGGCCGAGGTGGCGTATGACCGCCGCGACGACCCGGTCACTCCAGGCCGCGGCTACCACTTGAACGCCGGGCTGCAAGCCGGCCTCATCGCCGGGGATATTTCCTCCAACTACTGGCGGCTCGATCTTTCCGGTGCCGGCTACATCCCCGTGGGCAAGAAGGGCCAGGTGAACCTCGGCGCCCGCGCCAGCATGCTCGCCCCGTCCGCCGGCATCAGCGAATTCCCCATCGATCTCCGCCTCTTCACCGGCGGTGCGGACACGGTGCGCTCCTTCCGATACAACGAACTCGGTCCGCGCTCCGTGACCAATGATCCCCTCGGCGGCGAAACCTTCTGGGTCGCGAATGCCGAGTATGTCCACGTGCTGTTTGGTCCGGTGAAAGGCGTCGGCTTCATCGATGCCGGCAGCATGTCGGCGATCGATGAAGGCTTCAGCTTCGATTCGCCGGAACTCGCCGTCGGCCTGGGAGTCAGGATCGATCTGCCGGTGGGCCCGATCCGCCTCGAATACGGCCACAACCTCACCAAGGACGAAAACGAATCGTCGGGGATCTGGCATTTCGCCATCGGCACGGCATTTTGAGTCCTCGCGGTTCGACAAGCCCGCCATTTCCGATTTCACTCCGCCATGTTTGTCCTTTCCTGCGAACCCGCGACTTGCGCCATCCCCGAATGGCACCGGGAACTCTTCCGCGGAAGCGAGGAGGTCGTCACCTCCGCCGAGGGCTGGTCACCCGGGTCGCTCAACCTGGCCCAGGCATTCGCCACGAAGATGCGGTCCCTGCTCGCCCACGGCGATATCACCCGCCTGTTAGTCGATTTTTCCCGCCACCCGGACGATTCGGAGCGTTTCAGCCGTTTCTCGAAAACCCTCCACGAAGAGCAGCGCAGCAAGCTCGACGAGCGCCACCACCGGGCCCACCTCAACCTGCTGAAGCAGCGCATCCTCGAAGAGCAGCGCCGCAGCGGTCTGGCACTTCACCTGACATTCCGCACCGAGGACCGCCCCGGCGCGCCGGCAGTCGAGTTCCTTCACTCCACCGAACGCGAGATCGAGACGCGCTTCGTCGATCGCTGGCGGACGCGGATCCAATCGACCTACCCGGAGCTTTCCGTGGGCTCCGGCAATGACGAGGGCTACGGCCTGTCCCGCTACCTCCGCGACGAGTTTCCCACGGCTTTCGGCAGCGTCAGTGTCGTCGCCGCCCGCTCGAGCTTTCTTGACGGGACGCCAGTCCGTTGGGACCGGCTGAAGAAGATTCTGTTAGAGACGCTGCCGCAGACCTGAGTAGCCCGCCTACGTGGCCCCCGGCCAACACGCCGGACCTGTCGCATTGCCACCCGCACAAAAAAAGAGCCCGGCACCTTCTTTCGAAGATGCCGGGCAAATACCTGG
>CBKZPU010000064.1:0-25984 GCA_966696705.1 uncultured Verrucomicrobiaceae bacterium | reverse complement strand
GGCAAGGATGGACTCGGGTCCATTTGCGCGCCTCACCGGCCGCCATTATGTTGAGGGGATGATCAAGACATCGCCAGCCACGGCTCTGGCAGAGGTTGTCCGCGAGGCAGGAAGGCACGTGCTGATGGACGGCTTTGGCATCGTGCTGGATTTGGAAAAAAGCCGAGGTTGCCGGCTGGTGGACGTCGCGGGCAGGCGCAAGCTGCTGGATTGCTACGGCTGCTTCGGTTCGCTGCCGGTCGGCTTCAATCACCCCCATTTCGACCAGCCGGAAGTGCGCCGGGAATTGCTGGCGGCGGCGCGCAACAAGGTGGCGAATTCCGACGTCTGTTCGGAACTCTTCGGCGCTTTCATCCACGAGTTCCGTCGCGTGGCTGGCCTGCCACCGCTGGAGCGGTTTTTCTTCATCGAGGGCGGCGCGTTGGCAGTCGAGAACGCGCTGAAGGCCGCGATGGACTGGAAGGTCCGGAAGAACCTCGCCGCCGGACGAGGCGAGCGTGGCACCGGGATCGTCCACTTCGAGCGCGCCTTCCACGGTCGCAGCGGCTACACGCTGAGCCTGACCAATACCGATCCGGTCAAGACGGCGTATTTCCCGAAGTTCCCGTGGCCGCGGCTGCCCGCGCCCGCGCTGGATTTTTCACAGCCACCGGCGGAACGCGAGGAGGCAGCCGCCACCACTGAGGCTCGCTGCGAGCGGATGCTGCGCGAGCTTTTGGGAAGCGAGGCCGACGACCTCGCGGCGATCATCATCGAGCCGATCCAAGGCGAAGGCGGAGACCGGCATTTCCGCGGCGAGTGGCTGCACACGCTGCGCCGGCTCTGCGACGAGTTCGGGGTGCTGCTGATCTTCGACGAGGTGCAATCCGGTGGCGGCACCACCGGCCGGATGTGGTGCTGCGAACACTTCGGCGTGATGCCCGACCTGCTGGCTTTCGGCAAAAAGACTCAGGCTTGTGGCGTGATGGGCGGCCCGCGGCTCGACGAGGTTGCCGACAACGTCTTCCGCCTCTCCGGCCGGATCAACTCCACCTGGGGTGGCAACCTGGTGGATATGGTTCGTGCGACCCATTGCCTGCGAATTATCGACGCGGAGAGCCTGTTGGAAAGCGCGGCACGAACCGGTCGCCTGCTCCTCAAGGTATTGGCCGACCTGTCGAGTGAGTTTCCATTCATCCAAGCCCCGCGCGGCCGCGGGCTGATGCTCGGCTTCGACCTGCCGACCCGCGAAATGCGCGACGGTTTCCACCGTGGCTTGTTCGAACTCGGCCTGCTCGCCTTGCGCGGTGGCGAGCGGACCATCCGCTTCCGCCCCGCGCTGGATTTCCCGGAGGACGCCGTGGCCGAGGTGGCTGCCATCCTTGCCCGCCAGTGCCGGCGGATGAACCCGATCTAACAAGCCCATGCGCTCGCCACTCTCCAAGCTGGGCCTCAAGAAGCGGAACGCGGGCGTGTTCGATGGTCACTGGTGTGGCACGGGTGCGGAGATCGATTCGCTTTCGCCAATCGACGACGCACAGATCGCCACGGTGCGCGAGGCCACGACAGACGATTGCCGCGAGGCAATCGGACGGGCGCAGGAGGCTTTCGACGCGTGGCGCGAAACACCGGCACCCGTGCGGGGTGAAACGGTGCGACGCTTCGGCAACGCCCTGCGCGAGGCGAAGGAGGATCTGGCGGTTCTGGTGACACTGGAGACCGGCAAGATCCTCGCCGAAGCCCGCGGTGAGGTGCAGGAGATGATCGACATCTGCGACTTCGCCACCGGTCTGTCGCGTCAGCTTCACGGGCTGACCATTGCCTCGGAGCGGCCGCGCCACCGATTGATCGAGCAATGGCATCCGCTCGGTGTGGTGGGCGTGATCTCCGCCTTCAATTTCCCGGTCGCGGTGTGGTCGTGGAATAGCATGATCGCCGCGGTCTGCGGCGACGCGGTGGCGTGGAAGCCATCGAACCGCACCCCCCTGTGTGCCATTGCCGCGACTCGCATCGCCGAATGGGTGTGTCGCGAAACGGGCGCGCCGCCAGCCCTCTTCACGCTGCTGTGCGGGGACGCGGATGCCGCTGGCGCCACCTTGGCGGACGATCCACGCGTGCCACTGGTGTCCGCCACGGGATCGTGCGCGATGGGTCGGGCGGTCGGACAACGAGTGCATGAACGGCTCGGACGAACGCTGCTGGAGTTGGGAGGTAACAACGCCGTGATCGTCGCCCCGAGCGCCAATCTCGACCTTGCCTTGCGGGCGATCTTCTTCGGTGCGATCGGTACCGCCGGTCAGCGTTGTACCACCACCCGGCGCTTGATCGTTCATGAGTCACTGGAGCGCGAGCTGACGCGGCGATTGATAGATGCCTATAGCTCGCTGCGCATCGGCGATCCCCTGGAGGAGAAAACCGTCATGGGACCATTGATCCATCCCGGCGCGGTGGCGGCGCTGGTGGAGGCGCGCCAGCGGGTGCTCGATGAGGGCGGCGAGATCTTGTGCGGTGGCGAGCCGCTGCCCGAGCTCGGCAGTTGCTATGCCACGCCTTGCTTGGCGCGCTCTTGGCCGGGCATGGCGGTGGTGCGGGAGGAGGTCTTCGCGCCGCTGCTGCACCTCATGCCCTACCGCGATTTCGAGGACGCCCTCGCCTGGCACAATGACGTGCCGCAAGGACTGAGCTCGGCGATTTTCACCAACGATTTCCGCGAGTCCGAGCGCTTCCTCGGCCCCTGCGGCAGTGACTGCGGCATTGCCAACGTCAACGCCGGCACCAGCGGCGCGGAGATCGGCGGAGCCTTCGGCGGCGAGAAAGATACCGGCGGCGGCCGCGAGAGCGGCAGCGATGCCTGGAAGAACTACATGCGGCGCCAGACTTGCACGCTCAATCACGGCGATGCCCTGCCGCTGGCCCAGGGCATCCGGTTCGGAGAACCACCATGAATGCGGAACAACGATTCGACTGGCCGGTGTGCCACGAGGCGGAGGATTTTTTGTTGGAGCGGATGGACGAGTTCCTGTCGCGCCACGCGTTCGCCCGCGAGCTGTCGCGCCGGATGAGGGATGAAACCGGCACGCTCTTGATCGACTGGACGGACCATCTGGTCCTTGGCTTGGATGTCGCGGACCATCTTCGGGCGCTCGGATTCGTCCCGGACACGGCCGCCGAAACTTTGCCGGGACAGAACGCGTGGCACCATCCCGAGGCGATGTTGCCGTGGGTGATTCTCGATCCCACCAGCGGGGCGAGGTTGGACACGCTGGCGATCCACGTGGAGAGCATCGTCGAGTTCATGGCGGTGCATGGGATCACCGCCTCGATCGAGGGCGAGCCGCTGAGCCGCTTTCGCAGTGTGCTCGCAGGATTGGAAGGTGAAGCGCGTCTCCTTGTGGTCGAGCGCCGTGGCTACCGGGGCTACGTTCCCGCCATGCCGGATCCGAAGGCGGCGATGAGCTTGATGAAAGCCGCCGAACTCTGGCAAACCCGGCATCGTCGCTACGACGATGCCGGGGCGGGATTTGCCGATTCCCTGGCGCTGATCGACCGGCTCATTGCGATGGTCGGTCGCGATCTCGCCTGTCACGTCGTCTTCGATGGCGAGCGCCGTTTCTGGCAGCGCCGCAATCGCGCCGCGCGGATCCAGAAGGGGCGGCAGGACCGGCTCGGCCTCGGTTGGGCGAACCACGACCACCACACCTTCCGCAGTTCCCGCGAAGGCTTCGTGCCACTGATGGCGGTCATGGAGAAACTCGGCTTCGAGCGCCGTGAGCGCTACTACGCGGGCGAGCAGGCCGGTTGGGGGGCGCAAATCATGGAACAGCCGGTGGAAGGGATCGTGGTCTTCTGCGACCTCGACCTGCTGCCGGGGGACGTGCAAATCGACTTTTCCCGCCAGTCGCTACCACCGTCGCCCAAGCTCGGTACCGTCGGCCTGTGGGTCGGGCTACACGGGGAGAGCTTCCTCGACGCCGGCATGCACCACCTGGAATGCCGTTTCGACCACGCGCTGCTGCGCGACCAACTCGCTGGCGAGGGCATCGGAACCATGAAGCCGTTCTCCGACTTCCCCTTTCTCAAGCAGGCCTTCACCGAGGGCGAACGCTGGCAAGTCCGGCCGGAGCGGGCCAAGCGCTTGCTCGACGAAGGCCGGATCGACGAGGCGCAATACCGGACCTTCCTTGCCGAGGGCGCGATCGGCAGCCACTTGGAGAATCTCCAGCGCAAGGGTGGTTTCAAGGGCTTCAACCAGAAGTCGGTGAGTGCGATCATTGCCGCCACCGATCCTCGTCTGCAGGCGGGACTGGGACATTGACGGGCGCGAGCATCGACAAGCCGGGTCCGGTCCGGTTTGATCGCCGCCGATGTCTTCGCTTGATCATTTGTTGGAGAACAATCGCAACTGGGCCGATGCCCGGATTGCGGAGGATCCCGAGTATTTTTCGCGGCTCGTGTCGCAACAGACGCCGGAATACCTGTGGATCGGATGCTCGGACAGCCGCGTGCCGGCGAACCAGATCACCGGTCTGGCTCCCGGCGAGATCTTCGTGCACCGCAATGTGGCCAATGTGGTGGTGCAGACGGATTTCAACATGCTGTCCGTGCTGCAATTCGCGGTGGATGTGCTGAAGGTGAAACACGTGCTCGTCGTCGGCCACTACGGCTGTGGCGGGGTGAAGGCGGCCTTGGAGAACCAGCGCCATGGCGTGGTGGACAACTGGCTGCGGCACATCCGCAACATCGCCCGCCGCCGGGAGGACGAGCTGATGTCGCTGCCACCGGCCGAGGCGCTTGACCGGCTGTGCGAGATCAACGTGCTTTCGAACGCGGAGAACGTGGCCCGCACGACGATCGTGGAAGATGCCTGGGAACGCGGTCAGGATTTGCAAATCCACAGTTGGATTTACCGGCTGGATACCGGACGCATCAGCGTGCTGGACCAGCCGATGGCTGCGGACCGCTGATCAAGAGACGGATTCCCCGCCCTTTCTTCGGCCAAATCAGGTTCAACACGAAACGGCCCGGGAGATTGCTCTCCCGGGCCGCTTTTTACCCGTATTGATACCCAGAGAAAGGATCAGGGGGTGTCTTCGGCCACCGTGGCGCGCAGGAATCCCTTCGGACCACGCGGGGTGGCTCCGCCGATGGCGCCATTGAGGCGGAAGGTGTGGTAGGTCCACCCCGTGTTCACCGTCGGCATGCCGGTGGTGCTAGCGGTGATCTCGGTCACGCCTTGGTCGAAGAGGCTCAGGTCATTGGAGCCTTCGACGGTGTAATCGATTCCGTCGATCGTGGCGGTCTGCGAGGTAGTGCCGCTGAAGGTCGCACCATCGCGGACCGGCAGGGTGATCACCAGGGCCTGGTCAGCTCCCACGGTTTCGATTCGCGCGCGCACCTTGCCGCTGGCGACACCGCTGGCGGGATCGCCATCGAGGGCGAACTCGTCAAGGTTGGTCAGGCCGTCGCCATCCGGATCGTCCGACTTGGCGGTTTGAGCCCCGACGGCGTAGCCGGCGATCCAGCCGATGAAGGGATCGGATGGCGGCACCACCAGCAAGCCGGTGCCAGTGATGCTCGAGCTTTCATGTTGAGCGCCCGAACCGATCGCTCCCCAAGTTCCGTCGGCTTGCGGAACCCCGTCGATGCTGAACCCGGCGACCGTGTCGTTACCGGCGAAGTTCAAGTTCAGGGTCGCACCGCTGGAGACATTCACCGTGCCGGTGTCGCTCAGGGTTCCCGTGCCCAAGGAGAGCGTGCCGGCGGTGACGTCGGTATCGCCGCCGTAGCTGTAGGTGCCGGACAGGGTCAACGTGCCGCCGCCCTCCTTTATGAGGCTGCCGCCGCCCGTCACCGAGCCGGAGAGCGTGATGTCGTGGGCGGTGTCGGAGGCGTCCGCCGCCTTGACGATCGACGAGGCGGTGATGCTGACCGGCAGGCTGGTGCCCCAGGCGGCCTTCGCGCCGAGCGTGCCGCCTGAAAGACGGACCTCCGAGGTGTAGGTGCCGGTGGATCCGAGCACGACCCCTTCGGAGCCGACGTAGAGCGTGCCGCCGGACACGTTGACAAGGCCTTGGCCATTGATCGCATCGCGGCCAAACTGGATTCGCTCCACTGTTGCCGTGCCACCACGCACCAGCAAGGCAGCTTTGCCCTCCCAGGGGCCGCCGAGAACCAGGCCCGCGTTGGCTCCCGTGCCGGTGCTGACCAAGTCGCCACCATTGACGTCAACATACGACCAGCGGCCACCATTGTTGAGGCCGACGGAAATCGCACCCCCGACCGTGAGGACGCCACCGTCCACGCGTGTGACGACCGACGAGTTCGGCTGATTGCTGGCGGTGCCGACGAGCAGATCGCCACTCACGTTGACCGAACCACCACCAACATAGAGGTTCGTGTCCGCGGGCGCGGCCGTCGGTTCCGCGGAGGTATTCAAGCCTCCTCGGCCAAGAGTGATCGACTGGGCGGTCAAGGCACCGTCATAAACCCGGATTGGAGCGCTGTTGGTGCTGCCGGTGCTGCCGACGGCGCTGACCAGGCCGGAGAACGACGCAGTGCCCGATTCGATGAAGAGGCCTCCGGAACCTACCCCCAAGTTGCCCGTCGGGGCGATCAAGCCACCACCGGTCAGATGCATTTGGCTCGCCGTGCCGGTAACCGTGAGGTCAGCGCCATTGATGGTGGCGCCGGACGGCAAGGTCAGGATGCCGCCACCGCTCACCGTCGTGGAGCCCGTGTAAGTCTGGGCAGCCGTGAGCGTCATCTCCCCGGTGCCCGTCTTGGTGAAGGAACCGTCGCCACTGAACACGCCGGTGTAGGTGGTGGTCGCGTTGTTCCCTCCGACGGTGAGGGCCACGCCCCCTGCCAAGGTATTGGTGAGAGCGAGGCTCTTGTCCCCCTCGATCGCACCCAGCGTGGCGGTGGTGTTGATGTCGAAACTGAGCGTGCCGCCGGATGAACTGTAATTGAGCGTGCTGCCCTGGAGGCCCTGCGGACTGAACAGGTTCAGCACCCCCGACGCATGGCCGATGGTGGTCTGGCCGCTGAAGGTGTTTGCCGCCTGCAGATCCAGGGTGCCATTGCCGTTGTGGGCGAACGTGCCGGTGCCGCTGATCGTTCCGGGAATCGCGAACGCGCCCGAGTGGTTCACGATCAGTCCTCCATTGTTCACGATATCGCCCGGGACCGACCCCGTCGCGCCACCGCTGCCGAGTTGCAGGGTTCCCGCGGAAATCGTGGTGGTTCCGGTGAAGGTGGCATCGCCATTCAAGGTGAGCTTGCCCTCGCCCTCCTTGACCACGTCGGCGAGGCCGCTGTTGCCGATCGGGTCAGCGAGCGTCACGTCGTTGGAGCCGATGTCCAGAGTGACATTGTCGGCCAAGGTGATGGTGCGGTTGGAGATGTCCTGGCTGTTGCCCGGCTCCCACACCAGTTTGGAACCCGAGAGCAAGAGGTTGCCGGCTCCGAGGCCGCCATTGGCGAAGTTGACGGTTCCACCGGACACGGTAAGCAGCCCCGTGAAGGTATTGGAGCCGAGCAGCGACAGGCTGCCGGGACCGGTTTTCTCGAGGTCGCCCCCACCCGAAACGACGTCGCTGAGCGTGATGCTGTCGTCAATCGCGGCCGTATTGATCACCGTGTCGGTCGTGAGCGTCACAGGAGCGGAGATCGTGTGGGTGCCGTCGCCGTTGAGGATCGAGGAACCGCTCGCGCCATTGTCGAAGATGAGCGAACCGCCACTGCCCGCCGCGATGGTGTAGCCGTTGGTGCCGCTGAGGAAAGTGATGGCACCGACGGTCTTCGAGCCATCGAGCGTGACGGTGGCCGGGGCGCTGAGAACCGTGTTGAAATTGGCGGTCGCGCCGGTGGCATTGGGGAAGGTCCCGTTCCAGTTGGCCGAATTGGCCCACGAGCCGCTGCCATCCACAATCCAGTCGCGAACGGCACCGGAGGTCCCGATCGTGAGGGTGACGAAGCCGCCGGCCGTGCCAAAGTTGTAAGTGAAGCCAGGCTGCGGGTTGGCGACCGTCAGGTTGGTTGCAGCGCCGCCCAAGGTGCCGGTGTAGGCGATCAGGTTGTAGGTGCCGACAGCCGCGAAGGCGTTCGCCGTGCCTTCCTGCAGCAGCGTGATGGCGCCGCCGTCGATGTTGAGGCCGCCGGAATCGGTGACGTTGATCTGGTCGTTGCCGGTGCCGAATTCGATGTCGAGCGTGCTGCCCGCATCAAGATCGAGACTACCGACGGTGACAGTGCCGACGCTCGTGCCCGGGCTGACCTTGGCGCCAGAGGCGACGGTGACCGTGCCGGAGATCGTGCCGGGTCCGCCGATGGCGGCGCCGCCTTGCACGGTGACCGGGCCCGAGCCGGTGGCGGAGCCAGTCGTATTGGTCGCGAGCAGCGTTCCGGCATTGACGGTGGTGCCGCCGGAGTAGTCGTTGGCGGCGGCAAGCGTCAGCGTGCCGGCACCGTCCTTGGTCACCGCCCCCGTGCTTCCACTGGCGAAGCTGTTGGCAAATGTGAGGGAGTTGCCGTTGGTGTCAAAGGTGGCACCGGAACTGCCGATGGTGATCGTTTGCGTGGTGGGATCGAAGGCTCCCAAGAACTTCAGTTTCCCGCCATTGATGCCAAGAGTGGTGCCAGTGCCGAGATTCGCCGAGGTGGTCGCGGCGATCGCGCCGCCATTGATGGCGATCGCGCCGGTGTAGGACGAATTCGCGCCGCCCAAGGTCGTGGTTCCCGATCCTTGCTGCGTGAACGAGCCACTGCCGCTGAAAGGGGCATTCAGCGCGAGATCGGCGCTCACGTTGATCACAAGCGCGGTGCCTGGCTGCGTCACGACCATGGAAGTGCTGCCAAGGCCGCCAGTCGCGCCACCTTCCCCCACTTGCAAGGTTCCAGCATTGATGAACGTTCCGCCGGTATAGCCATTTCCACCGGTTAGAATCATTTTGCCGGCGCCGCTTTTCACGAGCGAAACCGTGGTCGAACTCGACGCATTGGAGAGGTTGCTGATCCTCAGGTCGCCCACGAGGCTGTTCTGAATGAAGTTCATCGGCGCGTTGCCGCCGGAGCCCGATGCAACCCGGTTCGGCCGGAGGAAGCCGCCGGTGATGGTGCCACCGACGCAGTCGGAAGTCATCAACACGGCACGACCGGTGAAGGTCGTGCTGCCGCCGAGCGTCAGCGTGTAGGCCGTCGTGGTGTCGTCGAAGACGATCCCGTGGACGCCACCGTTGCCCGACTGGGTGAAGTCCGCTTTGACGACATACGGAGCGGTGAAAAAGCTGGCCCCGATGCTCGCCGTCCATGAGGTGGGCGTCGCGGCAACAACGAATCCGGAAGCATCCGTCCCGGCGAAGCTATTCGACCCGTAGGTGATCCACGGGTTGTTCTGTCCATCAAGCAGAACCGGGATGGCGGTCGTCCCGACTTTGACCGAGCCTCCTGTCGAAGGAATGTTCAGGGCGACGCCCACGTTCGCGTTGCCGGTTCCACCCGAAGTTGTCCGGGTCAGACTTGCCAAAGTGATGGACCGTCCACTCGCAACATTGAAGGACTGATCGCCGCCGGTTTGCAGGGTCACGCCTGCGTTGGAAGTGAAATTCGCGGTTGCCGAAGACATGTTGATCCCGCCCCCATTGAGGAAGAGCGTGCTCCCCGCCACGATCGTGACGTCGGACGCAGGGTTGCTCAGCGCGATGCCTTTGACCGTGCGGTTGGCCCCGAGAGCGATGGCACCAAGATTCGCGGTCGAGTTCGCGTCGAAGATCGCGGTCTCGGTGGTGCCGGGAAGCTCGCCTTCAAGCCAGTTGGTGGCGGTGGCCCAGTTGGCGTCGGTGGCACCGGTCCAGGTCTTGGCGGCGTGGAGGGGGGCGGTCCCGCACAAAGAGGCGCAGGCGAGGAGCGAGGCGCGCGAGAGGGCGCCGGGTAGCGTGTGTTTCATGGGTTTTGGGGATTCTTGGGATTCTCCCGAAAGGGGAATTTGCGGGGGTTTCCGCATTACAAGAATCGTTATCCAAGAAGTCTCCAAAACCGTCGATTACCCCAACAGGGGTAGTTCCGGATCCTCCCCCGGCGTCCCCCATCGGTCACGCCGCAGGATGGCTGGCGAGCGGGGGCGCGATCCCCAACCGGCTCCGACTGAAACGCCGGTCAAATGGGAAACCGCGGCTCTTCACGGGAGTCTCGGAATTTCATCGCGGCCTCGGTTCGCGAGCGAACGTGAAGCTTTTCGTACACGTGCTTGAGGTGAACCCGCACGGTCTCCACCGAGATATCGAGCCGGTCGGCGATCTCCTTGTTGGCGAGACCTTCGCAAAGCAACTCCAGGATCTCGGTCTCGCGCTTGGAGAGCTTCACTTCTTCCAGCAAGGAGGGCTCCGCCTTCACCGGTTGATGGAAGGCCTCGACCACCCGGCGCGCGATCTCCGGACTCATCGGCGCGCCGCCGGTGCGAACGTCGTGAATGGCCTCGCGAACCTCGGCGGGATTCGAGCGCTTGAGCAAATAGCCGCACGCTCCGGCTTTCAGCGCCGCGAAGATCTTGTCGTGGTCACGATAAACGGTGACCATCACCACCTTCACGTCCGGCAGGTGTTGTTTGAGTCGCGCCGTGGCCTCGATCCCCGACATCCCGGGCAAATTGATGTCCATCAGGACGATCTGCGGGCGGAAGGCGTCGATCTTCTTCAAGGCGTCCTCCGCCGTGGTCCACACGCCGATACAGCGCAGGGTCGGATCCGACTCGACCACTTTCTTCAGGCTGCTGCCGAGGGCGGCATTGTCTTCGACGATGGCGACGTCAGTGGTCTCGGGTTTTTCAGACACGGCAGGAAGGCTAGGCTTGGGTTGAGGGATCGGCAAGTAGTGGCAAGGTCAGGATCACGGTAACGCCCTCCCCTGCCACGCTGGAAATCGAGCAATCGCCGCCGGCGGCCTGCATGCGCTCGCGCAAGTTGGCGACGCCGTAGCCCTTGGCTTCCCACTCTTGGGAAAAGCCACGGCCATTGTCCTCGATGCGGATGACCAGTTTCGAGTCCTCGAGTTGGACGGCAAGGCGGGCTTGCGTGGCCTTCGAGTGCTTGACCAGGTTGTTGAGCGCCTCCCTCGCCGCGAGGAACACACCGTGGCGGACAGGCGCGTCGAGCGGGGCCTCGGGGATGTTGCGCGGGATGTCGGTGCGCAGGGCGATGCCGGCGGTATCCAGAAACTCGCGGGCAAAGGCGGCGAGGTAGTCCACCAGCGAACGCAAGGTATCCTCGCGTGGATTCACTGCCCAGACAATCTCGTCAAGGGTGCCGACGACCGCCTTCGCTTTGTTGGAGAGTTGATCGAGCGCGGGGCGCATCGTGCTTTCGTCTTCACCCTCGGCTGCAAGCGCGGAAAGGATCGAGATTTCTGTTAGGCTCGCGCCGAGGTCGTCATGCAAGTCGCGGGCGATCCGGGTGCGCTCGCTTTCGCGGGCATTGCGAATCTTGAGAGCCTGGATGCGCTGCTTCATCCGCCGGCGTGCGACGTACCAACCGATGGCCGCGGTGCCCGCCAGCGTCAGTGCGGTCATGGTGAAGAGGAACCACGCCGACTCCCAGAAGTGCGGCCTAATGCGAATGGCCACCCGCGCCGCCTGCCTGCTCCACACCCCGTCGCCATTCACTGCCATCACCTCGAAGGTGTAGCGCCCGGGCGGCACGGCCTCGTAGGCGGCGACGCGTTGGTTACCGAGTTCGCGCCACGCGTCGTCGAGCCCCTGAAGGCGAGCGCGATAAGTGACTTTTTCCGGCGCGCTGTAGCTCAGCCCCACGAAGCGGAACTCGACGCGCGAGCGTCCCGGCCCGGCTTCGATTCTTCCCTCTTGCTCTTCCTTTTGGACGCCATTGATGCGCGTGCTGCGAAGATAGACTGGCGGCGGCACCTTGTTCACCTCCACCAGATCCGGACGCACCCGCACCACGCCGCCGCCGGTGGGAAACCACAGGCGGCCGTCAGTCCCTCTCCATCCAGCGGGTTGGTAACCGCCGATGCATTCGCGGGTGGGCAAGCCATCCGAACGGTCCAGTCGCAGCCAGTGCAACTGGCGGTCCGGCTTGCGAACCCGGTCGAGGAATTCCTGCCGGCTCGCACGCAGAATGCCGCCCAACGAGCCGAACCAGAAGTGCCCGCGGCCATCGTCCACGATGCTGGTCAGGCGCACATCCGGCAATCCGTCGTCCGCGGCGAACTGCCGCCACGACTTCCCGTTCCAGAGAAAGACGCCACCGCCCAGCGTGGTCGCCCACAACTCATCCTTGGACACGGCGAGCAAGCCTGACACCCACCAGTGTTTCAGGGGCGCGGGATTTCCCAGCAGGCGGAAACCGCCGCTGTCGCCGGCGAAAACCTGGCCGTCGTTGGTGCCGACGAGCAGGCGCTTGCGGTCCCGCATGAGTACGGTCACCTCGCACTTCGGAATCCCGTCGCTTTCGCCGTACTGGCGCACGGTCTTGCCATCGTACGATGCCAAACCCTGCGTTCCGCCAAACCACAACAGGCCCTGCTCGTCCTGTTGGATGGATCTCACCTTGGAAGGCACCTGGCTTTTCGAGAACTGAGGCGCGAAAGATCCGTCGGGCTTCTTCAGGAAGACCGAACCGCCACGCGCGGCGACCCACAATTGTCCCTCAGCATCCTCGAACATGGTCGACACCGGCCGCTGGTAGCCCGTCGGCACCAACTCCAGATGCTCGACCTGACCGCCGGACCAGCGGTCGATCCCGCCGCGGCGGTTGGCGATCCACCAGTCGCCGGCGCGATCCTGCATCACCGCGAACGCCGCTGGCTCCGGACCTTCGGTGGTGGAAAGCGTCTCCACCCGGCTGGGACGCACGCGCGCCAAGCCACTGAGTGGAGTCGCGACCCAGACGTTGCCCTCGCGGTCCTCCAACAGCTCATTGAAAACGTAGGGCGAGGCCACACCCGGCAGATCGACCGGCACCTCGCCATCGATCACCAGACGGCCGGTGGCGTCTGCCGCCCAGTGGCGTCCGTCCTTGGTGCGAAGCTGCGCCATTTCCCCGCCGATTCCGGTATTCACCGCGCGGCCGCCGGCGGTTTGCTTGTCGTGATCGCGGGCGAAGCGCTCCAGCAGATCCTTTGATGGATTCTCCACTTGGGTCGGGCCATCCTCCTCCACCCGCCAGATCTCCTCGTTGCGGCGAAAATGAATGACGCCGCTGCCATCGAGGACCAACTGGTTGATCAATGGCGGCCGCGCCCTCGGCACTTCATGGAGAACGCGTTCCAAACGGTTGTCACGGATCCGGAAGAGCCCGCCTTGGAAGGTAGCCACCCAAACGCTGCCATCCTCCGGCGCGAACATGCGCCAGAAGGCGAAGCGGAAGCGGCGAAGTTCGCCGTCCGGCTCGATGGCGTCGAACTCCAGGCCGTCAAAGCGGGCGATCCCCTCCGCGGTGGCCACCCACAGGTAGCCGTCGGCCGCTTGGACCATCGAGCGCACGACGTTGCCGGGCAGTCCATCCTCCGACTGCCACAGCCGCACCATCGCCCGCTGGCGCTCGGCGGCGAGGAGCGGCAGCAGGGAGAAAAGGAAGATGGCGAGCAGGAGGCGCACGGTGGGAAAGTTTGGCGGGCGAGGAGGCGGAATGTCGAGGACGCCATCGCACCGGTCCCGTGCCGGAAAAGCAAATCACCCGGAACGGTTAATCAGGACGGGCCAAACGGTTGCAGTCGCTTCGTTCCGTCTGCTAGAAATCCGGCGTGGCCGACCAGGGTGATTTTCGTGCGGTGCTCCAGTACGTCCCGCAGTTCCGCGGGAAAGTCTTCGTCGTGCTTATCGATGCCGGGCTCCTGCCCGAACCGGCGATCGCGGAAAGCCTGCTGGATCTCGCGGCGATGGAGGACGTCGGCGTGAAGCTCATTCTCGGTGTGCTCGGCGGCGACTTGAAGGATCTCTACGACTGGACGCTGGAGTGCGAGATCATGGCGGCTCGTCTCACCCGCCCGCTCGGCGACCCCGGCGCGGTGGAGGAGGCGAAAACCATCCTCGGCCGCGGCCAAACCGTGGTGGCCGACGCCTCGTCGAACGATCCGCTCGACCCGCAGGTGGTCGATTTCACGCTCGGGATCGGCGCGGTGAAGTTGATTGCCCTGCTGGAAGAAACCATCCTCATCGACGGCGAACCGGTGCCCGCGGTGCGAGCCGCGGACGCGGATGATCTGGCGGCGTCCGGCACGGTGACCGGCGCGCACCTGCTCAAGGCTGCGGCGGAGGCTTGCCGGAAGGGCGTGCCGCGCGTCCACGTGCTCAACGGCCGCCGCCAACGCGTGCTGATCGACGAGCTATTCTCAAACGAAGGCGTCGGCACCATGATTCACGCCGACAGCTACCGGGAAATCCGGCCGCTGCGGGAGGAGGATATCCCCGAGTTGCTCGGCATGATCGGCCGTTCGGTGCGGCGGACCAAACTGGTGGCCCGCACCTACGAAGACATCCTTGCCAAGATCGGCGACTACCGCGTCATGGCCATCGACGACAACGTGGTGGGCTGCGTGGCGCTCCACGAATACCCGGAGGACTGCACCGCGGAGGTTGCTTGCCTCTATGTGAAGCTCAATCACGAAGGCCGCGGGTATGGCGTGGACCTCGTGAAGCACGCCGAGGAGATGGCGCGCGAGAAGGGCCTGCCGCGGGTCTTCGCCCTGACCACCCGGGCGGCGGACTTTTTCGAGCAGCGCGTGGGCTACACCCTGTCCGGGCCGGAAGCCCTCCCCGCACACCGTCGCCGCCAACTCGAGGAAAGCGGACGCGATTCGAGGGTGTTCGAGAAGGCGCTCTAACGACAATGGCTTCCTGACCCTCCCGTCACCGCGAACTTGGCACGGAACCCCGCTGCGTGACCAATGTTTCACGTCCCGATTTCCTCACACAAAGCCGGTTCGCAGATCGAAAATCGTGGCTAGAAGCCTCGGGCGGTTCTTGCGCCCTGCACCACATCTCTCCTCCGGGCTGCAGCCGACCTACCAGCTGCCTCAGCGGATGACCGCTACTCCCTGATTGATCTCCTGCCGACCCGAACCCGCCGCGGCCCCCATGCCCTCCCCTGGGAGCCGCGGCGCACTTCCGCTCGCCTTGTTAGACGTGATGCTCGCCTCGCGAAAAACGAACGAGACGTGGAAAAGGCAGTTCGAGACGGTGAGCCAGCGCTAGGCGAAGTACCTCGCGCGGGCGGGAGCGAACTGAGCCACCTTTCACCAGTCCACGTTCTGCCCGCGGGTATCGATGTGGGTGAAGGTCGGGTAACGACCCACGCCGCCGCGGAACACTCCCTTCGACCGCATGGTGCGGGCGGTTTGGGCAACCGTCGAAGGTGCCACCGGGAACTGGACGTCCACGGCGACATTGACCTGATGATAGGAGCCGGACTTCGCGCCGGGGCAGCGGGAGTTGTAGGCCGGGGCACGATAGGCGGAAACGATCTCCTTCACCGGCTGACCAAGCTGCATCGAGACGCGGTCGATCACGCGCAGGGTCGGCGCCATCTGGCGCCACATGGCACGCGGCGGCAGCGAATTCCAGACCGAGCCGCGCCGCTTGGCGTGGGCCTCGATCACTTGGCGCGGAGTCAGCCGCTGGAGTCGCAGGCTGGCGAGGAATTCGGCATAGGCCTTCAGCTCGCGACCTTGGCGTGCCACCCATTCCTGGGGCAAGTCGCTGAAGTCCACCGGAGCGGACGGGGTAACGACGGTGATCTTGGGTTTCCTCGAAAAGAAAGCGGAAGCGGAGCCGGTGGAACCAAGCAGGGCGAGAGCGCCGGCTCCAAGGGTGCCAAGGGCACCGCGGCGGGACTGGAGCGGATTCTGAGCGGACTCGCCGCGGGACGGATCGATGAGCATGTGGTGAGTGTGCGGGCTGGCTGGGAGGACGGCAGGGGAAGCAAACCCCGTGCCGCGAGTTTCTGTGAAAGATTCCGGCCGGTTCGTCCGGGCGAATTCGCGGTGGAGGAAAGCAGCCAACCCGGTCGTCGCAAGGACTTTCGTCCGCATTCGCTAACCGTTAGGGGGTTCTGTGAACAACCGGGGTGAAATCACACACCGGGTATGGCCATTGTGACCACCGGAAGTCCCGCTAGACAGCTTGCCGGAGGCGAATCATGCTATCCGCATCCATGCGTCTATCCGACCGCTACATCGGCAGCCAAGTCCTCGTCGGGACGCTCTTCGCCATCTTGCTGCTGAGCACCATTCTGGTGATGGGCAGCTTGTTCCAGAACCTGCGGATGCTGATCGTGGAGCTCGGTGCCCCGCTCTCGATCATCGGCGAGTTCCTGGTGGCCGCCCTGCCCTTTGCCCTGATTTACACGATTCCCTGGGCCTTCCTCTCGGCCGTGCTGCTGGTATTCGGCCGGATGTCCTCGGAGAACGAGTTGACCGGTTTCCGCGTGGCGGGGATGAGCCTGACCCGTATTTCGATGCCCGTCTTCGTTCTCGGCGCGCTGCTCTCCGCCGGCTGCCTGTGGCTGAATCTGGAAGTCGCACCGTGGGCGAAGATGACTTCGAAGAATATCAAGATGCGGGCGTTCGCGATGGACCCGCGCAGCATGCTCAGTGCCGCCGCCGAGCAGGATGGCCTGGCCCGCTTCGAGGAGAGCCTCAAGGACGTGCGCGCCTACATCGAGAAGTCCCACGACTCCACAATGGAGGGCTTTCACCTCTTCAAGATCGCAGACCCCGCCGACAAGGATGCCCGCGACATTTACGTCCACGCGATGACGGCCAAAGCCATCGTGGATCCCGAGAAGCAGGAGTTCCGGCTCCACCTCTACGACGCGATGTTCATGACAACCGGCGGGGAAGCCGGATTGACCGGTGAGAAGCCCAAGGAAGCGCCGGACGAAACGGAGACCCCGCAGATCGTGCTCGCCGAGGAATCGGTGCCAGTGGTACTGCCTTATGAAACCAAGCCCTCCAAGGACGATCCGGCGACCATGAGCAACGCGGAGATCCGCGACTACATCGAAGTGCTGAAGGAAAGGCAGCTCCGGGTCGTCGAAAAGGTCGCGGTGCTCAAGCAGGAGATCGAGGGCTTGAAGGCCCAGGGTGAAAGCTCGAAGGCGCTGTTGGACGAAAAACGGGACATCCTTAGGAAGAGCCTGGCGGTCGATTGGACCGCGTTCATCCCGAACTACGAAAAGGAGATCCACCGCCGCTACGCCTCGTCCTTCGCTTGCCTCGCGTTCGCCTTCATCGGCATCCCGCTCGGCATCAAGGCGCGCCGCAAGGACACCTCGTCCGGTCTGATCCTCAGCCTCTTGATCGGCGTGGCCTATTTCATCTGCGGAATGCTCGGCGGCAAAAGCCACACGGGCGTCCAGCTTGCCGCCTGGGCACCGAATGTGGTGAGCGTGTTGCTCGGCCTGATGCTGCTGCGCCGCGCCCGCTTCCGCTGAGGATTTCATGAGATCGCATTTCCACCCCCGACGGATCGCGCGCCGCCTCGGCGAGTTCTTCCGTGGAGGGAAACTGGATCCGCTGCCCATCCTCGACACGCTGCGGCGCTACACCCGCGAGAAATTCCGCGCCGATGGCAAGGCCGCGCTCAATGTCTCGCTGCTGGATATTCCGCAGGGCATCGCCTACGCGGCCATCGCCGAGCTGCCGATCGTCTTCGGCATCGCCTGCTCGGCCACCGCCTCGATCATCGCGCCGCTGTTCGCCGGCTCCCGCCACACGATTCTCGGGCCGACCAATGCGACGGCCTTCATGCTGTTCGGGTTCTTCGCGGTGGAGCCGGCGCTTGCCGCCCGCGAGACCCAACTTGTCCCGCTGCTGGTGATGATGGTCGGGCTGTTCTGCCTGTTCGGCTCGATCCTCCGCGTCGCCGACCTGCTCCAATATGTGTCCCGTTCCGTGCTGGTCGGCTACGTCTCCGGCGCGGCGGTGCTGATCATGACCAACCAGTTCAAGCACCTGCTGGGCGTGGCCTACGAGGTGGACCAGCAGCGACCGCGCAGCTTCGTGGGACTGGTGGATGCGCTGGTACGGTCGCTGCCCCAAGCGGACTGGGGGCCGGTGATCATTGGCGCCACAACCTTCGCGCTGTTCATGGCAATGAGGCGCTGGAAGCCCCGCTGGCCGAATCTCGCGATCATCCTGATCTTGGTCTCGGCCGTCTTTGGAACGCTCATCCAGCAAGGAGTGGCCCCCTTTGCGAATTCCGCACGATTCCGCACCTTCACGCCTGAAGATCTGATGCCTTCCCTGCCGCAATTCGCCCGGCCGGGAATCTTCGAGGACATCTCGTCGCTCGTGGCCGTCGCGCTCGCGGTCGCCTTTCTCGCTTGCTTGGAGAACACGCTGATGGCGAAGACCATCGCCTCGCGCTCCGGCGATCGCGCGGACGTGAACCAGGACATGTTCGCCGTGGGGGCTGCCAATTTCGCCTCCGCCATCGCCGGTGGCATGCCAGCCTCCGGATCACTGCTGCGCTCGACGCTCAACTTCTCCTCCGGCGCCCGCACGCGGATGTCGTCGATCTACTCCGGGCTGCTCGTGCTGTCCGCCGCCTTGCTGATCGCGTGGCTACCGAAGTTCGGGGTCTCCCTGATCGACTACGTCCCCAAGGCCGCCTTGGCGGCGCTGGTCATCGGCATCGCGCTGGCGCTGATCAACCGCCACAACATCCGTATCTGCGCGCGTTCGACGCCGGACGATGCGGCGGTGCTGATCACCACCTTTGTCTCCACGCTGATCGCGCCGCTGCACGTGGCGATCTTCATCGGCGTCGCCTTGTCGGTGACCCTGTTCCTGCGCAAGGCGAGCCGCCCCCATTTGGTAGAGTACGAGTTCAGTGACGCGGGGGAACTCCGTCAGATGGGCGAGAAGCGCCAGCGCCCGAACCCGGCGATCTCGATCGTCCACGTCGAGGGTGACCTGTTTTTCGGTGCGGCCGAATTGTTCCGCACCCAGATCCAGCGCACCGCCGCCGATCCCTCGCTCAAGATCATGATCCTGCGGCTGAAGAACGCCCGCCACCTCGACGCGACCTCGGTCTTGGCCTTGGAGGATCTGGTGAAATTCATGCGCGCCAACGACCGCCACTTGCTGATCTCGGGAGCGACTCGCGATGTCTATCGCGTGTTGAAGAACTCCGGGGTGCTGGCGACGGTCCAGGAGGGCGCCGATCGCAAGGCCGGCGAAAGCAATATTTTCCTGAACAGGCCCAGCAATCCGAACCTCTCGACCCGCGACGCCCTCAAGCGCGCCCAACAGCTCCTCGGCGGCGAGAAGGCAGAAGTGAGGATTTTCTACGACCCCAACAAGAAGTAGATGTTAGATGGCGGATGTTGGATCGTAGGTGCCTTGGAATACTTCCTTCACTTCCGCCTCCCATCGCCCATCCACATGAAACCTATTCTGTTCCTCTCCCTGCTCGCCTCAGCGACTTTCGCCGAGGTGAACCCCGCCATCAGCGAGGCCATGGACAAGGCCGTCGCGGCCAAGGAAATCTCCGGTGCGGTCACGCTGGTGGCCGATGACGAGAAGACCATCCACCTCGGTGCGAATGGCTTCGCCGACTTGGAAAACAAGGCGAGCATGGAGGCCGACGCGTTGTTCTGGATCGCTTCCATGTCAAAGCCGGTCACGGGCACCGCGGTGATGATGATGCAAGACGCGGGCAAGCTCTCGGTCGATGATCCGGTGTCGAAGTACCTGCCCGAGTTCAAGGGCTTGAAGGATGCTTCTGGCAAGGATGTCGAGGTGACGATCAAACATTGCCTCACCCACAGCGCGGGCCTGAGCGAAGTGTCGCCGCAAGAGTCCGGCGACATTGCCACACTGAAGGATCTGATGCCGCTCATCGTCGCGAAGCCGGTGCAGTTCGCGCCCGGCTCGAAGTGGCAATACTGCCAGACCGGCATCAATACCGCCGCGCGAGTGGTGGAAGTGGTCTCCGGCGAATCGTTTCCCGATTTCCTCGACAAGTGCTTGTTCCACCCGCTGGGGATGGAGAACACCACATTCTATCCCACCGAGGCACAGGCCAAGCGGCTGGCCGTGTCCTACAAGCGAACGACGGCTGGCGAATTGGAGAAGACCGGCCTGTTGTTCCTCGGCGACAAACCGCTCACCAGCCGCGACCGTTACCCCCGGGCCAATGGCGGCCTATTTTCCACCGCGGCGGATTATGAGAGATTCGCCCGCATGATCCTGCGCGGCGGCGAACTGGACGGGAAACGCTACCTTTCCGAGAAGGCCGTGAAGCAGATGACCACCGTCCAGAGCGGCGACCTGCAAACGGGCTTCACGCCCGGCAATGGCTGGGGGCTTGGCTGGTGCGTGATCCGCGAGCCCCAAGGCGTGGCAGCGACCCTGTCGGCGGGAACCTTCGGGCACGGCGGAGCTTATGGCACGCAAGCGTGGATCGATCCCGTGAAGAAGCGCATCCACCTGCTGCTGATCCAGCGCGCCGACTTCCCGAATTCGGACGGGTCCGACATCCGCAAGGCCTTTCACGAGGCCGCGGCGAAGTGACTGTAGCATCGGTCTATACCGTCGCCCTTTCGCGGTACTGGCCGCATCGTGAGACTTCCGATTTGAATGCGGCATGATGCCGCTACACCCGCAGGAACACCCGTTTCTTCCACAGGAACCACAGCAGCAGCCACTCGATCAGCAGGATGCCGGCAATGAGCACGGCCTTCTCCCACGCTCCGCACAGCCGCGCGATGCCACCGAAGAAGAAGGAAGAGATCTCCTGAAACGGCACGATCTTCTCCGCCAGATAGATCGTCAGCGAGTTCATGCCCACCACTTCCAATGGGAAGCTCCACTTTGATTGCGGGCGGAAATCGATGGCCAGGTGGAATGCGGTGAACAGCCACACGCAGATGCCGCCAGCGAGCAGATTGAAGGTGGTGGTCCACGCCGACTTGATGGGCGGGTAGCCGAACTTCCAGCATAGCCAACCAGCAAACATCAAGCCCGCCCCGACGACCAGCAACCGCGCGGCCGTGGTGTGCGATGGCACTCCCCAGCCTTTCACGTAGTCGCCGGTCAGCACCCCGCCAAGGGTCAGCACCGCGGCAGAGATGGTGCACAGCAACCCCTCGGGATCGAAAACGACGCCGTGCAAGCGCCCCGGCAGCAGCATGCGGTCGAGCCAGGCATTGACGATGCCGTCCGGCGTGAGCACCCCGGCTCCAAACCCGGGAACGGGATACAGCAGTTGCAGGCCGGCGATGGCGGCGAGGATGCCAGCGCACCAGATGGCCCGGCCTTTCCACGTAGAGGTGAGCAGGTAAAGGCTGGCCGCGATGCCATACGCGAGACCGATCTGGCCAAGCACGCTGGCGTAGCGCTGCGTCTCGAATTCCAGCTTCAGCCCGCCGTTGTAAACGATGCCTAACAGCACGAGCAGGAGCGCCCGCTTCCAGACCCCGGCGAGCAGCACGCCGCGCGAATCGCCACGCTCACGTTTCTTCCCGAGGGCATACGGCACCGCCACCCCGGACAAGAACATGAACAGCGGGAAGATCAGGTCGTAGGCGCGAAGGCCATCCCATTCCACGTGATCGAGCTGCACGGACCACGCCTGAAGCCAGCGGACATTCGTGACCTTCGCGATCTGGTGAAACAGCTCCGCCAGGCCGACGATCCACAGCATGTCGAAGCCGCGCAGGGCATCGAGCGAGCGCAATCGCGAGGGGGTTGCGGGGTGGTCTGCCATGGCGGGCAAAAGGCTCGCGGGACAGGCCGGGATTGCAAGCCGGACCTGACCCTTTCAAGGGGTCTTCAGCAGGAACTGCGCCCGGATTCCGCGTGGAAAGCGACCGCGCCGCTGGAATTGACCGGATTTCCGTCATCGGCGAAAACCACCTCCGATGAAATGCACGAGCTGCGGCGGCCGACTCCAGGGTACCATGACCTTCTGTCCCTTCTGCGGCGTGCGCCAGGACGTGAACCTGCGGCAAATTCATTTCCGCGACTTGGGGACCGATGCCTCCCTGCCCTGCCCGCACTGCTCCCTCCCCCTCGACGTGATCGAGTTCGACACTGACACCGAGCCGAAGATCCGCATCGAGCGCTGCACCACCTGCTATGGGACCTTCTTCAATCCCGGAGAGCTGGAGGCATTGTTGGAAGCGCGGACCAATCCGTTGGTATGGCTCGATCCGGCGCAGCTCAACCAAATCGCCGCCGACTTCTCCCACGACCGAGAGATCGTCTATCACAAATGCCCAATGTGCGCCGAGCGGATGAGCCACCTCAATTTCGGCGGCCATAGCGGCGTGATCGTCGATCGGTGCGGCACCCACGGACTGTGGCTGGAGGGCAGCGAACTCCGCCGCCTGACCGAGTGGTGGCGC
The DNA here is from genome assembly GCA_966696705.1 of uncultured Verrucomicrobiaceae bacterium. Taxonomy (GTDB): domain Bacteria; phylum Verrucomicrobiota; class Verrucomicrobiia; order Verrucomicrobiales; family Akkermansiaceae; genus Haloferula. Next base: position 3,644 of record CBKZPU010000064.1, on the reverse strand, counting down.
GCCGGAGGGAAGCTGATCTATCAGCAGCACGAGGCGGCGCGCGTGAAGAAGATCTATGCGCCAGTGGCGGAGAAGCCTCGCCAGGCACCGCCGGTCTCCAGCCACCTCGACAAGCACATCCGCAATGAAGAAGCGAAGGGCCCCGATGCCTGGGACGTGCTGACGATCGTTGGCGGCGCGCTTTCGCTCTTTCTCGACTGATCAGTCCTTGCCCGGTGGAGCGATCGACCGGGCCTCTTTTCCGTTACAAGTTGCGGCTTTTTTCCGCCTTGCCCCTGGCCCCGGTGGGCAGATGCTACTCATGCATCATGTCACAGGACTCTTCGGGCAGCCCCGTAGGATGGTTGATCGGCCTCGCCGTGTTGGCCTCGGCGATCTATTTCTGGCGCGTCTCGCTGGCGCTGACCGGCCTCGCCGTCTTCATCGGATTGCTGGCATGGCTCGGCTACCGCTTCCTTTCAAAATCCGGCAAAGCGCAGACGGCAATCGAGGACCACGATTACGCCGCCGCGCTGCAATTGCTCCAGGACAGCGGCGATGCCGACCAATTGATCAGCGCCCTGCGCTTCAAGGTCCCCTTCCCCGGCGAGACGATCAAGGCCCGCGTCCTTGCGGCGGTGAAAGAACTGCTCGCCCTGCAAAACGCCGCCTGCGATCCCGCCAATCCGCACTTGCCCGCGGAGTTGCGCGAAGAGATCTGCCGCCGCACCCGCGAGTCGCTGTCATCGCTGTGGCCGCTGTGTCAAAAGCTCGCGGTCGTGGCTCGCGCCAAGGTCAAGCCGGAGGCCGTTCGCGAGCGGATCGAAGGAGTGACCCAGCAACTTGAGGAACTCGCCACCAACGCCGAGACCACCCGGCACCAGCTTGCCCAACTCACGCTGGGTGCCACCCCGCTCGAAATCCATAAAGCGACCGAACAGGTCGGTGCGATGAAGTGGCAGGTCGGCGAGATGCAGCGACTGGATGCGATGCTGGAGGGATGAAACCGGCGGAATGGTCCCCGGCGCATTGACTCTGCGACTCGACGGATCTCGCCAGTCCCAAGCTCAAGTATGCCGTTCAATCGCCCAAGGGCTGGGCCATTGACTTTGTGGACGTCGGCGTGGGCGGAGGATATCAAACCTCATTGGCCTTTGATCCCCGTGGTTCGCCTGCGATTTCCTACTATGACGTCAAAAGGCGAAACCTGAAAATTGCCCGGTTGAAGGCATTTTGACACGCGCAATGCCGGATTTTTCCCGAGGCGGTGAATGGCACCCGCAACGACCTCGCGGCGAGCATACTGCAAAGTGCAGATGTTAGGGTGAGCGTTGCATGGCCAAGGCCCGCGAAATCCGGCCCCATGCCCGCAGGATCAAGGCCGGTAGCGCTGGCACGCCCGGTGCCACAGAGCCGGAGGACTGCGGTGAATGCCGATTCCCCGTGGCCGCCGAACCCTGCATCGCCCGCCATGAAACCGAATCTTCTCGTCATCAATCCCTCAGGAAGCGAACCCGCGCCTTGGGTAGAAGCTCTTTGCAACCAGTGGATGAAAGATTGGTACGTGTACCTCCTCTGCCCCGGTTGCGGGTTCCGCGACGACAATGACCGGGGCGTCCGCTTTCTTCCCCACGACGGCGAGAGAGTCCCGGCTTTCGGTCACCTCGAAGCCGTCATTGCGTTTGAAAGAACGGAAACGGAAGCGGTCCGGCGGTTGAGAGAAACCTATCCTGACGTTGTGGTGCAGGTGATTCCCCCGGTCGGGGATTCCTTGGAAGATCAAGAGAAGGCCGTGCCGCCCAACCCTGTTCCGCGCCAACATCCCTGGGCTGCTTGAAATTTCCGCCCCTTTGTCGCAAGAAACGGAGTTTTTCCCCGCCCATCCGGCGCTAGGGTGCCCACATGAAATCCGCGCCTGCTGTACCTGATCACGCCGCGCTCGTGGCCCGGGCCTGTCGCCGCATTGAGGAGGCGGACAGCACACCCAATCTGGAAGCCTTGGCGGTCGAGGCGGGTCTGAGCCCCTCTCACTTCCAGCGCGTCTTCAAAAAGGTCACCGGCCTGAGCCCGAAGGCCTGGGCCAGTGCCCATCGCGCGCGGCGGGTGCAAGAGGAACTTCCCAAGGCACGCAGCATCACGGAGGCAATCTACGAAGCCGGCTTCGAATCGAACGGCCGCTTTTACGCCGAATCCAAGCGGCTGTTAGGAATGAATGCCAAGGCCTATCGCAACGGCGGCAACGGCGAGACAATTCGTTTCGCGGTTGGCCAGTCGTCGCTCGGCGGCCTATTGGTCGCAACCACCGACGCCGGGGTGTGTGCGGTGCTTCTCGGCGATGACCCGCAGGAGTTGTTGGAAGACCTGCAGCGTCGTTTTCCCAAGGCGGAGTTGGTGGGAGGTGACCGCGAGTTCGAGCAGATGGTCGCGCAGGTGGCCGGACACATGGAACGGCCGGGCGAGCCGTGGAAGCTGCCCTTGGACATCCGCGGCACCAGCTTTCAACTCCGCGTGTGGAAGGCATTGCAGGAGATCCCGCCTGGCCGCACCGCGACCTACGCGGAGATTGCCGAAAAGCTCGGCGAGCCGAAAGCCGTGCGCGCCGTGGCCGGAGCCTGTGCCGCCAACAAGATCGCGGTGGCCATCCCCTGCCACCGGGTGGTCCGCACCGATGGCGGCCTCTCTGGCTACCGCTGGGGCGTCGAGCTCAAACGCGAGCTGTTGGAGCGGGAGGCGAAGCGATGAACTTGCTGCCCCGCGACGGCACCGCCATCTATTACGGCCGGATCTTCGACGAGCCTACGGCACGGAACTACTATGAACGCCTGAGTTCCTCCCTGCCATGGCGGCACGATGAGGTGGTGATGTTCGGCAAGCGCGTCGTCACCGCACGCGAGGTGGCATGGTTCGCCGATGCCGGCATTCCCTACCGATACTCCGGCACGGTGAAGCAGGCGGCCGCGTGGACACCGGAACTGGCGGAGCTCAAGGTGCGGATCGAGACCCTCACCGGCCTGTCCTTCAACTCCTGCCTCGCCAACCTTTACCACCACGGCGGCGAAGGCATGAGCTGGCACAGCGACGACGAGAAGGCCTTGGTCAAACATGCAGGCATCGCCTCGCTCAGCCTGGGCGCGGAGCGGATGTTTTCTTTCCGCCACAAGCGCGATGCCGAGACCGTTTCCCTGCTCCTGGAAAACGGTGGCCTGCTGGTCATGAAAGGCGAGACGCAGGATCACTGGAAGCACGCCCTGCCAAAGTCGGCCAAGGTCAAGGCACCCCGGATCAATCTGACTTTCCGCACCATGATCGCGTGACGGCACCGAGGGGCAGGAGCAGCGAAGGGAGGCAGAGAAGCATGCGCATGGGCGAATCGTGGCAGTCTTCGATTTCCGAAAAAGCCGGAAACGTGACGCGATGAATTGGCGAAAAGGCAAGAAGGGTTCATTGGTTTCGCTTGATCCAATGGACCGATGAAAACCGCGCTTGTCTATCTCGCTTGCCCGCTCCTCGCGGCAACCAGCTTGCCTGCCCAAAGCGAGCCGGAGAAACCGGGCCGGGAGATTCCCGAGCTCATCGAAAAACAGCATCGCGGAAGTGCGACCGACGCCGATCTACGCAAGGCGCTGGAGGAGCGAGGAAGGGCGGAACTGATGCTTCCCGGGGGT
>CBKZPU010000063.1:0-26168 GCA_966696705.1 uncultured Verrucomicrobiaceae bacterium | reverse complement strand
ACCTGCCCAAGACCGCCGAGGTCATGGACAAGGTCTGCGTGATCAACTCGATGACCTCCCGTCAAGGCGCCCACGAACAGGGCACCTACATCATGCACACCAGCTACGAGATGCGCGGCACGGTGAAGCATCCATCGCTGGGTGCCTGGGTCATGAAACTAGGCGGCCGCCACAACCCGGAAATTCCGGGCTTTGTCGCGATCGATACCTCCGCGGACAGCTCCGGCGGCGGCTTCTTCGGCGCGAAGTACGCCGCGGCCCCGATCGGCAGCCCGAATGAAGGCCTGCAGGATTCGCGCAAGCCGGCCGAGGTCAGCAAAGAGGACTTTGAACGCCGCCTGTCGCTGGCCGACCGCCTGAACAAGCAGTTCCACGGCAAGTATCAGAATGCCGACGTGAAGGCCTACGAGGAGCTCTATCAGGAGGCGATCCGCCTGATGAACAGCAAGGACCTGAAGGCCTTCAACATCAACGACGAGTCCGCCTCCGTCCGCTCGATGTATGGCGAGGGCCGCTTCGCGCAAGGCTGCATGCTTGCCCGCCGCTTGGTCGAGCACGGCGTCCGCTTCGTGGAAGTCCAGCTCGGTGGCTGGGATACCCACTACGACAACTTCGCCGCCGTGGAAGGCCGCTGCAAGGAGTTCGACCAAGCCTACGCCGGGCTGTTGAACGACCTCGAGAAGAAGGGCATGCTCAAGGACACCTTGGTCGTGGTCGCCACCGAATTCGGCCGTACGCCGACGATCAAGACCGAGCACCAGAATGGCCGCGATCACCACCCGGCGGCCTTTACCTGCCTGCTCGCGGGTGGCGGCGTGAAAGGAGGCTTCAAGTACGGCGAGACCGATGCCAAGGGCGAGCGGGTCAAGGACAAGCCGGTGATGGTCCAGGATTTCAATGCCACCATCGCCAGCGCGCTCGGCTTGCCGCACGACCTCGTCGTCATGTCGCCCTCCGGCCGTCCGTTCAAATTCGCCGACAAGGGCGTGCCGGTGGCGGAGGTATTTGCCTGACGGCCGAAACGCGATTCATTCAAACGAAACGGGCCTGGCGTTTGCCGGGCCCGTTTCGTTTTCAGGCTTCGTAATGGTAGCGGAGTTGCGCGATCAGCAGGTCATCGCCTTCGACGGCATAGACAAAACGGTGTTCGCCTGTGATCCGGCGGGACCAGAAGCCGGCAAGCTGGTGGCGCAACGGCTCGGGTTTTCCCAGGCCTTCGAATGGAGTTCGTGTCGCGTCCTCAATCAGCAGATTGATCCGCTTGAGCGTTTGCCGGTCGGTCTTGATCCAGAATTGGTAGTCCTCCCAGGCTCGCTTGGAAAAGATGAGCCTCATTCCACTGTCAGGTGGCGTTCCTTGCCCTTGCCCGCTCGCAGTTCCTTGACCGATTCCATCAGCCGCGCCGCATTGGCAGGCGAGGACAGGAGATGGGCGGTTTCCTGAAGTGCCTCATATTCCTCCAGCGCCATCATGACCACCGCTTGATCGCGGTTTCGAGTGATGATGATGGGAGCCCGGTCGTCACAAACCTTCTGCATCGTTGCCGCGAGATTTTCGCGTGCGGCAGTGTAAGAGATAGCTTCCATGGCTGGACGTTATCCTGTCCATGGTGGCCGGTCAAGTTGCCGGCTTGTCGTCGAGTTGGAAGAGAATGGGACGCGTCGCCCGAGCTTCCGGACCGGACGGAATTTCCATCTTTTCACGGCCCTCAGTGCTTCCCGCTCAAAGAGCTCCTTTTTGCCGGGAGGGGCTTCGCATGAAACCACGCTCGCCTCTTTCACGAAGCCATCGGTCCCGACGACAAAAGCGACCACCACCCGGGCGTCATAGTCCCGCAGTGGCGCAGCACAGCCTGAAATCAGGAAACCGAGGAGGATTGTGAGCTTCCGAATCATCGCCAGAATCCAATCAATCCACCTCGATCCGATACCTCGGCAGCTTTGGGTCCACGTCTCGGCTCCACGCGTCGATCCCGCCACGCAGGGCGCGGGTGTTCTTCATGCCGTGGCCCAAAAACCACGCGCAGGTATCGAGCACGTGCTTGCCGGCGTGGTCGTGGAGGATGATCCGCCGCTGCGGGTCGCCGCCGAAGAGCTGCTGCTGGAGTTCTTGGGTCATGAACACCGCGCCGGGGATGGCCACCGCCTCGTGCTCTTCACGGGTCCGGCAGTCCAGCAGGAGCGGCGGGGCGGGGGACTCCAACTCGGCCTTCAGCTCCGCGGGCGAAACCATCATCGACTCGTCGTGGGCGTGGCTTTCCAACAAATGCTCCCGCACTTCCGCGACATCCAGCTCCCCGGCGCGGGCGCACAGCTCGGCCAGCGTCTCGGTATCGGCGAAGCCGCAGCTCTGGCAGCCGCCGAGGTGATAGCGCGAAAACAGGGCGCGGCGGGCCCCGGGCAGGGCGCTCATTATTTCCCCCATCGGGGTGTCGGCGGTGATCGTCGCGGGGTCCACGCCGCGGACCCTAACCGGCACCCGGGGATTTTCCACTGTTTCAACGCGTGCTTTTGGGCCACCTTGCGCCCGCATGTTCCGTCCCATCGAGCCTGACGAGCCGCGCATCTACCTGCTGCCGAACCTGATGACAGCCGGCAACCTCGCGTGCGGCTTCTTCGCGGTGCTGACGATCTTCAAGGGGATCTTCCTCGCCACCACGCCGGAGGGCTACGTCTTCGAGTCCGCCCGCCCGTACTACGAGCGGGCGATCCTGCTGATCTTTGCATCCTGCATTTTCGACCTGCTGGATGGTCGTCTCGCCCGGTTCGGCGGGCAGGAATCGCCGTTCGGGCGGGAATTCGACTCCTTGGCCGATGTGATTTCCTTCGGAATGGCTCCCTCGATCCTGATGGCGAAGGCGGTGTTGTTCCCGCTCGATGAGGATCTCAAGCACCTCAAGCTGGAGGGCGTCGGCTGGGGCTTGGCGTGCATTTACGTGCTGTGCGGGGCGATCCGTCTGGCGCGTTTCAACTGCTTGGCGGCGATGCCGAAACGGGTGAACGCGAGCACCGATTTCCGCGGCTTGCCCATCCCGATGGCCGCCGGCTTCATTTCCTCGCTGACCTACCTGGTCATCTATTTCAACGATACCGACCGCAACCTCGGCGCGTGGAAATACGTGCTCGCCGGCGCGATGCTGGGACTGTCCATCCTGATGGTGAGCAACGTGCGCTACCCCAGCTTCAAGAAAGTCGGCTGGCGGACCCGCGGCACGCCCCTGGTCATCGTAGGCGCGGCGCTGGTGCTGATCATCACCGTCCGTTTCCACTACGTGATGCCGGCGGTCTTGTTCAGCGCCTACCTGCTCTATGGATTGGCGGTGCGGCCCTTCCTGTCGGCCCGCGTCCAGCGGGAGATCGAGGCCGAGACCGTTGCGGAAAACGGCGACAGCGATGAGGACCAAACCGGGAGCACCGGTTGAGGTCTTGGTTGCGGACGCTCGATCACAGCTTAGCTGCGGGTGATTGAATCGAACGTTGGAATTGATGGTTTGCGATTGCTCCCTAGGGCGGTTCCCGGGGGAGCTGTGGCGGAGATCTAATGTAAATTATTCTGGTTGAAGGGATCGCTCAGGAAAAATTCGATAGAAACGAGTGTTTTAATGTCGATTTGTTGAATCGAGTAAGCCTGAGTGCCAGTTCGCTCAAATCAAACGATTGATTTCTCGTTTATTCATGCTTTCTCCAAGGGAGGTTTGGGCGCATGCACGGTCCGACTCTCGCGCGGTTTCTTCGAATCAGCTCAATTTGAAGCGACCGTTTCGTTCCTTCGCGAAGTTTCGACCGGCCTCGGCGTTACGGGCTCATCACGCCCTTTTTGGAAGGGGTGGCGATGGCGGCCAAGAAGCGGGCGGCTGGCTCGGGCCATTCGAGCGCAAAAGCTTCGGCCAACGCAGCCTCGCGGGGAAGATCTGATTGAAACACAAGTTTGTAGGCGCGTTTGACCGCGGCTCGATCCTCGGGGTTGAAGCCGGCCCGGCGCAGGCCGACGGTGTTGAGGCCGGCGAGCTGATTGATTCCGTAAGCGGTGCAGAACGGCGGCACATCCTGGCTGACGGCGGTCAGCCCTTGGATCATCGCCAAGTCGCCAATCTTGATGAACTGGTGAAAGCCCGCGCCGCCGCCGAGGAATGCCTTGTTTCCCACGTGGATGTGCCCGGCCAGCAGCACGTTGTTCGCGAGGATGTTGCCGTCGCCCAGCCGGACATCGTGCGCCAAGTGGACGCCGGTCATCAGCAGGTTGCCCTCGCCGAGGATGGTGCGGGCACCGGATTTCGAGCCGCGGTGGATCGTCACGTACTCGCGCAGCGTGTTGCGCGGCCCGATTTCCACTCCCGAATCGGTCTCGGGATCAAAGGAAAGGTCCTGCGGATCGGCTCCGACCACGGCTCCCCAGCCGACGCTGCTCCCCTCGCCGATGTGGGTCCGGCCGGAAATCCAGGCATGGCCGCCGATTTTCACCCCGGCCGCCAGTTTCACGGGCCCCTCGATCACGGTGAAGGGCCCCACACTCACGTCGCTGGCGAGCTCCGCGTCGGGCGAAATCTGGGCGGTGGGATGGATTGTCGGCACGGCGCGGTTCTAGGGAGGGGGATCTCCGCCGGCAAGTCCCGGGCGGCCGGGCCCGCTTGCTGACGCAACCGGCAGTATTTTCCAGAGACAAAGTTGCACCCCCGGCGGTTTTACGGGACAAGACGCCAGCTACATGACCGAATTGTTGATCGACCCCGCCCGCCGGAGCGGATGCCAGGATTTGGAGAAACTCGAGGAAGTGCTGGAGGGGGCGAGCGTCCGCCAGCGCTCGCCGATCGATGATGTGCTGGATGCCGGCGTGGTCGATGAGGAGCCCTATATGCGGGAGTTGGCCGCCGAACTGGGCATGGAGTGGCTGGAAAACATCCAATTTCCAGAAACCCCGCTGCCGCTGCGCGAAGCCTGCGGCCCCCGGGTCGCCCTGCGACACCGGCTTCTGCCGGTGGAATTCGTTGGGGAAGGGGAGGACAGGCGCCTCAAGCTCGCCACCTTCGATCCCTTCAATCTCGTCGCCCGCCAAGCCGTTGCCCAGGAAATCGAGATGCCGGTGGAGTGGTGCATGGCCTCCCGCCGCCGCGTCCACGAATCGCTCCGCCGCCTCTATGGTGTGGGTGCCGACACCTTCGAGCAGATCTTGGAAGGCCGCGAGCTCGACTACGACAACCTCGAAACCCACGACGAGGCGAACGTCATCGACGCCGACGAGGACGAGGAGGCGAGCGTCGTCAAATTCGTCAACCAGATCATCCGTGAGGCGCTGGAGCAGCGCGCGACCGACATTCACGTCGAGCCGCTGGCCGATAACCTGCGCATCCGCTACCGCATCGACGGCAAGCTGCTGGCGGTGACGGTGCCGGAAAATATCAAGGCGCTGCAAAGCTCGGTGATCGCCCGTCTGAAGATCATGTCGCGCCTCGACATCGCCGAGCGCCGCTTGCCGCAGGACGGCCGTATCAACCTCCAGTTCGAAGGCCGCACCATCGACGTCCGCGTCGCCACCGTGCCGACAGTCGAGGGCGAGAGCGTCGCGCTCCGTCTCCTCAACCAGGAGAAGTTCAATTTGGACAAGCTGGGCATGGAGCACCACGTCCGCTCGAAGATCGAGAACCTGCTCCACATTTCCAACGGCATCATCCTGATCACCGGTCCCACCGGTTCGGGTAAATCGACCAGCCTTTACTCCTTCCTCAGCGAGATCAACCACCCGGACCGCCGCATCGTCACGATCGAGGATCCGGTGGAAAACAAGCTCTCCGGGGTGATGCAGATCGCGGTGAAGTCGGACATCGGCCTGACCTTCGCCGCCGGCTTGCGCTCGATCCTCCGTGCCGACCCGAACGTCGTGATGATCGGGGAAATTCGTGACCTTGAAACCGCGGAAATCGCCATCCGCGCCTCGCTCACCGGCCACTTGGTGTTCTCCACCCTCCACACCAACGACGCGCTCGGCGGGATCAGCCGATTGATCGACATGGGCGTGGAGCCGTTCCTCGTCTCCGCCGCCGTCCGCGCCTTCCTCGCCCAGCGCCTCGTCCGCCGCCTCTGCCCGCACTGCAAGGTGCCGCGCGAGCTGACGCTCGACGACCGCCGCGACCTCGGCATCCCGATGAATCTCGATGGCCAGCCGTATCAAGCGAAGGGCTGCGACCGCTGCCGCGGCACCGGCTTCCAAGGCCGTCTCGCGATCTACGAAGTCGTGGTACTCAGCCAGACCATGCAGGACATGGTCGCCCACGGAGCCAGCGCACCGGACATTCGCGCGCAATCGATCAAGGAAGGCTTCGTCCCAATGCGTGGCTACGGTTGGATGAAGGTGATGCAGGGCGTCACGACCATCGAAGAGGTCATTTCGGTCACCTCCACCGACATCGCCACGGAGTGACCTGAAATCCCGAATTGCAAAGTTCAAATCTCGATCCCAGCGTGCCCCTTTTCGCCTACAAAGCCCTCAGTTCCTCCGGCGGTGTCCAGACCGGGGAGGTGGACGCCGCGGATCGTCCGGAAGCCTTGCGGCTGCTCGACAAGCGCGGCCTCCAGCCGGTGAGCCTGAAGGAGACCGCTGCCTCCACGGCCCCGGCGAAGAAGAAGGCCAAGGAGCCCGCGCCCGCCGCCAAGCCCGGGCCGAAAGCCGCCGCCAAGCCGGCCGCGAAGGCCGCGCCGAAGGAGTCCGACGGAAATGCACCGGAAGGCCCGCTGAAACTCAAGCGCGCCGAGGTGATCATGTTCACCGAAGAGCTTTCCGACATGCTCGCCGCCGGTCTGCAGCTCGAGCCGGCGCTCAAGTCGATGGAGAACCGCCAGGAACTCGGTGGTCTGAAAGACGTCGCCAGCCGCGTTCGCCAGCTCGTGCGGGATGGCATGAATTTCTCCACCGCCATCAAGCGCGTCAGCCCGAGCTTCGGCCCGCTCTACTGCTCGCTGGCCGCAGCCGGAGAAGCGTCCGGCGCGCTCGATACCATTCTCAAGCGCCAGGCCCACTACCTGAAGACCATTGCCGAGCTGCAGGGCCGGCTCATCCTCGCGATGATCTACCCGGCCTTCCTCATCGTCGCGGGCATCGGCGTGGCGGCGGTTTTCGTCACCACGCTTATTCCCCAGCTCACCACGCTGATCGAAAGCACCCCCGGCGGCAGGCTGCCAACGCCGATCAAGCTGATGGTGACCACCTCGGATTTCATCAAGGCTTACTGGTACATCATCCTCATCGTGCTCGCCGCCGCGGGCCTGTTCTTCAAGGCGTGGAAGGACAATCCGGACAACACGATGACCTGGCACCAATTCAAGCTGCGCGCCCCCCTGATGGGGCCGGTGGTGACCAGCCGCTTCTACGTCCAGTTCCTCGAAACCATGGCCAACCTCGCCGGCAACGGCCTGCCGCTGCTGCGTGCCTTGGAGCTTTCCCGCGATGCCACGCAGAACCTCGCGCTGCGCGGCGAGCTGAACACGGTCATCGACCAAGTCGGCGACGGCCGGGCCTTTTCGAAGGCTCTCATCCGCACCGGAGCCTTCCCGCCGCTACTGATCGACATGGTCTCGGTCGGCGAGCAAACCGGCAAGCTGGACCTCGCCCTGCGCCGCGCCGCCGAGCGCTACGACAAGGAACTCGACAAGAGCCTGTCGCGCATCATGGCGCTGATCATGCCGACCATCCTCATCATCATGGCCAGCCTGATCGGCACCATGGCCTACTTGATGATCACGGCGATCTTCCAGACGATCAAGAACCTGGGGGCGTGAAAGCGACCGCTGCCATCGGCGGAATCTTCGCGATTGCAGGGTGGGCTGTGGCGGCTTGGCTGTTGTTAGGTAGGGACGTGCGCCCCCACTCGTCCGCTGTGGGAGAGAAGGGTTCCCCCACTCGTCCCGCGTCACCTGGAACGAGCGCATTCCCGGTCGCCCCGCGGTCGGCCGAGGGCGTCCGACCCTTCCTCGAATCTGCCTTCAGCGATTGGTCCGCCGATCCCTCGCTTGCCGGGGCATCCGTCGGCTTCTGCCTGCTGAATGACAGCGGCGGCATCGAGTTCGCCTCGCCGCTCGCGTGGAATGCCCTCTGCCCGGCATCGTCCCTGAAAACCGTCACCACCGCGGCGGCGCTGGAGGTGTTAGGGCCGGAGTTTCGTTTCAGCACGAAGCTCTTGTCCGGTAAGGAAATTCCCGCAAGCGGGGTGCTCGATGGTGATCTCGTGCTCGCCGGCAGCGGCGACCCGACCTTTACCTCGGAGGATCTTGATGCCCTCGCCGACGAAGTGATCAAGGCCGGCTTGAAGCGGGTGAACGGCAAGCTTGAGATCGATGGTGCGGACTTTCATGAGCCGCCGGTCAGCGATCATTGGAACTGGGGCGACATCGGGAACGCCTATGGCGCGGGGGCTTTCGGCTTCAATCTCGATCGCAACCGCCTCGTGCTTCATTTTCAACCGGCTGCCGACGAAGGAAAGCCGGCCACGTTGCTGACTCAGGACGGTGCGACGAAGGACACGCGGTGGATCAATGAGGTGGTCACCGGTCCGCCGGGTACCGGCGATCGGGTCGTCATTTACTCCCAGCCCAACGGCCGGACGATCACGCTTCGCGGATCCGTTCCGCTTGGTGAAAGCAATTTCACCGTGAACGGTGCGCTTCCCGATCCTCTGGCGCGGGTGCGGGAACTCCTCCGGGCCAAGCTCCAAGCGGCGGGGGTGAAGGTTTTGGGGCGCAAGATCCCGCCGCGCTCGCAGTTCGTCGTGTTGGCGGATCATCAGTCCAAGTCCCTTCCCGAGATCATCGACCACCTTCACAAGGTCAGCGACAATCTCGAAGCCCAGTGCCTGTTCCTCACCATCGGTCTTCAAAAGGGCACCGATCCTGACGCCGCTTACGCCCTCCGCCGCCACTGGGAAAGCCGCGGCATGGAATTCAAGGGGCTGCGCCTGATCGACGGCAGCGGCCTTGCTCGTGCCAACATGATCCGGCCGCTCGATCTCGCGAAGGTGAATCACCTCGCGCGCCGCGGCCCGCACGGCGAGCGCTTCCGCCAAAGCCTCACCGCCTACCTCGACGGTCGCGTCCGCTCGAAGCTCGGTGCGATGTCCGGCGTGAAGGCGGATGTCGGCTTCATCACGATGCCGGACGGCCGCGAATTCACCTTCTGCCTGATGGCCAATGGCCTCGATCCTGGGCTGAATTATTGGCCTCTCCGGGACAACCTGCTCCTTCAAGTGGCGACGGGCTCAGCCGGTCGATAAAAAAGGGCTCTCCAAACGTAACGCACGCCTCCGGCGTGTGAAAGGACTGCCCCCGCATTCTGCGAGCGACAGACAGGATGCCAGAGGCATGCGCCACGGACTAGGACGGCTCAGCAACCTGACGGAGAGCCATAAAAAAGCACCGGCCCTCGCGGACCGGTGCTCTCTAACCGAAGATGCGCAACCGAGCGCTTCAGAAGAACGTGCGGAACGCGAACAGCCAGGTCAGCGCGTCCACGTCGCCGTCGCCGACGTGGGGAGTATTGAGCGAGGCGTATTCGGCGCCGGCCATGAACTTGAGATTGTCGCCGCAGACCAGATAGTTGAGGCCTGCATAGACGGTGTGCAGCTCGTCGCCGCGGCCGCCGTTGACGATGTTCGGGTTGCCGCCGCCGCCGTAGTTGGTGGCGCGGACGTAGCGGCTGTTCATGCGGATGCCTTGATCCTCTTCCGCGCCGGCGTAGGCATACTGGACCACGGCCTGGAGCTTGGCCGGGATGATCCAGTAGTAAGGAGTGGCCACGAAGCCCCAGAAGTTCCCGCGGCGGGCGGCATTGGCCTGCATTTCGCTGCCACCGTTGTCGCCGTAGAATCCTTCCACGTTGATGCCGCCATTGCCGATCGCGTATTCGGCGGAGAGGGTGGTGGCCCAGCGGTAGTCGAGCAACGAGTCCTCGTTGGCGAAGCGCTCGTCAGCGTTGTTGTAAAGGAATTCCCAGCCGAAGCGCAGGTCGTCGGTGGCGGAGTAGATGACCTCCGCGTTGTACATCAGGCCGTCGTTCCAGCCGCCCCAGCCTTCGACGTTGCCGGAGTCCGCGCCGAAGTTGTCGGTGCCTTCGTCGGTGCTGTAGATGCCGCCGATCACGTTCCAGTCGCCCTTCACGGCGCTGAGGAAAAGACCGGTGGGACGGGCGCTCTGATAGACCTTGTTGGAAATGGCCGAGCGCTCGACGGTGAGGATGGAGTTGGAGGAAGTGCGTGCTTCGAGGCCGCCGTGCCACTTGATGCGGCCGTAGTTCGCGGTCAGGGCGTCGAGGCCGCCGAGGTTGAAGGCCTTGAGAATGTCGAAGGTGAAGTACGACTCGTCGAAGTCGATGTAGTCGTATTCGAGGTCACCGCCATTGAAGCGCTGGTCTTCCACCAGGTTCACGACGCCCTTGTAGGTGAAGTAGTTCAGGAAGCCGATCTTGGTGCCGAGGCGGAGGCGACGGACCTCGGTGTAGTCCTCGCTGAAGTCCTGGCCATTGGTTCCCTCGCCATCGACATAGGCGGCTTGCCAGTGGAAGCGGCCGTCGAAGGCCAAGCTCTGGACCCAGGGATTGTCCGGCAACTTCACGGTGCCGGGCTTGCTCGAGAGCCATTCGCAGAAGTCGAAATCGGCGAACATCGAGCCGCTTTCGGCGGCCGGGGCGGGCTCGGTCACCGGTTCACCGGCGAAGGCGAGGCTGGAAAGACCGCACAGGAGCGCGGCCGTGGCTTGGGTCGTGTGGTGTTTCATGGATGAAATCAATGAAGGCAGTGCCGTTAGGCGGCGGGAATCGAGGCGAAGTGACGGCTTTGTGACAGGTTCGTTGCGTGACAGTCCTGTCACAAATCCCCCGATCAGCCCTTCGTGGCTGATGGCGAGGGATTTGCGGGGTGATCCGCCGCCCCCTCTAGCCGGGTTTCGTGACAAACCTGTCACATTGCGCCGGTGGACGTTTGCAACCGGGGTGGCATCCATGCCGTCGAGCGTCGCTTGCGGCGCGGAAATCCACATCACATCATGCGCACCACCATCCGATTCGCCGCCGCCAGCCTGTTCGCGGGAGCCATGCTCGCCGCCACCGCCGGCGCGCAGACCGTCAGCATCAAGGGTTCCGACACCCTCGGTGCCAAGCTCGTTCCGCAGCTTGCCGAGAGCTTCTCTTCGAAGAACAATGGCGTGAAATTCGAAATCGCCGCCGAAGGCTCCTCTACCGCCTTCCCCGCGCTGGCCAACGGCACCGCCCACATCGGCATGTCGTCCCGCAAGGCCAAGCCGGAAGAAATCACCGCCGCCCGCGCCAAGGGCATCAAGCTCAAGGAGGTTGTAGCCTGCCACGACATGATCGTGGTCATCGTCAACAAGGGCAATTCGCTCAAGGCGCTGACCAAGGACCAGGTCGCCAAGATCTTCACCGGCCAGGTCAAGGACTGGAGCGAGGTCGGCGGTGCCCCGGGCCCGATCTCGATCTACACCCGCAACACCTCCTCCGGCACCTACAAGGACTGGCAATCTCTCGCCATGAAGGGCCGTGACTACCCCTCGAACTCCCAGAAGATGGCCGGCAACGAGCAGATCGCCCAAGAGGTCGCCAAGAACAAAAACGGCATCGGCTACGTCGGCCTCGCCTACGCCAAGGCCAATGGCATCCACTCGGTGAAAATCGACGGCGTCGAGCCGGTCGCCGCCAACGCCAAGAAGTTCGCCTACGCCCGCCCCTGCTACCTCTACCTCCCCGAGAGCGCCGACGCGACCGCCAAGGCCTTCGTCGATTTCGCGATCAGCGCGGAAGGCCAGAAGATCGCCGAGCGCATCGGCTTCGTGCCGAACGAGTGACCGGCACCTGTCGACTTTGACACGCAATCCCGGCGCGGCGACCACCCGCCGGGATTGCCATTTTCACGTCCTGCCCCCACGCTCGCCGCGCCTGCATGCCTGAGACGCCTTCCCAAGTTCCTGCCGATCATCCCTTCCGCCGGAAGGGCCGCGGTACGGACGGTCTGATCAAGTTCTTCTTCGCCAGCAATGCCGGCCTGACGATCGTCATTCTGGTCCTGATCATCGTCTTCCTGATCCGGGAGGGCGCGGGCTTTTTCCCGGATTACCGCAAGGAGCTTGAACTCTACCGCAAGGCCGGCCTCGAGTTCGTGGACATTCCGCGCAAGGACCTGACGGCGCACGAGCAGATGAGCTCGCTGCTCAATCGCGCCTACTACGCCCAGGTCAATGCCGCCTGCCGCGGGGAAATGCTCCGCTCTCAGGAAGCCTCGGCCCTCGTCAGCTACCTCGGCGAGGCGGTCGCGCCGGCGCAAAGCGCGCTTCAGCGGGTGGCGGAAAATGCCGGCGACGAGGGCGTCCCGAAGGAACTCCAGGACTCGCTCACCGCGAAGTACAGGGCGCTGCTCGCCGATGGCATGGCCGGCAAGTTCGGCGATGGACTGCCGCCGACACCGCATCTCGGGGACGACGAGCGCAAGCAACTGCTCGCGTCGTTCGAGGCCCGCGATCCGCTTTCCACCGACGATCCGCCGCTAGTCGCGGCCCTGCAGGAAGCGGTGGCCTCCAAGCAGGCCGCCGCCGCCGAACCTCTGGCGGATTTCCGCGCCGCCATCGACGCCTTCGCCGATGCTTCGGCGAATCTCGACACGCTGGTCATGGAGACTGGCGACACCGTCAAGGCGACGAAGGAGGCCGCCACCTTGCACGAGATCGAGGTCGCCAAACGCGAGACCTTGTTGGAAGCGGCAGGCAAGGCAAAGTCGCCCGATGCCAGGGCGCAGCTCGAAGCCGATGCGCTGGCCGCCGTCACCACCGAGCCGGTGGATTTCAAGGTATCGCTTGAGCCGGTCCTCGCCCGCCTGCCGGAGTTCAAGGATGCCAATGCCGCTCTTTCCGCGGCGATCAACGAGAGCCAATCGAAGCTTCCCGCCAAGCTCGGGGATGACAAGGCCGACCGCTACCTCGCCACCTTCCGCAAGGCTGCCGGGGAATATTCCAAGGAGATTGCCGATACGGTTCCGGCGATGGAGTCGTGGAAGAACGACGCTCCGGTCGGCTTGGGCGCCACCATTTGGGGCTTCTTGTCCGGCCGCGACTGGATCACCGGCGGTGAATGGCAGGACTTTTACGGAATCATCCCGCTTTTCGTAGGATCGCTCCTGATCGCCGTCATCGCCCTCTTGCTGGCGATTCCGTTGGGCGTCGGCGCGGCGGTCTATACGAACCAGCTCGCCGGCCGTCGCCAGCAGAACTTCGTCAAGCCGGTCATCGAGTTCCTCCAAGCCATCCCCTCGGTGGTGCTAGGCTTCCTCGGCATCGCCGTCCTGGGCACCATTCTCCAGGAGACCTCGATGAAGGACTCCTTCTCCTGGGTGCCGGGCTTCCCGATCCAGCAGCGGCTCAACATGTTCACCGCCGGCTGCCTGCTGGGCCTGATGGCCATCCCGACGATCTTCTCGCTGTCGGAAGACGCGCTCAACAACGTGCCGTCCGCCTTTGCCGAGGCCTCCGACGCGCTCGGCGCCTCGAAGCTGCAAACGATCTTCCGCGTCGTCTTCCCCGCCGCGATTTCCGGGATCCTCGCCGCGGTGCTGCTAGGCCTCGGCCGCGTGATCGGGGAAACGATGGTGGTGCTGCTGGTCGCCGGCAACCGCATCAAGATCCCGGACTTCACGGAGGGCCTCGGGGTCTTCTTCCAGCCGGCGCACACGCTCACCGGCATCATCGCGCAGGAACTCGGTGAGGTGCCCTTCGGCAGCGTCCACTACCGCGCGCTGTTCATCGTCGGCCTGGTGCTCTTCGGCATCGTGCTCGGCATCAACTGGACCGCCCAGCGCCTGCTCCGCAAATTCCGCATCAGCCACGAGTGATGGACAATCCCGAACAACTCATCCGCAAAGGCGTCCACCATGACGGACTGAAGGAGGGCGCGGTCAAGGCCGTGCTCGGCGGCCTCACTTGGGGCATCGTCCTGCTCGCGCTGCTGATCTTCGGCCGCATTTGCTGGGACGGCGTGCCGGTGCTGCTCAAGCCGGAGTTTCCCTTCATCGACGTTGCCTTCCTCACCGAGAAGACCCAGACGCTGCACGTCTTCGACGACGCTACTGGAACCCGCCATAGCCTGCCGGCGATCGAGTATCACGCGTGGGTCGCGAAGAACGGCTCCGAGGCCGTCTTCAACGAAACCTCCTACTCGTACTCCGGCGGCGGCATCGCCGGGCCCATCGTCGGCACCGCCCTGCTGACGATGCTCAGCGTCGTGCTGGCGCTGTTCTTCGGCGTGGCCGCGGCGATCTTCCTCAGCGAATACGCCAAGCAGGGCGTCTTCATCCGCTGGGTCCGCCTCGCCATCCTCAACCTTGCCGGCGTCCCGTCCATCGTCTTCGGCCTGTTCGGCTTCGCCGTCTTCGTGCTCGCCGCGCCGGTCTTCACCGACACCCCGTCCGACCGCACCCTGCTGTCGATTCCACTGGGCTTCACCTACTTCAGCTTCCAAGGCTGGAATTCCTCGCTCATCGCCGGTTCCGCAACGCTGGCGTGCATGATCCTTCCGGTCATCATCACCGCCTCGGAGGAGTCCCTGAAAGCGGTGCCGCAGGGCTTCCGGGAAGCCTCGCTGGCGCTGGGCGCGACCCGCTGGCACACCATCCGCAAGTGCGTGCTGCCTTTCGCCATGCCGGGCATCCTCACCTCGTCCGTGCTGTCGCTCGCCCGCGCCGCCGGCGAGACCGCGCCGATCATGTTCACCGCCGCGGTGGCCGCGAAGGACGACTTCCCGTGGCAGGGCGCCGGCGGCCCGCTCGGCGTGTTGCAAAGCCAGGTCCAGGCATTGCCCTACCACATCTACACGCTGGCGGCGCGAATCCCGACTTCCGACTACACCCAGCGCGCCCAGTATGGCTCGGTCTTCGTCTTCCTGGTGATGATCTTCCTGTTTTCGACCGTCTCCATCATCCTCCGCAACCGCGTCCGCTCGAAGCTCAAATGGTAAACGGCCAGTCCAAGACCCCGGCAATTGCCGTCGAAAACCTGCGCTTTCACTACGGCGCGAAGCAGGTGCTGCACGACGTCAGTCTCGACATCCAGTCGCGCGAGATCACCGCCTTCATTGGCCCTTCCGGCTGCGGGAAATCGACGCTGCTGCGGTGCTTCAACCGCATCAACGACCGCATCCCCGGTGCCAAGGTCACCGGCGGCTCGATCCGCATCGCCGGCATCGACATCGCGCGGCCCGATCTCGACCTCCAGGTGCTGCGCCGCCGCGTCGGCATGGTCTTCCAGAAGTGGAATCCCTTTCCGAAGTCGATCTTCAACAACATCGCCTACGGCCTGCGCATCCACGGCGAGAAGAACCACAAGGCGATCGAGGGTCGCGTGGAATATTGCCTGCGCCGCGTTGCCTTGTGGGAAGACGTGAAGGACCGCCTGCACACCAGCGCCTTCGGCCTCTCCGGCGGCCAGCAGCAGCGGCTGTGCATCGCCCGCACCATCGCCACCAAGCCGGACATCATTCTGATGGACGAGCCCTGCTCGGCGCTCGACCCGCTTTCGACGCTGAAGGTCGAGGAACTGATCCTGGAGCTGAAGCAGGAATACACGATCGTCATCGTCACCCACAATCTCGCCCAAGCCAGTCGTTGTGCAGACAAGACCGCCTTCTTCTATCTCGGCAAGCTGATCGAGTACGGAACGACACAGAAGATGTTCTCGAATCCCGACGTGAAGCAGACCGAGCAGTACGTGTCGGGGGCGTTTGGGTGAGGCGGCGGCAGAAGCCCATGCAGGGGAATTGGCTTCCTTGCCAAGGACAGCCTAATTACACGTTCTGCAGAGCGTGGATCCCGTCCGACATCAAGAATTGGTTCTGAAGCGAGCGGCTTTGAGGCAGGCGGCAGAAAAGGATGCCAGCGCCACCTTGCTCAAGTCGCTATTGAACCCATTGGATGCCGTGGGAGTTCGGTATGTAGTGATCCCATGCGCTGAAGGCGCACTGGCCAGTTCGTCAGCGTTGGCTGCATTGGCGTGTTTTCCGTTCGATGCCTATGGGCACTTGATGGGAGATCGGCTGGTCCCGGCGTCCGAATGGCGCTCCGTATTCTCCGAGCAGTTCGTTACTGGCAGGCGTGCCTATATGGCCTGGAAGGGTCAAGATTGCTGCATTGACGTTTTTCTTGCCGATATCCTTCCGGTTTTGAGCGGGGTCTTCCTCGGCTACCACTGGGATGCGTATCTGTTTGATCCATTTGGAGGATGGATCATTGAAAGCCATCACGACGGCTTTCTAAGCATAATAGATGCAGAAGAAGGCGGCGCTGGACAACCGGCTACCCCCGCTGTGTGAGGGACAGCAGCGGAAGGAGCTTGGATCAATTGAGGGCGTCGCTTTTCGAGCAATGGGCCTTGGTTTTCATGAAGGGGCCCTCTGAACGTCACCTCCGCTACTCCTCCTCATCCTCAAACCGCTCTGACGCATCGATCGCATCGAGCTTCTCGCGATAGCTCTTCTCGTCGAAGCCGCGCTTGCTGCGCCACATCGCATCGGTTTCTTCACCAAGGCATGCGGCGATTCTCTCTTTGGCGTCTTCGGCGCTCATGCCCTTGGATGTCAGTCGCTCCAAGGTCTTCGCCACGTATTTTGTCTGCGGCGCGACAAGCTGCTGCTCCACGGCGTTGAGCAGGTCTTGGAAAAAAGCGTCTTCGTCCATGAGTGGAGGTCAGGGGAGGGGTCGTTCTAACATCTGCAGCCACGGCGTGTATTCCGGCGGGATCGGCGCTTCGAACTTCAGGCGCTTCTTCGTTACCGGGTGATCGAACTCCAGCCGCCACGCATGCAGCATCAAGCGCCCCGGCTTGGCCTTCTGGCGCTCCGGCTTGGCGTAGATGGGATCGCCGATGAGCGGGCAGCCGAGGTGCAGCAGGTGCACGCGGATCTGGTGGGTGCGGCCGGTGTGCAGGTGGCACAGCACCAGTGACGAACCGGTCGAGCGGTCGATCGACAGCACCCCGTAGTCGGTGATCGCGGTCTTGCCGCCGGGCGGATTGACCACGGCCATTTTCTGCCGGTTCACCGGATGGCGGCCGATGTGGGTGAAGACGGTGCCCTGCGGCGGATTGGGAATGCCCTGCGCCACGGCGAGGTAGAGCTTTTCCATCGTGCGCCCCGAGAATTGCTCGGTCAGCGACTGGTGGGCGACGTCGGTCTTGGCCACGACCATGCAACCGGACGTGTCCTTGTCGAGGCGGTGGACGATGCCCGGCCGCTCGACGCCGCCGATGCCGGAAAGTCTTCCCTGGCAGTGGTGGAGCAGCGCATTGACCAGCGTGCCGTCGGGATTTCCCGCCGCGGGGTGGACGACGATGCCGCTCTCCTTGTCGAGCACCACGAGGTGGTCGTCTTCGTAAAGGATGTTGAGCGGAATGTCCTGCGGCTGGGCCTCGGCAGGCACGGCCTCGGGAATGGCGACGCTGAGCGAATCGCCCACCACCACCGAGTCGCGGGGCTTGGCCGGCTGACCATTGCGCAGGATGAATTGCTCGCGGATGAGCTCCTGGATGCGCGAACGCGAAAGCTCCGGGATCCGCGCCGCCAAATAGGCGTCGAGGCGGGTGCCGGCATCGCTGTCCACACGGAGTTCCACGGGCGCGCAGCGTCGGGGTGGCGGCCGTGATTTGTCAACCGGCGGGAACTTTCCGACGGTCCCTTGACCCCCGGAGATGCGGGTCTAATGTGAGAATCCCGGAAAAACCGGAACCGGCTGGCCGCACGACGGTCGTGCCGACGAGCGCACGAGCCCTCACTTGTCACCCGCCGACGGATGGTCGCGCTTACGGTGCGGACGGATTTGACCGGCACCGGATCCACCCAACCCAAGGGCCGCCATGAAAACGCTCGTCCATCGATTCCTCCTCCTCGCGACGTGGTTCAGCGTCGCCGTGCCCGCCGGGCTGCTGCATGCCCAGGCCATCTCGTCGTTCACGCACAGCGGCGTGCTGACCGAAAACGGCAGTCCCGCGAATGGACTGTTCGATCTGGAATTCACGCTCCATGCCTCCGAGACCGATCCCGACCCGGTGGGCGACCCGAGCATGCTCCTGCTGACCGGAGTGCCGGTCACCAATGGTCTGTTCACGGTGGCGCTGGACTTCGGTCCGGATGTCTTCAACGGCGAGATGCTGTGGCTGGAGATCCGCCTCGGGCCTTCGGGTGGCGGCGGAGCGCTGACGTTACTGACACCGCGCCAAGCGGTGCGGACGGTGCCGCAGACGACCTTCGCCCGCCGGGCCGGAGCCGCGGTCACCGCCCAGAGCGCGGTCACGGCGGGCCGGGCCACCGTCGCCGACAGTGCCGATGTCGCCACCACCTCGGTCACGGCGCAGCGCGCCATGGTGGCGGATGCCGCGGATGTGGCCACCGCCGCGGTGACCGCGCAGCGGGCGGGCGCGCTCGATCCCGGCACTTACACCGAGCCGGTGACCTTTGACAATCCGGCCAACAGCTTCTCGGGCGCGAGCGCGGATTTCACCGGCAATATCGAGGCCGGCGGCGATCTGGTCGGCGCGCGCTTGAAGGTCGGCGGCGGTCACGATCTCAACGGCGCCGGGGCCACCATCGCCGGCGGCCAGGACAACAGCGCGGAGAATGCCTACTCATCCGTCGGCGGCGGCTTCGGCAACGATGCCCTCGGCACCTACGCGACCATTCCCGGAGGGTTGAGCAACCGCGCGCTCGGCAGCTATGCCTTCGCCGCGGGCCGGCGCGCCAAGGCGAACCACAACGGGTCCTTCGTCTGGGGAGACTCGACCAATGCCGACTTCACCTCCACGGCGACCAACCAGTTCCTGGTCCGCGCCGCGGGTGGGATGGGCGTGGGAAACAGCAGCCCCTTGCACACCGTCCACCTCGGGGATTCGGCGGGGCTTGCCACGATCAACTTCGCCAGCAAGCGCTGCGTGATCGAGGACTCCACGGCGCCCTACCGCGCGGCTTTTCTGGCGGTGGCCGGGGCGCCGATCCCGCCCACGCCCCAGCAGCCGACCCGCATTGAACTGCAATTCGAGGCCAACGCGGAAAGCGGACGTCGCGGGATCATCGGCACCGCCACCTTGGACCCGCTGGAAATCCGCACCGGCAACCAGACGCGGCTGACGCTCTCCGAATTCGGCAGCCTCGACGTGGCGGCCGGCAGTTCGATCAACTTCGGCACCACCACCCGCCAGATGCTCAACCTGTGGGGCGGCATCTACGGCATCGGCGTCCAGGCGGACACGCTCTACTGTCGCAGCGACAACCACTTCTCCTGGCACCGCGACGGCTTTCACAGCGACAGCGCCAACGACCCCGGCACTGGCGGGGTTGAGCTGATGCGCCTCAACGGCGACGGCAACCTCGACGTGGACGGCAACGTGACCGCCAATTCCGTGATCCTGAACAGCGACCGGAGCGCCAAGGAAAACGTCCGCCCGGTCGATCCGGTGGCGGTACTGGACAAGGTCGTCGCTTTGCCGATGGGCGAGTGGAACTACAGGCGCGATCCGGCGGTCCGCCACCTCGGCCCGATGGCGCAGGATTTCCGCGCGGCCTTCGGGCTGGGACCCGACGACCGCCACATCGCGACCGTCGATGCCGACGGGGTGGCATTGGCGGCCATCCAAGGACTGGACCGCAAGCTCGAAGCCCGCGAAGCCGGACTGCGACGCGAACTGGCGGAGAAAGACCGCCAAATAGCCGAACTGAAGGATATCGTCGCCGCGCTGCGGCGGCTCGTTGAAACCTCAACCCAAGCCAAGCCATGAAAACCACGGGAAAACTCGTGATCGCTGTGGCGGCGTTGTTCCCGACCTGGGCCGCCAATCCGTATGCGATCGTCTGGTCGAGCGTCGAAGGCGGCGGCGGGGCCAGCACGGGCGGCCCGTACGCGGTCAGCGGCGGGGTCGCGAAATCGGATGGCACCTCGGCCGGCGGAACCTTCGCCGCTTCCGGCGGCTTCTGGAGCGTGGTGGCAGTCCATGAACCGGGCGAGCCGCGGCTTTACATCGCCCACCAAACCGACACCGACACGGTGCGGGTGTTCTGGCCCTCGCGATTTTCCAACCTCGTGCTGGAGCAAAGCCCCGATCTCGCGGACGACAGTTGGAGCGACTCGAGTCACCCGGTCTCCGACAACGGCGTCACGCGCTCGATCACTTTCACCCCGCAGGAAGGACGGATGTTTTTCCGCTTGCGGGACTGATCCCGCGGTATTTCACGGCGGATGCTTCGCGAAAATGAAGTTTCCAGCGAATCGTTGCGTAGGATAGCCTCAAGCCATGTCCGAGGGGGAACTCGAGATTGCCTATTGCCACGCCTGCGGAACGTCGATGGACGTGAGCGGAGTCGCCCCCTTTTCCAATGTCGAGTGCCCGGCCTGCCGCAAGCACACGCGGGTGAAGCGCGAATTCGGCCCCTACACGCTGATGCGGCGCCACGCCATCGGCGGCATGAGTGTCGTCTTCGTCGCCCAGGACAACACCCTTGATCGCGAGGTCATCGTCAAGATCCTCAACGAGGAATACGGCAGCGATGACAAGCGCATCGCGGCGTTTGAGGAAGAGGCCCGGATCACCGCGTCCTTCAGTCACCCGCACGTCGTCCGCGTCTTCACCACCGGGCGGGCGTTCGGGCGATTCTATATCGCGATGGAACTCGTCCCCGGCGGGCATTTCGAGCACCACATCCGCGAGCGCGGGTCGATCCCGGAGGCGGAAATGCTGCCGCTGGCGGTCCAGGTGGTCGCCGGTCTGAAGGCCGCGCAGGCCGCCGGCCTGATCCACCGCGACATGAAGCCGGGCAACATCCTGCTCGATGCCGCCGGCAATGCGAAGATCGTCGATTTCGGCCTCGCCCTCGTCACCAAGGGCGGCAAGGCGCAGGCCACGGAGATCTGGGCCACGCCGTATTACGTGCCGCCGGAGACCATCGAGGGCCTGCCCGAGGACTTCCGCTCCGACATGTATGCCTTCGGCGCCACCCTCTACCACGCGCTGGCCGGCAAGCCGCCGTGCAACGAGGAGTCGATGGACACCAACCGGCTGCGCGAGGCGAAGAAGAAGATCCTGCCGCTGGCCAAGGCCGCGCCGTGGCTGAGTGCCGACACCTGCGCCGTGGTGGACCGTGCGATGGCACACGATCCCGCGCAGCGTTTCCGCTCTTACGATGATTTGCTGGCGGCGTTGGAAACGGCGCGCCAGCGCCTCGCCAACGGTGCCGCCATGCCATCGGGGCAAGCCGGCAATGGCTCCAGGCGGGGCTCGAACGCGGGCGAAAAGGCGGCACTGGCGGCGGCCGCCATCTTGATCCTTGGCGCGCTCGGCTTCGCCGGTTGGTGGGTCAGCCGCGAGGAACCCAAGCCGCAGGTTTCGCAGAATGGCACGACTTCGACTCCCGTGGCGATCGATCCATCGGGTGCGGACAACAGCGCCCGCATCGGCTCCGCCTATCGTGCGGCGGGCGAGGCGTTGAAAGCCGGCGACTATGCCAAGGCACATGCGCTGTTCGCGGAAGTCCGCGACCAGCCCGGCGTGCTCCAGCCCACCGGCTCTTGGGCCGCCTGTGAGGCGGTGATCGCCGCCTATCTCGATGGCAAGAGTGACGATGCCCGGAAGGACGCCCGAGCCGCCGCCGAACACATCCATAGCGCGGTCGGCATCGCGGAGGATAGCCGCGGACTTTTGTTAGATGGCTTGGAGAAAGTCGCCGGGCTGCGTCCCGTGGCGTGGCGTTCGGAGGCTCCCGCTCCCACCGGGCCGGCCTTGTTGGTCTCGATGATTGCCGGCTTGAAGAACTGGGAGCATGGCATGACCGATCTGGCCGTGCCCCACTTCGACGCGGTGCTCGCGGTCGAACCGAAAGGGGCCGATGCCTGGGTGGCTCCTTATCAGGAAATCCTGCGCGGCTATGCGAGCGATGCGGAGAAACTCGCGGCTGCCATTCCCGGCAAGTTTCCGGACAGCGCCGCCGCTTGCCGGGGCTTGGCCGACGAACTCCATGCCGTGCATGCCTCGCTGAAGACGAAGGGCCGCGCGCGCTTCAACGTGCGCGCCTTGCAGCTCGATCTGGAGAAGCACGCGCGCCTGATGGGCGACCGGCCAGCGACGCCTTCCGATGATCCATCGCCGCCGCCACCAGCCGCCGACCCGCTCGCGCAGGTCCGCAAGACCGCAGCCGCCTGTCGTTTCACCGAAGCTGCCGCCGCGATCAAGTCGCCGGACTTTCCGGTGAAGGGCACCGAGCCACGCGCTTCCGCCTTGCTGTTACTCGTCGAGGCCGCCGCTTCGTTCCTTGGCGATCTTGAGGACAAACTCGCCGCTTCGTCGGAGGGCGTGGTCTTGGAACTGCGTGACCACACCAAGCTGGACCACATCACCGGTACCCGTAGCGGCGGCATCAAGATCCTTGATGCCACCGGTTCGCCGCGCGACGTCGAGTGGGCCGAGCTTTCCCCCGACAGCGTGATTGAACTGCACCGGCAATTGGTGAAAAGCGAAACCAGCGAGTTGGAGCGCCTGCGCCGTCACGAGCAAGCGATCGCCTTCGACCTGCTGGCGGGTGATCCGTCGCGGGGAAAGAAAGCCGGCGAGAGCCTTGCTTCGAACTATCCCGCCTTCAAGCGCCGCTGGGATCTCGTCCAAGCGGCGCTCGAGTAGATTTCTCCCGTAGCGGAGCGACTGCGCCGCTACGGCGGGGTGTGGCTTGAAGAAAGTTTCGCAGTCCGCGATCTGCAGGCGGTCGTCGCCCCGCCGGAAGGGCGCAGCCTTTCTGCTACCTTGATGACAAGGCCGCTGGGATCTCCTCAGTAGCGCAAGCGGTAGAAGTGCCGGTCGCCGTCGGACGGTTGATAAGGCGAGATCGCTCCGATCACATCCGCCCATACGCCGAGGTCATCGGACTGCTGGAGGATGCCGCCGGCCCACTCGAGCGTGATCACCCCGCCAGGGCGAGTGATGACCAGCGGCGAGTTGCCAATGCCGGCCAGGAAATGGGCGGCGACGCGGCTGGCGGACAGGGCCGAGTTGTAGATTGCCGCATCGGCGATGCCGCCGGCGAAGACGCGCAGTTCGCCGGGATCCGGCGTGAGCGGAAAGCCGGCACCGTATTTCCAGCGTCCGCGGGCCCCGATCGACCAGTTGGCGTTGGAGATGGTGAGCGCGCCGGTGGCGTCGGCTCCCGTCGCGACCTCGCTGCCGTTGCGGTAGAGCCGCCATTGGCCACCGCTCCAAGTTCCAGCGAGATGGACCCACGCGGTGCCGGTCAGGTCTTCCGCGGGAATCGGGAAGGACGCCTTGCCGCCGTTCGCCCCGACCTCGTAGTTGCCGTTTTCAATGCGCAGGAACACCTCGCCACTGAAGTCGTGATTTCCGCCATGCGAGATGATGTTGGCGTCGAAGTTCGGCTGCGAGGGATCCGGGTGGATCCACGCTTCTAGCGTGATCGCGCCCGTGAAGTTCAGCCCGGCGGGATTGAGGAGCTCCACGTAGGTGCGGGTCGCATCGAAGTCGCTGGCGGTCTTGCCGGGATCGAAACCGGTGAAGGCCGGGGCCGTCGGTCCGGCGATGGCGGCCGGTGCATTGACGGGAATGGCATGGGCCGCGGCGCCGAGCGTGCCGAGGTTGGTGGCGGTTGGCTTGGCGGCTTCATTGAGGCGCAGGTACTCCACCGCGCCATCGGCGAGAACCAGGTCCTTGTAGGGCGTGGCGGGCGAGAGCGTGGTGCCCGCTTGGTAGTGAGCGGTGACCTGCGCGGACGTCAGCACCGCGTCGTAGAGCGCGAACTCGTCGATGCCGCCGGTGAAAGGATTCTCAGTGCCGTTGATCACGCCGCCGAGGCCGAGCGCCATGGTGGGATCGAAATTCGGCTCATAAGTGCCGGAGAGCGCCTGCGAACCGGCCAGCGCGCCATTGAGATACATGCGGGCGGTGGTGCCGTCGAAAGTGACCACGAAATGCTGCCACTGGCCCACGGTGTAGGGGCCGGCGGTCAGGTTGACGGAGGTGTTGGTATCCACCCCGTTGTACATCCGCAGGTTCCAGCCGTCGGTGGGAGAGCGCTGGTAGATGATCCAGCCGGTGCGGGGCGAGGTGGATTTGCGGTTCGCGATCGGCGACTGGGCGTTGGCCACGCCGGCGATGTCGGGTTTCAACCAAACCTCGGCGGAGAAGACCGGCGTGT
Source organism: uncultured Verrucomicrobiaceae bacterium (assembly GCA_966696705.1). GTDB lineage: Bacteria > Verrucomicrobiota > Verrucomicrobiia > Verrucomicrobiales > Akkermansiaceae > Haloferula. Next base: position 1,964 of record CBKZPU010000063.1, on the reverse strand, counting down.
TCAGCTCCGCCTGGAAGGGAATGATGGTGGGCACTCCGCCGTCGGATGAAGCTTGATCGATGGCGGCGTGGCCGGCCGCGGGATCGGGATCGCTGGCCAGCGCGCCCGCGATCTGGTGTTTCATGCCGGGAAAATGCACGCCATCGCCTTCCGCGCCGAGGCTGCCGAGGTTGGTCGCCGGGACGCGCCAGGAATCGTGCTCGTCCATCCGCAGGTGGAGCGTCGCCCCGTCGCCGGCCACCACTTCGGCGTAGCTTTGCGAGGTATCGATCGCGTAGGCGACGTCGAGATGGTCATTGAGCTGGGTCTGGGTGAGCGCGGTGGGGTAGAAGGCGACCTCGTCCACCTCGCCCGTGTAGGGGTTGTCGCCGGCATTGTTCGCGCTGTAGGCGCCGACCCCGAAGGGAATGTCGGCATTGGCCACGTAGCCGCCAGTCTGCTGGCCGACTTGGAGGCCATCGACGTAGAGGGTGGCCGTCGAGGTGGATCCATCCCAGACGAGGGCGACATGGGACCAGGCACCCACCGTGTAGGACCCGCCGGTGATGTTGATGGAGGTGTTGCCGCCGTTCTCGTTGTACATCCGGAAGTTCCAGCCGAAGCCGCTGCCGAGATCGGTGCCGATCGAGGAGGCGCGTTGGAAGAAGACCCAGCCCTGGCGGTTGCCGGAGGAGTGGCGGTTGAACAGCGGGGCTTGGGCATTGGCCAAGCCTTCGATAGTCGGCTTCAGCCACGCCTCGATGGTGAATGATTGCGAAGCCGGCGGATTGAGGGCCGCGTGGAAGGGAACGACCGTCCGGCTGCTTCCGCCGAAGTGGTTCGCGGTGCTCACGCTTTCGAACAGCGCTCCCTGATAGCGGTGGGCGACATTCACATGACTGCCGTGCAGCGCGGCACCGAGGCTGCCGCTGTTGATGGCAATGTCGGGCGGCGCGGCGTCCCCCAGCCGATAGTAGGCCAGCGGCGAGTCGCCGAGCACCGCGGCGGAGTAGGAGTCGGCAAAGAGCGGTGCGCCGAGCAAAGTGACACCGCAAGGAATGATGATGGGGAAGAAATGACGGGTCATGGCATCAATTGGGGTAGGGAACCACATAAGCTGTGCCAGAACGACTCCGATGGTCGATGGAGATTCGGCTACTCAATCGGGTAGGGAGCGTTGCCACCGATGGTGTGCGGAATCCGGCCGACGCCGCTTCCGTGAAGGCCTGTTTGTCAGGATTCCGCTTTCAAGGCGGCCGCGCGCAGCGCATGTTAGGGGGCGATGCCTTTGCAATGTCCCAAGTGCCGCAGCACGCAGCTCATGGACCACGGCCGGCAATACCCGGTCTATCCGCTGGGCTGCGTCTATGTGATCGGCTTTCCGCTGGCGTGTTTCCATCAGGGCCAAACGCCTCATTTGCTGGAGTGCGAGGCCTGCGGCGCGAAGTTCAAGCGACGGACCACCTTGGCCAAGGTGAACTTGGTCCTGCTGGTGCTCGTTCTGGCGGTGATTGTGGGAGTCGCGGTTTGGGGATTTCAGCGGGTGGTTTCCTGATCTGGCCGGAGTAGGAGATCATTGAACGAGAACGGGTTGTCTTGCCGGCAAGCCCCGCGCTTGCCAGCCGGGCGGCGGCTCATCAGGATTCCCGAAAGATCGCCATGGCCGAATACACCGAAGCTGACATCAAATCCCTCGATTGGCGCGAACACATCCGGCTCCGCCCCGGGATGTACATCGGCAAACTCGGCGACGGCTCGTCCCCCGACGACGGCATCTACATCCTGCTCAAGGAGGTCATCGACAACTCGATCGACGAGCACATCATGGGTCACGGCAAGGAGATCCGCGTCGATATCGACGAGGAAGGCCGTGTCGAAGTCCGCGACTTCGGTCGCGGCATCCCGCTCGGCAAGCTCTACGACTGCGCCGCCCAGATCAACACGGGTGCCAAATACGACAGCGAGGCCTTCAAGAAATCCGTCGG
>CBKZPU010000062.1:0-26394 GCA_966696705.1 uncultured Verrucomicrobiaceae bacterium | reverse complement strand
CGCTTGGTATCGACCGGCGCGGTCGGGATCTGCTTGAACTCGCCCGGCTTCACGACGGTCAGGCGAGCGGCTTTCCCCTTGTCATCGAGGTTCGCGTTCAGCTCGTCGTCGGTCAACGGCTTGGACTTCACCCCGTCCTTCGGAACTTCGACACCGGCGGTCCAGACGATCGCGTTGAGCACCAGCGTGCGGAAGCCATCGACCGACCAGTTGCGGTGGTAGTGGCCACCGGTGAAACCCACGCCGCGGCCGCCGTCGGGGCGCTCGATGCCCCACATCAGCGTCTGCTTCTTGCCGAGGCCCTCGACACCGTGCTGATTCCACATGTTGATGTAGCGCTTCATCCGCTCGCGGTCTGGCACGGCGGTGACGAGGTCGGCGACCTTCGCGCGCTCGGCCATGAAGCGCATGTTGTAGTAAAACTCATCGTACGCCTCGACCACCGAACCGACGCCGCGGGAGACCGGGTGATCCGGCAGCACCTTGAGGTCGGCAACCCAGTGCGGGTTCACTGAAAAGTCCGTCTCGAAGGCCCCGCCGATCCACGGGCGGTAGTATTTCTCGCCCTCCGCTTTGTCCGGATGCACGGCGTAGTGCATGAACATCAGGCCGACGCCGCTCTTGGCCATCTGATCGACTTTTTCCCAGCCCTTGCCGACGACGCTGGTGCCATCGGCGTAAATGACCAGTGCCTTGGCACCATCGAGGACCTTCTCGTCGGATGGCCAACCGCTGTGGACCTCCGCCTGCACATCGAGACCACTTTCATTGAGCGCCTTGGCCAGCAGCATGCAGCCGGCGCGGAACTCGTGTTCGCCCGGCCCGTGGCTCTTGCCGCCAGCGAGGAAGACGATTTTGTTCGCGGCGTGGGCCTGCGCCAGCATTAGGGCGGTGGCGGCCAGAAGGCGGGCAAAGCCCGGCAAGGGTTGTCGGATCATCACTTTCGAACGGGAATGGTGGGTTCGGTTTACGAGAGGCGTGAGGTCTGTCTTAGTCGCTGGGGAGAAAAACGGGAAGCCCCCACATTTGAGGGTAGATCGCGGGGAAAGTGTCCTTCTTCGCCGGAAAGCTGACATTTTTCTCCGGGAAAGTGCAGCGCCGGCGATCTTCCAGCCCGGTTTTTTGCATCGCGTTCGACCACCATGCGAGGCATGGGTAGATTACGTAAACCCACGGGCCCGTCACCATGTCCCATTCCCTCAGTCTCCCCAATACTCCCGAACGCCTGCTGGCGGCCGGAGGGGAGAACGCGTTGGCAGGACAGGATGCCGAGCGCGTGCGCCGGTTCTCCGAATACTGGCAGCAATCCCAACGCGCTGTCCGCGCCTACCTCGCCAGCTTCGTGCCTGACGGTAGCTTGCTTGACGACTGCGTGCAGGAAGTCGCCCTCGTCGCTTGGAAAAAAGGACCGCTCGATGAAGGTGACCAAGCCTTCCTCCACCACGCCCTCGCCTGCGCCCGGCACATCGGCATGGCCGCACGCCGGAAATTCCACGGCAGCCGCCTGCAACTCCTCGCGCCCGACGTCGCCCAGTCGCTCGCGGATTCCGTGGCGGCGCAAGAACGGCCCGCCTCCACCGAGCCTACCGACCGGCTCGAGGCGCTGCGGAATTGCATCAGCCGCCTCGCCCCCGATCAGCAGGCGCTGATCCAAATGCGCTATGGCGAGGACAGCTCCAGCGCGCTTTCCGGCGAAGCCAAGCGCGCCGGCAAAAATCTCCTTACCCTCTACAAGCGCCTCGAACGGCTCCGGGCCTTGCTCCGCGAGTGCGTGACCCGCCAGCTTTCTCCGCCGGCATGAGCGAATTGCCCGCCCATCCTCCCGAAGCCGACGACGAGGTCGCCGAGCTTTTCGCCAAATTCATCGACCAGCAATTGGACGAGGCCGGCCACCGGCGTTTGGAAGAGCTGTTGCGCCAGGATCCCTCCGCGCGCGACCGCTGTGCCCAGCGCCTGCTTTTCGAATCCGATCTCAAGGATGCCATCCAACCGAGCGAATTGGAATGGCTGGAAACCCGCCGCGTGGTCCTTGCCCGCCGGGACGGCCGGCCAGCGATGGAAATCCAGCGCAGCCAGGAACTCCGTCTCGGCCCGCGCGCCCGGGTGGAAGTCGCCGCCAAGAAAAAGCGCCGCCTGCTTGCCGCCGCCGGCGGGGTGGCCGCCTTGGCGATCGCCGCTGCATTTCTCCTGCCGCGGTTCTTTTCAGCTCCGGGCGCACCGGTCCTCCGGAACGCCGGCTTCGAAACCACCGATCTGTCGCTGAACCCTACCGGCAACACCACCGCGCTGATCGATTGGCAGGACTACTTCACCACCGAGGACGCGGACCTTTGTGAAATCGCCCGCGTCACCGGGGGGCGGATCTTCGCCAAGTCCGGCCGCAACGTCGCGCGGATGAAACGATTCGGCCACCTCACCCAGCGCCTGCGGGACGAAAACGGCGCACCGATCACCGCCCGGCCCGGCGCCCGCTACGTGCTCACCGGCTGGGTCCACACCGAGGGCGACGCCAAACCGCTGCTGCGCACCGCCCTGCGCGTGGTCGCCAGCGGCAGGCCGGCCATGATCCAGTATGAGGCCGTCCACCGGCAGCTCGACCTCACCCCGAAAGCCGGCTGGCAGCCGTTCCGGATCGAGCTCGATCTCGGCGAAAACCTGGAGCGCGAGCCCAGCGACATCACCACCGATCAACGCCCCGTCCTCGACCTCAAGGGGCGGGAAATGACGCTGTCCATCGACTCGCGCGGCGAGAAGGACTCGGTCTTTTACTTGGACGATCTTTCGCTGGAGGCGAATCCCGATTCTCCGCGTTAAGCAACTGGCGGAAGACGGGAACTCCTGTGGAGTTTCTCCTTTCGGACCGCCTTTGCGCCGCTATGCTTTGCCCGATGCCTTCGGCTTCCGAAATCCGAGCGCCCACCTTGCAGCTACCGCTTCGCTCCCGCCTCAAGCTCGCCGGGGAACTGCTCAGCACCGTGGGACCGCCCGTGGGCGCCGACGAGTTGTTGGATGAAGCTGCCCGTCGCAATGACGAGCTGGAGTACGACGGCGCGATCGGACTGGACGAGGCTGCCTTTTGGAACGGCGTCCGTAGCCGCCGTTCGGCATGAAGCGGAGGAACACGGCCCCCGGCGAATTCCAGTGCAAATACGCCGTGGATCGCGAGGCCCGCCGGATCTATTTCGAAAGATCCTCTTGGTGAGTCGGAAGGCGAGACCTCGGCCTGCGAGCCTCGGAAAACTTCACGACACGCCGCGGGAAAACTGTTAGACTTTTCCCATGAGTTACGTCGCCACGATCAAGCGGGAAACAGACAAGCCTCCGCTTACACCTGAAGAATTTGTCCGACTCATCGAGGCTGACGAGTCGTTGTCAGGTGGCCACCAAGAGCCGATTGTCTGGACCAATCCCGCTAGCGGAGAAACATTTTACATCAATGCCGAGACAGACCGGCTTTGGACAGACGATCTCGGGGGCGATAGCGAGACACGAGCACTTGAAATGCTCGACAAGCTGCGAAACATCGCCGGAGAATTGGATGCAAGAGTCTATGGAGACGGCGAAGAGGACATTACCGAGCCAAGCAATGGCCCGCCAAACGCAACCGGCTGCACCGCCATCATCGCGTGTCTGGCGGCACTCACTGGAATCGCAATTTCCGTCGGCCGTTTCCTGACCTAGCGCCTTGGCATTCGACCGGCCAAGATCTCACGCGGCTCGCCTCCTGACACATCATGCGTATTCGATACTCGTTTTGGGATTTCGGGGACGGCGTTCTGCTGGATACGCGACCGCAGGAACGAGACGTCGATCTGGCTTCCACGCTCTCGATTCTCGACGAGTTGGCTCAGCGTCCGCCCGTGGCAACCCTCACCAAGGAATTTGACGGCGACCGGGCATGGATCTCGGTTCTCGAACCTCCCCGAGCGCTCCATCTCTACTTCAAACCCGAACCGGACCGCATTTCCTACGAGTCCTATCAGGGACCGAACGACAACCTGTGTGGCTTGGCCACTTTTGACGTCATCAAGGAGGCGTTCAGGCTGTTCATCGAAGGCAAATCCCCGCGAAACTTCCTGGAATCGCATTCGCTGGAGCTCTCCGACACCGAGATCTAGTCCTCTGCCAAGGAGAACAGCGCCGCGTTAATTCCGCATTTCCATCCCCCGCCCCCGCCGTCCATCCTCCGCGCATGGACGTTCTGGCGAAGGCACGGCAAGTCATTGAAATCGAGACCGGAGCGCTGCAAGGGATGGCGGCGCGGCTCGACGGCGGCTTCACCCGTGCCGTGGAAATCCTCAAGGACACCCTCGACCGCCGCGGCAAGATCGTCGTCGCCGGCATCGGGAAGTCCGGCAACATCGGCCACAAGATCGCGGCCACGCTCAATTCCACCGGCGCCACCGCCGTGGTCCTGAACTCCCAAAACGCCCTCCACGGCGACCTGGGCATCCTTTCCGATGGCGATGCCGTGCTGATGCTCTCCTACTCCGGCGAAACCTCGGAGCTGCTCGACCTGCTGCCACACGTGAAGCGCTTCGATGTCCAAGTCATCGCGCTCACTGGCAAGCCGAACTCGACCCTCGCCGAGCACAGCGATGTGACGCTCGACACGTCAGTCGATCGCGAAGCCTGCCCGCTGAATCTCGCACCGACCTCCTCATCTACCGCGATGCTGGTGATGGGCGACGCGCTGGCGATGGTCTTGTTAGAAGCGCGCGGCTTCACCGAGGATCAATTTGCCCGTTTTCATCCCGGCGGAGCGCTCGGCCGGGCGTTGCTGACAAAGGTCTCCGACATCATGCGCGCTGGCGACCAACTCGCCCAAGTCGCGGATGGGGCCACGGTGCGCGAGGCGCTGGTCGCCATGTCCAAGGCCCGCTCCGGTGCCTGCGTCGTCACGGCCGCCGACGGGAAACTCGGCGGCATTTTCACCCACGGCGACTTCGCTCGCTGCTATCAAAACGACCCGCACGTCGGCGACCGGCCGGTAGCGGAATTCATGACCCGCAAGCCGATCAGCGTGTCCGCGGATTCGCTCGCCGTGGAGGCGGTCCAAACCATCGGCTCGCATCGCGTGGACGATGTGGTGGTGCTCGACGCCGAAGGTCGTGCGGTCGGACTCGTTGACACCCAAGACCTCGCGCGTCTGAAGATCGTTTGAACACCTCTTCGGTCTTGATTAGTTAAGATTGCCGAATTAATGAGGGCCTCGCGCATGGCGAGGCCCCCCAAAAAGAAAATCCGGCTCGGCTCCACGACGGGAAATGCCCGCCGTCGCCGCCGCCAGTCGTTTTCCGAGGTGCTGGCCAAGGCCAACGCGCGCGCGCATGACCGGATCAACCGCCGGCTTGGCCAACGGGAGTTGAAGCACGTGCGGGCGGCCATCGCGGGCACGGCGGTGATGGGCTACGAGGATCCCCCGGCCGGAATCCTCACGCGGATGATCCGCTGGCTGTTCGGCCTGCTGCTGCTGCCGCTGTGCTGGATTACCTCGTGGACGTTCTTCCAGCAGTTCAGCGACGCGGCGCAAACACGCTTGTTCTGGGAAATGCCGGCCTTCTGGTACTTCGCAACCGGCGTGCTTCTGATGACCGGCTGGTTCTTCAGCGGCCTATTGCGGTCGTTTTTCCTCTACCTCTACGTGCTCGGCCACGAGCTGACCCACATCCTCTCCATCTGGGCCTTCCGCGGACGAGTCAGCGACTGGGGGGTGAGCCTCGATGGCGGCTACGTGACCACCGACAAGTCGAACATCTTCATCGCGCTGTCGCCGTACTTCGTGCCGCTGTGGGCCGCGCTCGGCGTGGTGGTGCATTTGCTGTTAGGGTTGACGATCGAAATGCCGCCGGTGTCCGACAAGATCCTCTTCGGCTGGGTCGGCTTCTTCTGGGCCTTCCACCTGCTGTGGACGCTATGGATGATCCCGCGCGACCAGCCGGACCTGCGGGAGAATGGCACCTTTCTCTCGTTGGTGATCATCTACCTCGCCAACCAGCTCGTGCTGGCGGCGCTGCTGTGCGCGGCGGCCAAGCCGCTCGGCTTCGGCGAGTTCGGCCAGGAATGGGTGGCGAATGCGGCCCGCACGATGGAGGGCGCGCTACGGGTGGCACGGGAGATCCGCTACGGGGCGTCGTTCTAACCAAACACGCCCAGCATCTTCACGCACGCCAGCAGGGCCGAAGCGCTCAGCAATCCAAGCGCCGCGCCGCCGAAGACGAGATCGGCCGACGTGGTCCGCGGCCGGTGCGGTGACGAGGATGGCGGGAATACCACCGCGGCATAGATCATGCCGCCCACGAGGCCGCCGGCATGGGCGGCATTGTCGATAATATGGCGGAACAGGTAGCCGAGTACACCGGTCACCACGATCGCCACGAGCAAGCGGCGGCGGGCGCTTTCCGGGACCAACCGGCGGTGCATCGACTCGAAGACCAGCAGAAACCCGAGCAACCCCATCAGCCCGCCGGAAATGCCGACAGATGGCAGCCTGTCCATGAAGCGCGCCGACGCCTCCCCGCCGATCCACATCGAGAGCAGGAGCACCAGCGCCATGTGCGGCCAGCGGGCGAAGACCTCCACCCGCTTGCCCAAATAGGCGAGGGCGGAGGCATTCATCAGCCAGTGCAGCCAATGCCCGTGGAGGAAAGGGCCGCTGAGCAGCCTCCACCAGTCTTCCGGCCGACCCTCCGTTTTCGTCAGGCCCGCCCGATCCACGGTGATCATTCCCAATTTCCGGGGCAGCGTCGAATTCCACTCCACGTAGATCTGCACGAGCCCGACCAGCACCAGCAGCCCCAAGATCAATCGCGTCGCCGGCACCCGCTGGATGGACAGCCACGTCTCGAAGCGCAGCACCGGCGCGTCCGCCGCCATTTCCCCGGCCGCCCACTTCCGCGCCTTCCGCAGCCGCTTGTGGCCTTGATACCACGGCAGGAAGCCGAGGATGAAGAACAGCAGCAGCGCCAGCCCGAGCGTGCCGCTCGCAAGCATGCGCTCGCCACGGAACCAGTGGAATAGCATCACTACCCCAAACGCCGCGGCGAAGATCCCCATCTGCCGCTTTCCCTCCACAATCTCCCAGCGCGCCCAGCGGATCCGGGACTCGCGCAGCGCCGGATGAAGCGCCGGGATTTCCTCCGGCAGCACGTAGCCGCGGGCCTCCGGCGTCCACACCAGATCGACCCGGGCACCAGCGTCTTCCACAATGGCCCGGGCGAGGTCATCGAAATCGTCCACTTCCACGCGGCGGCCCTTGCGATCGACCCAGCCCCAGCCGGGACCAGCTTCCGGGAAGGCGTCTTCGCGCGCCCAGACGGGAAGCTCGGCATCAGGGGTCATGCTGGAGCGAATCAAGCGTGGTCCGTGCCGGTGTCCAAGGGGAAATCCCCGCCAACGAAAAAGGCGCGGGGCATTTCCGCCACGCGCCTCGCTTGAAATCGTCCCGCTCAGGGTTGCTCCGGCTCGGCCGGCTTCTCTTCCGGCTTCGGTTCCTCGGCGGGCGCGGTTTCCTCCGCCGGCCTCGTTTCTTCAGCTGGCGTGCCTTCCGGCTTCGGCTCACCCTCGGGCGTGGTTTCCGGAGTGGTCGCGGGCGTCCCGGCCGGCACTTGAACCGGCGGGGTAACGGCTTCGGGCTCGATCTTTTCCTCCTTCGCGGCTTCCTCGGCGATCGACGTCGGCTTCTCCTCGACCTTCGCTTCGGCCTCGGCCGGCGGTACCACCGCGGCCTGCAAGCTCAGGCGGCTGGCGTTGCGCTTGCCGATGAGGACGGCCAGCGTGAGCGTGATCACGAAAAACAGCGTGGAGAGATAGACCGTGGCCTTCTGCAGGACGTTGGTGGTGCGGGCACCGAAGAGCTGGTCGGTCGTGTTCGACCCGAACGCCGCGCCGAGGCCTTCGTTCTTCGGGCGCTGCATCAGGATGATCATGCTCATCAGCAGGCAGACGACGACGAAAACGAACAGCAGCAGGTTGATGCTGATGTCGAGCCAAGTGGCGAGAACGGTCATGGGGCGCGCACTATAGGGGCGACCTCCCCCGTGTAAAGCGGGGTTTTTCAGGCGAAAACGGGGGAGAATTTGGCACCGCCAAGACGCCCAGATCGCCAAGCTGGGGGAGGTCCTTGCGATTTCACCTCCTCTGAAAACTTGGCGGACTTGGCGTCTTGGATGTCGCATCGCCCCATTGCCGGACTTTCCCCTTGGCAGCCCGCCCTCCCTCTCCAAGCTCCCGGCACGATGATCGCACGGCTGCGCGGAAAGGTGCTGGAGGCCTACCCCAACCGCTTGGTGGTGGATGTGAATGGCGTGGGCTACGAAGTCCACGTGCCGCTCTCGACCTTCGACCGGCTGCACCCCTCGGAGGGCTCGCCGGTGGACCTGCGGACCCACCTCCACATCCGGGAAACGGCGCATACGCTCTATGGCTTCGCCACCGAGGAGGAGCGCGACCTGTTCCTGCTGCTGATCGACCGCGTCAGCGGGATCGGACCGGCGATCGCGATGGCCATCCTCAGCGGCATGCCCGCTGGCCGGTTCAAGGCCTGCGTGGCCAACGGCGACACCGCCGAGCTTTCCAAAATCAAGGGCCTCGGGAAAAAGACCGCCGAGCGCATCGTGCTTGAGCTCAAGGACAAGGTCGGCGTCGCGGATACTTGGCAGGAGGTCGCCAGCGGCCAGATGGCACCCTCCGCGGCCGATGCCGAGCTGGCGCTGGTCGCGCTCGGCTACAAGCAGGTCGAGGCGCGCAAAGCGGTGCGTAAGGTGCTCGACGCCCTGCCCGCCGCCTCGGTCGAAGAACTGATCCGCGGCGCGCTGCGGTCGATGCAATGAGCCTGACCCTCGATCAAATCCGGGCCGCGCTGCCGGAAGGCGGACTGTTCGAAGGGAACTGGCAGTACTCGCCGGAGCCGCTGAAGCTGACCAAGGCGGAAGGCCGCTTTCTCCAGTCGCTGGGGCATCCGCTGGCGCAATTCCAGCGCGCCTGCGACGACCTCTACCGTCGCAGCGCCACCGGAAAGATGCCGCGCTGGATCGCCGAGTTGCTCGACACCGGCAAGCCGGCGTGGATGGCCGATCTCCAACGCCAAGCCGGCTTCCGCGACGCCATGCCGCGGGTCATCCGCCCGGACCTGATCCTGATGGAAGATGGCTTTTCGCTGACCGAACTCGACTCGGTTCCCGGCGGCCTCGGCATCACCGCGTGGCTGTCACGGACCTACGCCGATGCCGGTTTCAACGTCCTCGGGGGTCGCGATGGCATGCTCGCCGGCTTTTCCTCGGTGCTGCCCGAAAACGGCGCGATCCTGATCGCCGAAGAGGCCGCTGACTACCGCCGCGAGCTTGAATGGCTGGCCCGCGAAAGCGGCGGCGGTCGCACCGTCGAGTCCGCCGAGGAATACCAGGCCGATGGTCGCGCGCTCTATCGCTTTTTCGAGTGGTTCGACTGGGAGTCCGTCCCGGAAGCACGCCACCTGGCGGAAAGGTCCGCGGCCGGCGAAATCCGGCTCACCCCGCCCTGCAAGCCGCATCTGGAGGACAAGCTGTGGCTCGCCCTGCTGTGGACTCCGGCCCTGAAGCCGGTGTGGGAGCAAACGCTCCGTGGTAGCCATCTGTCGCGCGTCCGCGACATCGTCCCGCACGGTTGGGTCGTCGATCCGGCACCGCTGCCGCCCCAAGCCGCGCTGCCAGTACTCGGCGTGAACTCGTGGGACGAAATCGCCGCCTTCAGCCAAAAACAGCGCCGGCTGGTTCTCAAGATCAGCGGCTTTCACGAAACCGCCTGGGGCTCGCGCGGCGTCCATGTCGGCCATGACATCTCGCACGCGGAATGGGCCGAGCGCATCCGCGTCGCGATGGAAGACTTCGACCAGCAGCCCTGGATCATGCAGTCCTTCAGTGAAGGCCGCTTGATCGAACACCCGGTGTATCGCGAGGACGGCAGCGTCTATCAGATGAAGGGCCGCGTCCGTCTGTGCCCCTACTACTTCACCGACGACCAAGGGAAAACCTCGCTCGCTGGCGCGCTGGCCACCCTCGCCCCGGCGGACAAGAAGAAGATCCACGGCATGCGAGACGCGGTGCTGCTGCCGTGCGTGGTCGGGTAGAAAGTTCCATCGGGGAAATGGGCCTTGGCATGTCCGTTCACGTCGCGGAGCCTCCGCCCTTCTTTCCCTCATGGATTACGATGCGATTATCATCGGCGGCGGGCCGGGCGGCAGCACCGCCGGAAGCGTGCTCGCCAAGGCCGGCAAAAAGGTCCTCATCCTCGAGCGCGAGCGCTTTCCCCGCTTCCACGTCGGCGAGTCGCTGATCCCCTACGGCAACGACGTGCTGCGCGAAATCGGCGCGTGGGACAAGATGATGAAGACGGGCTTCATGGAAAAGCTCGGCGCCGAGTTCGTGCTGGGGAACTCCAAGGCTTCCATCCGCATCCTGTTCGGCCGCTACTTGAAGAAAGGCTACGCGCAGACCTTCCAGGTCGAGCGCGCGAAGTTCGACAATCTTCTGTTAGAAAATGCCACTTCGCTCGGCTGTGAGGTCTGGCAGGAGACGAAAGTGAAATCCGCCAGGGTCTCCGACGAGGGCGTCACCGTGACCTGTGAGAAAGACGGGCAAACGCACGAGCTTTCCGCACGCTGGATCCTCGACGCCAGCGGTCGCGATGCCTTCCTCGGCAAACAGCTTCAGCTCCCGAAGACCGACCTCGGCCTGCCGAAAAAGTTCGCGACCTTCGGTCACTTCCGCGGTGTGCTGCGAAATGATGCGCCCGACCACGGCCACATCACCATCGTGCGGCTCGACTTCGGTTGGTTCTGGATGATTCCGCTCGATGCGGAGAAGACATCCATCGGACTCGTCCAGAAGCTCGATCACTTCAAGTCCACCGGCATGACGCCGGGCGAGTGCTTCGACCACGTCGTCGCGACCACCAGCGAGCTCCAGCGGCGCATGAAAGATGCCGAGCGCGTGAGCGAGTTCTCCTTCGCCGGCGACTACACCTACCGCCACCTCCAGAACGCCGGCCCGCGGTGGCTGTTGATCGGGGATGCCGCGGGCTTCATCGATCCGATCTTTTCCTCTGGCGTCATGCTCGCGATCCGCTCCGGTCACGCCGCGGCAAAGGAAATCGTCGCCGCCGACCATGCCGGCACCGCGCTTTCCGCCAAGGCCCGGAAGCGCTACACCAAGCACGTCGGCGAGATGTGCCAAGTGTTCCTGAACATGATCAAGATGTTCTACGACAACAGTTCCTTCGAGGTCTTCATGGACGCGAACCCGCCGAAGGGCATGGAGTGGGCGGTGAACAACCTCGTCGCCGGCAACACCCGCATGGGTTGGCGGCTGCGCTTCCACGTCTGGCTGTTCTACGTCGTCTGCACCCTGCACCGCCGCTTCACGATCGTGAAGAAGATCGACTTTTCCGATCCCGCCGCCACCCAAGCCTGATCCCACCCCATGGAAACGACTCCCTTGGCTGAAGAATACGACGTCATCGTCCTCGGCGGCGCGCTGTCCGGAGCGGCCACCGCGACGCTGCTGATGCGCCAGAATCCCGGCCTGCGGCTGCTCATCATCGAGCGCACGGAAAAGCTCGGCCGCCGCGTCGGCGAGGCGACCGTGGAAGTCAGCGCCTACTTCATGGGCCGCGTGCTGGGGCTGACGCGCTACCTCAACGAGAACCACATCTGCAAGCAGGGCCTGCGCTTCTGGTTCCGCAATGACGAGGTGGAGAACATCTCCCAAGCCAGCGAACTCGGTGCGAGATACCAAGTACGACTTCCATCGTATCAGCTCGACCGCTCGACCTTCGACGAAGAAGTGCTGCGCCGTGCCGGTCTCGCCGGTGCACAGATCTTGCGACCCGCCACCATCCGCGACGTCGAGCTCAACGCTGGCGGCCAGCAACGCGTGGAGTTGAAATACAACGGCGAGGTTCACACGGTGAAAGCCCGCTGGGTCGTCGATGCCTCCGGAGTCGCCGCCCTGCTCGCCCGCAAGAATGGCTGGTGGGTCCGAAACACCGAGCACCCGACCGCCGCCGCGTGGTCGCGCTGGAAGGGCCTCAAGGATTGGGATGGCCTCGAGCTCGCGCAGAAGTATCCCGAGTGGGCCAAGGACGTCCACGGCGTGCGCGGCACCGCGACCAATCACATCATCGGCGACGGCTGGTGGAGTTGGTGGATCCCCCTGAAAGGTGGCGACACCAGCGTCGGCGTCGTCTTCGACCAGCGCATCGTCGATTGGCCGGAAGGCGGCAAAGTCGCCGACCGCTTGAAGGACTTCCTGATGGACCACCCGGTCGCCCGCGAGATCCTCAAGGACGCGACCTACGACGAGGACGACGTTCTTTGGCGGCGCAACCTCGCCTACTACAGCACCACCTTTTCCGGTGATGGCTTCGTGCTCGTCGGCGATGCCGCGGCGTTCATGGACCCGTTCTATAGCCCGGGCATGGACTGGATTTCGTTCACGACAACGAGCGCGGCGAACCTCATCACACAGCAGCGGAAAGGCATGTCGATGCCGGAGCTTATCGCGAAGCACAACCGCGACTTCTCCGTCTGTCACCGCCGCTGGTTCGAGTCGGTTTACAAGGACAAGTATCACTACATGGCCGAGTTCGACCTGATGAGCCTGGCCTTCCGCCTTGACCTCAGCCTCTACTATTGGGGCGTCGTGGTGCCGCCCTTCCAAGACGGCATGAGGGCACTCACCATGCCGCCGTTTTCCCCGCCGAGCGGGCGGCTCTTCGCGGCATTGATGAGCTGCTACAACCGCCGCTTCGCCACCATCGCCAAGCGTCGCCGCAAGCACGGCCTGCTCGGTCGCACCAACAAGGACATGCGCTGCCTGATTCCCGGCTTCACGCTGGAGCGAAAGGACATGCTCCGCCTCTTCGGCATGCTCGGCGAGTGGTTGAAGCTCGAATTGAAAGAAGGCTTCTACACGTGGTTCTCCGGCGGCGACGAAGAACCCAGGCCGGCCCCAAGCCGTGCGGACGCAAAGGTGTGAACCGGCATCAATCGATCCCCATGTCCTTGCGCATGGCGGCGACCATTTTCACGTGGCGGACGTCATTCTCCTTGCTCGACTCGTTGTCGAAGTTGAGCCCGTAGGGCCAGAAGTGCATGCGGTCGGCGTGGAGCACGGCGTCCTTGCCATCGAACTCGCGGAGTTGTTCGAGCGCGTGCTTTCCGGTCCATTTGCCGTCCTTCACGTTCGCCTGCCAATTCGGATGGGTGCCGATGCCGAGGGTGTGGCCGATCTCGTGCAGCGCGACGCGGGCGTTGATGCTGCCGCCGAAGTTGATCCAGCCGTCGTAATTCGCGTCCGCGGTGGGAGTGCCGGGGCTGTTGTTCGCCGTGAGCTGCTTCTTGAAGCTGCCGGTCTTGTTGTAGAGCGCGACCGCGGCGTCCATTGCATCGGTGATGCGCTTCTTGCGATCGTCCGGCCACTTCTCGTGGCCGCCGGAAAGCTGGTACTTCAGATCGTTGCGGACCTTTTCATCCTTCGCCTCGGCCGAGGCGTCGGCGGCGAGCTTCTGCTGCACGAACTCGCGGTCGGCGGCACTGAGAAACTTCAGGCGAATCGAAAGCTCGCCGCCGTCTTTCTTGCGGAGCACCACGGCCTCCGAATTCGCACGAAGGTACTCGCCCTCGATCGGCCGGCCGTCATTCGAAACCCAAGTGCGGGTTTCGCCGCCGGTAGCGGCAAGCACGGTGATGCCGGCGAGAAGGACGAGCGGGAAATGCTTCATGGGTGGCCGAGGAGTTTCCGCCCAAACCGCCAAGCCGCCATGATGTTTCGGTCACGTACGGCGCTTTCGCACCGATCGTGCTGAATTGGCAGCGGTCACTTGGAAAACTGCGGAAACGGACGACTGACGTAGCTGCGGTCTATGGCCGCCGGAAACTTGCGGCCACAAGCCGCATCGTGAGATTCTGTTCCCAAAGCTTCAAGGATGCGGCTGGTGCCGCTGAAGTCCGACGGTCACAGACCGCCGCTACAGAACGCTCAACCCCGCGGTCCGCGGTCGTAGTCGAGGATGAAGTTCCGGCCGCGAAGCTGCGCGCCTTTGGAAATCTGGATCAGCTTTTCAGCGCAGTCGGCGCGGACATCGATGCGGCTGTGCTTGGCGAAGAGCTTCACGTGACCGACGGCACCATCCGGCAGGCCGGCTTCGCCGTAGAGCATGCCGATGATCTCGCCGACCTTCACGCCGTGGAATTTCCCGAGCGAGAAGAACAACGGCACCATGTCGGCATTGTCTTGGGGACCGTCGCGGCGCTCGCGCGGAGCGCGGGGCTCGCGTTCACGGAACTCACCCCGCGGTTCGCGACGCTCGCGCTGCTGGCGGCGGTCGCGCGGGTCTTCACGGTCCTCTTGAATCTCGCCGAACTCCCGGCCACGCGATTCGCGCAGCAAGGTGAAGAGCACGCTGGCGATGTCGGTCGGCGTGTAGCCCTGCTCTAACAAACGGTCCACCTGCTCCTCATGCGATTGGAACTCGCCCTTCTCGAGGCGATCCTTGATCTCTTCAAGGGCAAGGTCGGCCAAGCGACCCTCGACTTGCTCCTGCGACGGCACCTTTTCGCGGCGGATGACTTGGCGCGTGTAGCGCTCGATCATTTCCAGGCGATGGATCTCACGGCCGAAGACGAAGCTCACGGCACGACCGCTGCGACCGGCCCGGCCAGTACGGCCAATGCGGTGCACATAGTCTTCCGGATCCTGCGGCAAGTCGTAGTTGAAGACCACGTCGATGTTCTCCACGTCGAGACCTCGCGCGGCGACGTCGGTGGCGACGAGCAGTTCGATGGTTCCTTCGCGGAAACGACGCAGGACGCGCTCACGCATCTGCTGGGTAATGTCGCCGTGAAGACGGTCGACGGTATAGCCGCGGGCAAGCAAGGACTCGGTGCACTCATCCACGGAACGCTTGGTATTGCAGAAGATGATCGCCAAGCGGGCCTGCTCCATGTCGAGCAGGCGCGAGAGCACTTCCACCTTCGAGCGCTCGCGCACTTCGAAGTACGACTGATCGATAGTCGAGACGGTCTTCGACTTCTGATCGATCTGGATGGTTTCGGGATTGTTGCCGAACCTGCCGATAAGATGGGCAACGCCCTTGCTCATCGTGGCGGAGAAGAACATCGACTGGCGCTCCTTCGGCAGTGCGCCGAGCAGCTCTTCCATTTCCTCGCGGAAGCCGAGATCGAGCATGCGGTCCGCTTCATCCAGCACGATCGTCTGAATTTCGCTCACATCGAAGGAGCCGCGGCGCAGGTGATCCATCACGCGACCGGGAGTGCCGACCACGACTTGCACACCATCGCGCAGAGCGCGGAGCTGGCGGTCCATCGGCGCGCCGCCATAGACCGGCACGGCGCGGAGTTGGCCGAGCTGTGAACCGAGGCGATGCACCTCTTCGCAAACCTGCACCGCGAGTTCGCGTGTGGGGCAGAGAATGAGGGCCTGCGGCAGGCGCTTCTTGAAATCGAGCTTCGCCAAGAGCGGCAGCGTGAAGGCAGCGGTCTTGCCCGAGCCGGTATGTGAAAGGCCAAGAATGTCGCGGCCGGTCAATGCGACCGGGATGGCCTTGGCTTGGATCGGAGAAGGACGCTCGAAGCCGAGGCCTTCGACGGCGGCGAGGAGTTCAGGCGAGAGACCGAGTTCGGAGAACGGAGGTGTATCCATAGGTAAGCAATGGTGGTTTCAGGACGGATGATCCTGGAAACCACAACCAGCTAGGCCTCCTGGATCGCACAAACGCCGCGCACTTCCGGCGGCGGGGCGCGGAGACTGGCGGCTTTTAGCGGGGTGGCAAGAAACATTTTCCGCGGGCCAATCTGTAGCGGCGGTCTGCGACCGTCGCACTTCAGCGGCATGAGCCGCATCCTCAAAGGTGCTTATACGGAGTCGCACGGTGCGGCTTATTGCCGCCGCCAGCTTCCGACGGTCATAGACCGCGGCTACATCCGGACGGTCTTCACATTCACGAACTCGCGGATGCCGTGCTCGCCGAGTTCCCGGCCCCAACCGCTTTCCTTCACGCCGCCGAAGGGAAAGCGCGGGTCCGACACCACCTGGCCATTGATCGCCACAGTGCCGGTGTCGAGGTGTTCGGCAACACGACGCGCGCGCTTCTCATCGGCGCTGAAGACCGCGGCACCGAGACCGAAGGACGTTTGATTGGCGAGTTCGATCGCCCTCGCCTCATTCTCCACGCGGATGACCGCGGCGACCGGGCCGAAGGTCTCCTCGTCGAAAACCCGCATGCCAGAAACGACATCGGCCAGCAGCGTCGGCGGATAGTACGACTTTCCCCGTAGTTCGACCGGTTCACCGCCGAGCAGCAGCCGCGCACCGGAATTCACACTATCGGTCACTTGCGCGTGGAGTTCGTCGCGCAGGCTGGCTTTCGCCATCGGGCCGAGCTTGGTGGCGGGATCGAAGGGATCGCCGGGTTGGAAGGCGGCAAGTTCACCGCGCAACCGCTCCAGGAAGGCATCGTGAACCGCATCCGCGACGAGGAAGCGCTTGGCGGCGATGCAGCTTTGTCCGGCATTCACCATGCGCGCCGCCGCGCACGTCTTCGCGGCGTGATCGAGATCGGCGTCCTCCAGCACCAAGTAAGGATCGCTGCCGCCGAGTTCGAGGACGGACTTCTTCAAGTGCCGCCCCGCCGCCGCGGCCACTTCGCGGCCGACTTCCGTGCTGCCGGTAAACGTCACGGCGCGGATGCGTGGATCGGCGATCAGCGGCTCGATCTCCCTTCCCGAAACGAAAACCGCTTGAAGGAAATCGTCGCGACCGAATGCCTTGGCGACGAGCATCACGATGGCCCGGGCACAGCCGTTCACGTTCGACGCGTGCTTCAGCAGGATCGTGTTTCCCGCCATCAACGCCGGCGCGGCAAAGCGGAAGACCTGCCAGAAGGGGAAGTTCCATGGCATGATCGCGAGCACCGGCCCCAAGGGCTGATGGAGAAGCGTGGCCCCTTCGAGTTCTTGCGGTGCCAGCATCGACTCGCCGTGTTCGGCATAGTGCCGGCAAGCCGCCGCGCACTTGGCCACCTCCGCCTCGCCTTGGGTGACTGGCTTTCCCATTTCCCGCGCCATCCAGAGCGCGAACTCTTCCTTCCCCGCCTCCAGCAGATTCGCGGCCCTCATCAAGCCGGCCGCGCGTTGCGAAAACGGGAGCTCGCTCAGTTCCACGAATCCGGCGGCCACGGCGGCGAGCGGGTCAGACATGCCGGAATCTGGACGCCAATGTCCAAGGCGACAAGGAACGCGATAGCGTGTCGTGCAAAACGCCGCACGAGGTGGTCCGACTTCACCCCCTCGATTCTTTGTAAATCCCTCGCCCTGAGTTCATCCCAACCCATTTGTCACGGCGGTGCAGCGATTGCTAAAACAACAAATGACATCATGAAAAAGAAAGACGCTCCCAAAGCCGCTGCCGCCCGTACCACGGAAACCCTCGATATCGGCCTCGACGCCAAGGTCCGTGGCCAATCGGTGAAGGCACTATCCGGCATCCTCGCCAACCAGCACGTGCTCTATCTCAAGACACGCAACTTCCACTGGAACCTGACCGGCCACCGCTTCCACACGCTGCACGCGTTCTTCGAAGCGCAGTACGACGCGCTCGCACTGGCGATCGACAAGACCGCCGAGCGCATCCGCATGCTGGGTGCGGCCAGCCCCGGCTCGATGAAGGAATTCCTCGCCCTCGCCTCATTGAAGGAATGCTCCGGTGCACTGATCGGCGGCGACGAGGCGATCGTCGCGCTCCGCGACGACCACGAGGCCGCGGCCCGCGAATTGCGGAAGGCGGTGGATGCCACCACTGACGCTGGCGACGCGGGCACCGCCGACTTCCTCACCGAGCTGCTCCAGAACCACGAGGAAGCCGCTTGGATGCTCCGCAGCTTCCTCGAATAAGGCCTGAAATCCGGCCACGAAAAGTCCGCCCGGCAGCGTGCCGGAGCGGGCTCTTTCGCATCCGCTAGGCTCAGCGCGAAGCGGCTTCTTCGATCTTTTCGCCGGTGGTTTCGACGTCTTGGCCGAATCCCCGGGCAGTGGCGCAGGAGTTGAGCCCCACCGTCACCGATCCCAGCAACAACGCGACCAGGATCAGCCGGAGGGGAAGGCGCACCGCTTCGAGGCGGCACACGAAGGTATCAAACAACAGGATCGGATTCATGGCGGGTCTCTTTTTCGCAGTCCCCGCACCAAACCGCCGGGCCTTGGAAATCCAACGATTCGCCCCACCCGGGCGCGGCTCGCCGCATTGCATTGTGCCAACCATCCCCTGCACCGGTGGCATTTCGCACGAAGGCTTCAAACGCTCCGCCGTCGGCCTGCTCGGGGAACGCGGTACTTGCTCCTCCTCACCACGGCGGAAACCCTCGCGCCGTTCCCCATGACCCGTCTGCTTCACCTTTCCGACCCCCACTTTGGCGCGGCAGATGACGAAGTCGCCCGCGCCTTCGTCGATGGTGCCGCGGAGCTGGGTCCGGATCTCACGGTGCTCAGCGGTGACCTGACGATGCGGGCGCGCTGGCCGGAACTCCGGGCGGCGAAGTCCTTCGTCGAACAGCTCCCCCACCCGCGGTTCGTGATTCCCGGCAACCACGACATCCCCGCCTTCAACCAGCTCTTCGACCGCTTCTTCCGCCCCTTCCGGCGCTATCGCAAAACCTTCGGGGACGACCTTGAGCCCACGCTGCAGGCGGGCAGCATCGAGATCGCCGGACTGAACAGCAGCCGCGGCATCGGCCCACAATGGGACTGGTCGAAAGGCCTCCTTTCGCGACGGCAGTTGAAACGCACCGGCTCACGGTTCGCGCCATCCTCGCCCGGACTACGCGTCCTCACATTGCATCACCCGCTGCTGGCACCGCCCGATCACCGTCGCGACGTGGTGAAGCCGTTGCCGCCCTTGCTTTCCATGCTCGCCGGCTCGCGCGTGGATCTGGTCCTCTGTGGTCACTTCCACCAATCGCGAATCGGCACCATTGGCCGGGACGCGACTTGGACAACGGTCGTCTCCCAAGCTCCCACCGTCTGCTCGACCCGCTTGCAAGGAGAGCCACCCGGCTTTCACCTGATCCATCACGACGGCGACTCCCTGCGCGTGGTGCTCCATCGCTTCAAGCGAAACCGTTTTGTGGAAAGCGCTGGCGTGGATTTCCGCCGCTCTGAAACCGGCTGGCAGCCGGCCTCTTGATGGCAAAGCGCCACGCGCAACAACGCGGAAATTGCAGCATGCTCTCCGGCCGCTTCGCGACGCGGGAGCACCCCTTGGAAAATGCTCGAAATCCGCCTCATGACATCGGGCACGAGACATGCAAGAGTGCTCCGCCATGTACGAGTTGCGCCTGCCGACCCAAGCCCCCTTCGTCACCCTGCAGACCGCTCTCACCCGCACTCTCGACGCCGCGGTTGCCTATCGCCACGCCGCCCGGCTTTCCGAATCCCGGCTCCTCGCCAAGGTGTGCCAGACTCTCGCCGACGAGCGGAGCGAACAGGCCGACCGGATCGCCGCCTTGATCGACGAGAGCGACGGCGTCCCCGATTTCGGCTTCAGCGGTGAAGCCGGCTTCCAGCAGCTGTGGATGACGCTCGTGAACCGCCGCTTCCCGACCTTCCGCGAAGGTCTGCCGCGCGAGTGCGAACGCTGCGACCGGAGGCTTGAGCGCGTGTTGCTGCGACTGGTCAATGACGCCGAACCGCACCGCCACGAACTCGGAGAGATCCTCCGCGACGTGCGCACCGGGCTGGCCCGCTTGCACGAGCTGCGCGATCCCCACTGGATGCAGCCAGCCTTCAGCCGTTAAGGTTCCTCCGGAGTTTTCCTCCAACCGGAATCCAATTGAACGACTGGATTTCCGCCGGGCGGGCAAGATGATGCCGCGCGCTCCGGTAATCACCTCGATGCGCCTTTGCCTTGCCCTGATCCTCCTCATTTCCCCGCTTGCCGCGAATCCGGTGATGGATGGCGCCGACCCCCACGCGACTCTGGTCGGAAAATCCTATTGGCTTTACCCCACCGAAGCCCGCAGCCGGCGGCCGGTTTTCGCCGCCTATCGCTCCACCGACCTACGTTCGTGGCGGCGCGAGGGCACCATCCTCGACCTCGACAAGGTCCCGTGGGTGAAAGCCGATGGCGCTCCGTGGCACGGCGCTTGGGCACCGGCGCTCGCGGAAAAGAAGGGCAAGTTCTACTTCTACTATTCGGTCGGCCCGCAGAACCCGACGCCCAGTCGCATCGGAGTTGCCGTCGGCACCTCGCCGGCCGGGCCGTTCACCGACAGCGGCAAGCCGCTGCTGACCGGCGGCGACGGCTTTGAGGCGATCGACCCGATGGTCTTCACCGATCCCGCCGACGGCAAATCGTGGTTCTACGCCGGTGGCAGCGCGGGCGCAAAACTGCGGGTCTTCGAGATGGCCGACGACATGGTCAGCTTCCGGCGCGAAGTGAATATCGAGCAACCGCGCCACTTCACCGAGGGCGCCTTCATGCACGTCCGGGCAAAGACCTACTACCTCAGCTACAGCCACGGGAAGTGGAACGACAGCAGCTACTCCGTCCACTACGCCACCGCGCCCTCGCCCACCGGGCCGTGGGAATATCGCGGCAAAATCCTCGGCAGCGATGACAAGCACCAAGGCCCCGGCCATCATTCGTTCGTCGAGAACCCGGCGACCAAGGAGTGGTTCATCGTCTATCACCGCTGGGAAACCGCCCGGAAGGACCCGCCCTACCGCGGCGGCCGGAAGATCGCGGTGGAGAAGGTGGAATACGATGCCAAGGGCCTGATCCGGCCGATCACGATGACCGACGGGCGGACCCGCTGAGCCAAAGCTTCAGCGTCGCTCGACCCCCGGCGGCAACCAGTCCTTTTTCATGGGCTGGATCTCAGGTGCGGCCTGCGGCGACGCTGGCGCGGCCGGGTCCGGCTCTTTCATCTTCGCGACTTCGAGGCCTTCACCGTGCTTGCGGAACAAGGCGCGAATCCTGGCGGCGTCCGCGGCGCCGACAAACTGATCGACCTGTTTGCCATCGCGGAAAAGCCGGACATCCGGGATGGATCTGACACCCTCGCGTTGCGCGATGTCGCGGACGTGATCGACGTTCACTTTTCCAATGCACACCGTGCCCGGGAACTCCGCCGCGACTTGCTCCAGCACCGGTCCCAGCATCTTGCACGGGCCGCACCAGTCGGCGTGGAAATCGATTACCATCAGATGGCCCGGCGTGGCGACAAAGGCGTCGTAGCCGGCGGAGTCGAGTTCTTGCACGGCAGCCACTGGCTTCGCCGGGGCGGAAGTGGCACCGGCGGCCGGCTTCGGCGCGGCACCCTTGGTCTTGGAAAGAAGATCCTTCGCCTTGTCACAGGCAGGGACGGCCAACAGCAGGAGCAGGGATGCCGTAGCGTGAAGTTTCATGATTTTCGAGGTATCTTGGCAGCTTCCTTGGGTTGGATCGGAATCACGTCCTGCCCTTGGTTTCGCTGCATGCCGGGCACGTCTGGCAGCCAGTCCTTGCCGATCCGCTGGACCAGTCCCGCCAGCAGCCGGTCGATGGTCTTTTCGACCACCAGAGCATCGGTCTGACCGACGAGTTGTTCGAGCTTCCTACCGTTCGCGTGGAAATCAAGATGCCCGGCGAATTCTTCCTTCTTCACCCCTTGGCTCGCGGCGAGTTCGGGTTCTTCGTCCACATGGAGTTCCGCCAGCACCACCTTCTCGCCATACTTCTCCTTCTTCAGCTTTTCGAGGATCTCTTGGAGCTTCTTCGCGTCCCGGTTGCCCTCCAGGATCATGTTGGTGACGGTCAGCTTGTCCGGCGACGCTTGGACTTGCGCGATGTTTTCCTTGGTCACTTTCAGGCCGGATTGCTTGTCGCCGGCTCTTTTCCACCAGCCATCGGGCATTACGAAAAACAGGCCGGCCGCCGCCGCGGCTCCGATCAGGCCCAGGGTGAAAATCAGGCGGATCCAATTGGCTTTCTCTTGGGAGGTCACGCGGGGGAAATAGCCGCAAACTTAAGAAAAGTGAACTATTTTGCCTCGGCGGTCTCCATGATTCGCTGAAGAAGGACCGCCGTATTGGCTCCGACCGTGGCTTTTAGCTGCCCCTCCGCGTCCACTGTCACATGGGAAACCTGGCTCGTCCCACAGACCGGCGTGACGCTCAACTTCGTGCCCGCGGGAAAACCGGCGGCGGGCAATTGAGGCGACCGTGCGTCGGCCGCGGCGTTGAACACCACCATCACCCGCTCGCCGTTCTTTTGGCGGCAGAACGCAAACACGCCATCGTCCACGCCACTCTGGGGGCTGTCCACCCACAGCGGCGTGAATTCCCCATCACGCAGCGCCGACAGCTCCTGCCGCAGCTCCGCCGCACGCGAAATCACTTGGAAGGAGGGCGTCTCTTTCAGCGCCGCCAGCCGGGGCGAGGCCTCGCGGCGGAACAAGGTCAACCGGCCCGACTCGGTGTCTTGGCCGACCTTTCCCCGGGTATCGTGCAGGGCGGTTTCGGCACCGTAGTAAATGCAGGGAATGCCCGGCAAGGTCATCACGAGCGCCTGCGCCAAGTCATGCCGCTCCGCCGTCACGCCCGCCACGCGGAAGCGGTTCAAGCCGTCGTGGTTCTCGATGAAGGTGAGCGATTTCTCCCGCGCGTTTTTCCCGTCCGGTCCAGGGTTTGGGTTGTAATACGGTCGGCCGCCGTCGCCGCCGCCGCGAAGCGCCTTCATCGCACGCTCGAGACTTCCCGCGTTGCCATGCTCGCCGCCTTCACGCCGCAA
The DNA here is from genome assembly GCA_966696705.1 of uncultured Verrucomicrobiaceae bacterium. Lineage (GTDB taxonomy): Bacteria > Verrucomicrobiota > Verrucomicrobiia > Verrucomicrobiales > Akkermansiaceae > Haloferula. The sequence continues at coordinate 3,574 of CBKZPU010000062.1, read as the reverse complement.
GTAGTCGCGCGCCGCGAAGCAGGTCTGGAAGTCCAGCACAGAGTCGAGACACGGCTCTTTCCGCTCCGGAGCGTCGCTGCGCCAGGTGTAGCCGCCGAGCTTCCTCGGATCGCCGTCATAGACCTCGCCAAAGAGCAGCTTGTCCTTCGCCTTCGCTCCCAGCCGCTTCCGCAAGCGCCCGGTGAACGCATCCCAGAAGGCGTGGTGCACGTGCTTCACCGTGTCGATCCGCAGCCCATCGACACCGACATCCAACAAATAGAACGCGTAGATCTCGACGAACTCGTCCACCAGCCGGTCGAAGTGCGCGCTGCCCGGCTGGGTCCATAGATCGCGCAGCGAAAAGAAATCGCACTCGATTTCCTCGCCATCCGACTTGCCCAAGCTCTCCGGCGAGAAGCCTTTCCGCCCGTAGCTCGACAGCTCGGCCAGCACGCCTTTCGTCCCGACCCGCCTTCCCAACAGCTCGCGCGGCCCGTCGGGTTGGGTTTTCCTCAAGTTCCACTTCGCCGTGTCCGCCCACACCGCGTTCGCGTGAAAGCCATCGCGCTTGAAAGGCTGCACCCACTCCTCCTTGGCCCGGTCGTCGAAGACCCGGTCGCCATCGACATCGTAGAAAAACACCGGTCCCGCATGGTTCAGCACCACATCCTGCACCACCTTCAAGCCCTTCGCATGGGCCAGCGCCACGAAGTCGCGGTAGTGCCGCATCCGCCCCTCGGCGTCGTCCGGATACTTCTCTCCCTTCAGCGACACCGCGCTGGCAAGGTGCGGGTCGATGTCCAGGAAGTCCTGGGTCCAATAGCCATGGTAGCCGGTCTTCCATCCGCCGAGGTCATAGCCGGATCGCCAGACATTCCTCACCGGCGGGGTGATCCACAGCGCGGTCACGCCGAGTTCATTGAAATAGCCGCTTTCCATCGCCAGCTCCAGCCCCCGGAGGTCGCCGCCGTGATACATGCCGATGTTTTTTTGCAACGGATCGTAAAGCAGCGGATCGCTCCCCGCCGGCGTGTTGTTCGCCGGATCGCCGTCGTGGAAGCGGTCGGTCAGGACAAAATACATCACGTCGTCCGTCCACGGCCGGGCGTGGAGCGGGGCAAGCAAAAGCAGCAGGGTAGCGAGGCAACGCATGGGTCTCATCCCTAAATGTCGGACCGGGCAATTCCGTTGAGGGGGAAATGCCCGCATTGACCGGAAGCCGAAACCACGCACAAATCCCGTGTAACCTGCCGCTTACCCGGCGCGAAGTCTCCGTCCGATCATGAAAATCTCCACCGCCCTCAGCCTGCTCGCGGCACTGCCGCTCGCCGCGGCCGAAGAAAAGCCGGTCGTCGCCATCTACGACCTCGAAGGCACCATCTCCGAATCCGGCCGCCCCGAAGCCTCGCTGCTCGGCGGGCTGGACATGGAAGCCACCCGCCCGCTCACCCTGTTCGACCTCACCCGCAGCCTGAAAAAGGCCGCCGCGGACCCCAAGGTGAAGGCCGTGGTCGTTGATGCCGACGATTCCGAACTCGGGCTCTCCCAGCTCCAGGAACTCCACCGCCGGCTTCAGGCCGTGCGAGCCGCTGGCAAGGACGTCTGGCTTTACACCGACTCGCTGGGCAATGGCACCGCGCTGCTCGGCTCCGCCGCGAACCATTTCACCCTCATGCCCGAGGGCGATGTCTCCCTCAGCGGCATCTATTCCGAGTCGATGTACTTCAAGGGCCTGCTCGACAAGGCGGGGGTCGTGGCCGACGTGATCCACATCGGCGACTTCAAGAGCTTCGGCGAGGAGTTCTACCGCACCGGTCCCAGCGAATTCGCGAAGCAACAGAAGGAAGAATTGATTGGCGGCGTCTTCGACCAACTCGTCGCCGAGATTTCGGAAGGCCGCAAGGTGCCGGCGGACAAGATCCGCGAGCTGATCGACCGCGGCACCTTCACCGCCCAACAGGCGAAAGACGCCGGGCTGGTCGATGAACTAAAGCACCGCACCGACTTCGCCGCCGCGGTCAAGGCCGCCTACGACGGGGCCGAGTTCGACCGCGAATACGAACTGCCCGACCTGGATGGCCCGGAGATCAAAGGCATGTTCGACATCTTCAAGCTGATGTTCGAGAGCGACAAGTCGAAGGCCGGCAAGACCGACTACATCGCGGTGGTTCCCTTCGAAGGAGAAATCTCCAGCGAATCCATCGCCCCGATCCGCACCCAGATCCTCAAGCTCCTCAAGGACCAGCACGCGAAGGCACTGGTGCTGCGCGTCGATTCCCCCGGCGGCTCGGCCCTCGCCAGCGAGGTGCTGTGGGAAGCCACCGACGAGTGGAAGGCCAGCGGCCGGCCCTTTGTCGTGTCGATGGGCGACGTGGCGGCCAGCGGCGGCTACTATATCTCTAGTGGTGCCGACCGCATTTTCGCGGAAGAAGGCACCATCACCGGCTCGATCGGAGTGGTCGGCATGAAGCTGGTGCTTGGCGGCGCGATGGAAAAGCTCGGCATCACCACCCACGCCACGCAACGCGGCAAGAACGCCGGCGCGCAGTCGATGTTCCACCCGTTCACGGAAGAGGAAGCCAAGCTGGTCCGCGAATCGATGCTCCAGGTCTATGGCACCTTCAAGAAGCGCATCGAGGCCGGCCGCGGCCCGCGCTTGAAGGGCGAGCTCGAAGGCATGGCGGGCGGCCGCGTCTATACCGGCAAGCGGGCCTTGGAACTCGGCCTCGTCGATGAACTCGGCGGCCTCGGCGAAGCGGTCGCTTTCGCGTCCGGCAAGTGCGGCGTGGATGCCGACGCGATCAAACTGGTGCCCGAGCCGAAGAGCCCGCTCGAAGGTCTCTTTGCCCCGCCCGAAAAGCCGGCTGGCGACGAGATCGTGAAGATGGGACGCACGGTGTCGCCGGTTGCGGAAGCTGTCACGGCCACCCTTGGCGACGCGAAACTCGCCGCGCTTCCCAAGCCGGCCCGCGAAGCCGTGAGCCGGGTGCTCGAACGCATCGAAAGCTGCTCCGATAGCGCGATCCAACTCATCGGCCCGGAGATCTCGATTCCGCTGAAATAAGCGACACAGGGTCGAAGCCTACAGTTTCCTCCTACCTCGGCCTCCGGTTTCTGAAACCGGAGGCCGATTGCTTTTTCAGCGATCTCGCAAGCGGAGCAGTTTCTCTCCCGCAGCACGCAAAATGCCCTCGCTCTTCGCGAAGTGGAAGCGGATGAAGTTGTTGACCGGCTCGCTGAAGAAACTCGATCCCGCGACCCCGGCAACGCCGATCTCCTTGATCATCCACTCGGAGGCCTCGGTGTCGGTCGCGAAGCCGAGTGAGGAAATATCGAGCATCACGTAGTACGCTCCTTGCGGCTCGGTGAAGGGCAGGCCGAGTTCCTTCAAGTAGCCGAGGAACACATCACGTTTGGCAGTGTAGAGATCGCGCAAGCCGGCGTAGTAGCTGTCCGGCAATTCAAGCCCGGCGACCGCCGCCTCTTGCAAGGGAGCCGCCGCGCCGACGGTGAGGAAGTCATGGACCTTCCGCGCCTGCGCGATCACCTCCGGCGCGGCGTGGACATAGCCCAAGCGCCAACCGGTGATCGA
>CBKZPU010000061.1:0-26489 GCA_966696705.1 uncultured Verrucomicrobiaceae bacterium | reverse complement strand
CTTCCGCCCTCGATCGCGGAATTGCAGCCGCTGCCGCCGCTGGAGGCGCCGGAATACGATTTTTCCACCACGCGCGATGCCATCGAGTCGCTGGCCAAAGCAGCGAAGCGAAAAGATGTGGAAAGCTTTCAGCGTGGGTTCACTGGATGGATGCAAGAAGCTCTCAGCCACGAGCCGGATTCCGGCAAGTTGATGAAGCCATTCGAAACTTGGTCATACTCCCATCAAGTCGCCCGTGACGGGAATGAGGCGCGGGTTCGCGTCAAATCCGCGAATCCAGCGGACCAACAAATCTCGTGGCCGATGGTCCGGGAGAATGGCGACTGGAAGCTGGAAAACCCGTTAGACTTTTTTTCCACCGGCAGCGGCCCGGCTGAAGATGTCTTCCGCAAAATGAACGCCTATGCCAACGCCTCGAACGGCGAGGAATTCGTGAAGCATTTGAGTGAAGCAAAGTATCCCGGTGGAAAGACCGACGGGCCCTTGGCTTGGATCACCGGATGGTTCCTGGGACAGATCCGTTTCTTGAAGAGCTACGATACCACGGGCGAGATCTATGCTCTGGGTTCCCCGCCACGGCGGGAAATCGTTTGGGTGGGTCTGGAAAAGCCGGATGGAAGGATGGATTACAGCGAATTCGTCTTTCTTCTCGAAGGTGGCCAATGGCGCTACGAAGGACGCCACCTTCCCGAGTTCCGTACCAGCTGCCGCATCGAGTTCCGGCCGGAATCGGGTGACGCCACCGCGATCCTGCGCACTCATCTTGCCCCCGGGAGGGCATTCGTCAAAGTGGCCGGAGCGACAGACCAGTTCGACGTCTTGGGATCAACTAACGACAGCGGAGACGCAGCCGCCCGCCAAGCCGACCTCCTTGCTGCCACCCTTGAAAAATCCATCCGGCACACCGGCTTGAAAGGCACCTTCAGGATCGTGCGCGCTGCCGAAAAGCCGGCAAAGCCATGGGCCGGAGAGAATGTCCCGCCGCTAGTCCCCTCCGACCGATGACCGACGCCGCCTTTCATCCCACCCGCTGGACCCTGGTCCTGCGCTCCCGAGGCGAGGGCGAAGAGGCCCGCCGGGCGCTGTCCGAATTGTGCGAGGCCTACTACGCGCCGGTGGTCGCGTTCCTCCGCCGCGACGGCCGGGGCGATGACACGGCGAGGGAAAAAGCCCACGCCTTTTTCGCCCGCGTCCTTTCCGGCGGCTTGGGTGCGGTCGATCCAGCACGCGGCCGCTTCCGCAGCTACCTGCTCGGTGCCCTGAAGCATTTCCTGATCAACCAACGCGACGCCGAACTCACCGCCAAACGCGGCGGCGGCGCGGAGCACATCTCCTTGGCGAACGAAACCGACACCTCCCCCGGCCTGCCGGTGCCGGGCGTTTCCGACGACACGCTGGCCTTCGACCGCGAGTGGGCGCTGACCTTGATCGGCCGGGCGCTCGCCACCTTGGAAAGCGAGCACGCTGGAAAACCCCAGCTCTTCCACACCCTCAAGCCATGGCTCGACGGCGGCGCTGAGATCTCCCAGGCCGATGCCGCCAGCGCGCTCGGCATGTCGGAAAACGCCGTGAAAGTGGCCATCCACCGGCTTCGCGTCCGGCTTCGGGAGCTGATCCGCGCCGAGATTGCCGCCACGGTCAACGACCCCGCGGAGGCCGCCGACGAACTCCGCCACCTGATCACGGTGGCCAGCGCGGGATAAAATGGACCGTGTCACCGCTCCAAGCTGTCGTTTGACAGCTAACGGATGCCCCCTATTTTCGCGGAACCCCGATGGGCCACTCCTCCGACCTTGAACCCGTCTTCCGCTCGCATGCGCCAGGATACTGGCCCGCGGAGGCGATGACCGACTGGCACGACCACGCTTGGCAGCTCAAGCACCGTGTTTCCTCGCTGTCAGCCCTCGAAAGCCGCCTCACGCTCACCGACGAAGAGCGCGCGGGCGTGCTTTTGGCCGGTCACAAGCTGGCGATGTCGATCACGCCGCATTTCTTCAACCTGATCGATCCGGACGACCCGAATTGCCCGATCCGCCGGCAGGTGATCCCGCAGCTGGAGGAAGGCTGGGACGCTCCGGAAGAAATGGCCGACCCCTGCGGCGAGGACTCGCACATGCCGGTGCCCGGGCTGGTCCACCGCTACCCGGACCGGGTGCTGTTCCTCGTCACCGACCGCTGCGCGTCCTACTGCCGCTACTGCACCCGCTCGCGGGTCGTGTCCGGCGTGGGCGAGCAACACCTTGAGACCCAATGGGAAGCGGCCTTCAAGTATCTGGAAGAACACACGGAAGTCCGGGACGTGCTGCTTTCCGGGGGCGATCCCCTGCTCTTCTCGGATGCGAAGCTGGAGAAAATCCTCAGCCGCATCCGGGCCATCCCGCACATCCAGTTCCTGCGGATCGGCTCGCGAATCCCGATTTTCCTGCCCCAGCGGATCACGCCGGAGCTGTGCGAGATGCTGAAGAAGTATCACCCGCTGTTCATTTCGGTGCATACCAATCACCCCCGCGAGCTGACGCTGGAAGTGAAGGAGGCGCTGGGACGCTTGGCCGACGCCGGCATCCCGCTCGGCAACCAGAGCGTGTTGCTGAAGGGCGTGAACGACTCGGTGGAAATTCAGAAGGCGCTGGTCCACAAGCTCCTGATGTGCCGTGTGCGGCCGTATTACCTCTATCAGTGCGACCTGATCCGCGGGTCGTCGCACCTGCGGACCTCGGTGTCGAAGGGCCTCGAAATCATTGACGGCCTGCGCGGCCATACCACCGGCTATGCGATTCCCCAATTCGTGATCGATGGCCCCGGCGGTGGGGGCAAGATCCCGCTCAATCCGAACTACGTGGTCCACCGTGACCACGAGAAAACGGTCTTGCGGAACTACGAGGGCGAAATCTTCGAGTATCCGGAACCGACGGCGATCCCGTCCCTTGAAATCGAGCGGCTAAAGGATCAGGCCGGTGCCTCGTGCGGGCTTTGAAAGTGGTCCGCACTCTCCGAGTGCGGATGCCCGAAGCACCGGAAATCTCCGTCAGCCACCAGAACAGCTTCGTGCCGCACCCGGAGAGTGCGGACCACTTTGCTTGCGCGATCGGCGTCTTGCGGCAGGTTGGCGGCGCATGACTTGGAACGACCGTTTTCTCGATCTCTTCGACCGCTGCGTGAAGCGCTACCAATCCGGCGACCGCGACTTCACCGGCTACTACAACGCGAGCGACTCCGCCTTGCTCGCCGAGATCGGCTACAAGCCGCGCGAGTTCTTCGATTTCGTGGAGGACTTTTGTGACGAAGGCAGCCCTTCGCCCTCGACCGCCTTGCTGGTCGCGGCGGTCCGGCGGGACTACTTCCAAGTCGTGATGAAGGGGAAACCCGGCGAGAAGGAATTGACGCGAGATGACATCCCGACCTTCGGCGATGAGCTAGATGGCGTGGCCTACCTTCCGCGCATCCTCGCCAAGGCGAAGGCCAAGCTGCGCGGCGAGTTGGATCCGGACCTGATGTACGGCTGCGGTGGCGACCGGGCCTTCCTTCAGCGCAACGGCGACCGCCACATGGCCGATTTCCTCCGCCAAGTGTGGGCGGCGGATGGCGACGACCCAAAGGTGCTGGCGTGGATTCGCTCCTGACTAGCTGGATATTTCGCTGCATAATTAGCGGGATTCCATTCGTAGCACCTTGTATTTCATTTGACTACAAATGAGTGATTAGCAATTAATTCGCTGCATAATTTGCAGCGAATGGCTCGTCCATCGAAAATCACCGCTCGCGACGTGGCCCTCCGTCTGATGGCGGACGGCCCCACCCAAGCCGCCGCCTTGGCGGCGCGGTTGCGTGTGGACCGCTCAACGATCACGCGGATTTTAGGAGAACTGGGAAGCGATTTGGTCAGCCTCGGAGCGACCCGGCGAATGCGCTATGCGTTGCGAAGAAAGGTGCGGGAACTGGATACGACCTTCCCTCTGTATCGTATCGACGCCGAAGGTAGGGCGGAGACTTGGGGAACGCTTGAGGCGTATCACCGGGCATGGCGGGTGATTTGGGCAGGGAACGCACCGGCTTGGGCGGCGCATTTCTCGGATCGGGAAGGGCTCTGGAACGGCTTTCCGTTTTTCCTCGGCGATATCCGGCCCCAAGGCTTTCTCGGAAGAGCCATTCTCCGCCAGATCGCTCGGATTTACCGGCTGCCGGAAGATCCCCGGCGTTGGGAGGATGACGACACGCTGATCTATCTGGCGAGCTGCGGCGAAGATTTGCCAGGCAATCTGGTGATCGGGGATGATTGCCTGCAGCGAGCACTCTCCCAACAGGTAACTCCGTCGGAGGAATCGACGCTGGCATCGGATCATGTCCAGATGCGCTACCCGGAACTGGCGGCGAGGGCGACCACCCACCCACCGCCCGGATCGTCCGCAGGCGGAGAGCACCCGAAGTTTCTGGCAACGCTGGAAGAGTCCGGAATCGAACGGCGGCACGTGCTGGTGAAGTTTTCCCCGCCGATGAACCAAGCTTTGGGACGTCGCTGGGCGGATCTGCTGGCAATGGAATTCCACGCACTCGCGGTCCTCGCGGAGATCAGACTGGCAGAGACCGGCCACCGGTTGATCGACACGGAAGGACGTCGCTTTCTGGAAGCGCCACGTTTTGACCGGACTCCGGGAGGTGGACGCCGGGGTGTGGTGTCGCTGGAGGCGCTGCACGGCTCCGCGATCGGAGGATACCCCGGGCCATGGACGGAGCGGCTCTTGGATTTGGAGCGAGCCGGGCTCGTGCATGCGACTGCGGTGCGGGATACGCGACGCCTCCAAGCCTTCGGGGAGCTGATCGGAAACACGGACATGCATGCGGGCAATCTGGCATTCCGAATGACGGACGCGCTGCCATTCACCCTCGCGCCAGCTTACGACATGCTGCCAATGCTATGGGCTCCGGGACCGCAGGGCGAATTGATGGAGCGGACCTTTTCCCCTCCACCGCCAGTGCCCGCCGCAGCAGAGGCATGGCGGGAGATGCTTCCGCTGGCGCAGGAGTTCTGGAATCGGGTCATCGCCGATCAACGGATCTCTCGGGAGTTTGCGGCGACGGCGCAGCAGGCCGGCGAAGTGCTGACCCGCTTGCGCGGGAGGTTCGGCTGAAGGTGGTGTTTTTAAGACACGCGGGACTCCGCGGGGCGCTTTGCCCGGTGCCGGTGTGGATTCGCGCTGGCCGTGCCGCCATCAGGCACCCATTATTTTCGAAAGCCGAACAATGACGACTGAAGAACTGCAGGACCGGATCGCCGCCACCAGCGGCTGGATCGCCGCCGTGAAAGAGGAAATGGGCCGCGTGCTGGTCGGCCAGGACCGGCTGGTGGACCGCTTGGTCGTCGGCTTGCTGTGCAACGGCCACATCTTGCTGGAAGGCGTGCCCGGCCTGGCGAAAACACTGGCGGTCAAGGCGCTTTCCGGCTCGCTCGACGCGAGTTTCGCGCGCTTCCAGTTCACGCCCGACCTGCTGCCGGCGGACTTGCTCGGCACGATGGTCTATAACCCGCAGGAGGCGAAGTTCACGCCGAAGCTGGGGCCGATTTTCAACAACCTGATCCTGGCCGACGAAATCAACCGCGCCCCGGCCAAGGTCCAGTCGGCCCTGCTGGAAGCGATGCAGGAAAAGCAGGTAACGCTGGCCGACACCACCTACCGCCTGCCCGAGCCGTTCCTGGTGCTGGCGACCCAGAACCCGATCGACCAGGAAGGCACCTACCAGCTCCCGGAAGCCCAGCTCGACCGCTTCTTGCTCAAGGTGAGCGTCGGCTACCCGACCAAGGACGAGGAGTTGCAGGTGCTCGACCGCATGGCGACTTCCGCCCCGGTCTATCAGACGCGCACTGTCGCCAGCCCGGCTCAGGTCGCCGAGTCGCGGGCTCACGTGAACCAGATCTACATCGATCCGGCGGTGCGCGAGTACATCGTCGATTTGATCCGCGCCACCCGCTTCCCGGCGAAGGTCGATGGCGGCCTGAAGCACCTGATCCGCGCCGGCGCCTCGCCGCGTGGCACGATCAACCTCGCGCTGACCGCCCGCGCCCGCGCCTTCAGCTCCGGTCGCGCCTACGTGACGCCGCAGGACGTGAAGGACATGGCCCACGACGTCCTGCGCCACCGCATCCTGCTCAGCTACGAGGCGGAGGCGGAAGAGGTGAACACGGACCAGATCCTGGATCGCATCCTTTCGAAGGTGCCGGTGCCTTGAAGACGAAAGACTTCAAGACTCCAGACAGAAGACTTGAAACCATGATGCGGCGCGCGAACGACGGAACCAGCACGACCCACTGGACGCCCTCCAGTCTTGTGTCTTGCGTCTTCCAGTCTTGCGTCTTTTTCCCATGACCCACGACGAGCACATCGAGGAAGTGATGAGCCGGGTCCGCAAGCTCGAGCTGAAGGCCCGGCGACTGGTGAAGGAGACCTTTGCCGGTGAGTACCAGTCTTCGTTCCGCGGGCAAGGCCTCGATTTCGACGACTTCCGCGAGTACGCGCACGGCGATGAGATCCGCTTCATCGACTGGAACGTCACCGCGCGGATGGGCACGCCTTACATCCGGAAATTCCGCGAAGAGCGTGAACTGGCGGTGATCCTGGCGGTGGACGTCTCCGGGTCCGGCGACTTCGGAAGCGTGCATTTCTCGAAACGCGAGGCGGCGGCGGAAGCGGCGGCGATCCTCGGCTTCAGCGCGGCGGGCAACGGCGACAAGGTCGGCCTGCTAATCTTCGCCCACGAGCCCATCCTGTTCGTCCCCGCGGCGAAGGGAACGCGCCACGTGCTGCGGATCGTCCGTGAGATCCTGATGGCCCAGCCGGAAAAGCCGGGGACATCGATCCAAAGCGCCTGTGACTTCCTGATCCGCACGCTGCGGCGGAAGGCCTTCGTGTTCATGATCTCGGACTTCTTCGACCATCCGCTCGACAAGCCCCTCGGCAAGCTGGCGCGCAAGCACGAGACCATCGCCCTGCAGGTGACCGACCCGCTTGAGATGACCCTGCCGAAAGCCGGCCGCGTCGTCTTCACCGACCCCGAGACCGGCTGGGAGGCGCTGGTCAACACCAACAACGCCAACCTGCGCATGGGCTACGAGAAGCTGATGCGCCGGCAGATGGAGGGCGTCCGCTCGACCTGCAAGAAGAACGGCATCGACCACGCGCAGATCTCGACCGACCGTGAGCGGCTGGGCGATTTGCACCGGCTCTTGAAGAAACGCGCCCGCAAGCGCACCCGCTGATTTGATCGCCATGGCCAAGGAATCCGATGACGCGCTGGTGCTCCGGGATCTGGTCCCGGTGGACCCGCTGCTGCCCGATCCCGGTCTGCCGCCGTGGGGATGGGTGCTAATCGGCTTGGCCATCGCCGGCGCGGTGGGCTTCGCATTCTACCTGCGCCGCAGCAAGTTCACGGCAATCGACCCCCGGCACCTGCGCGAGGAAGCCTACGCGCGGGCGCAGCACGAACTCGAAGCCGTGCCGGAAGGCGGCATGCAGGCCGCGGCGACCAAGGTATCGCTCGTCCTGCGTCGCTATCTGGCCACGGTTTGCGGGGATCCTGCGCTGTTCGAAACGCACGAGGAGTTCATTTCCCGCCACGCGTCGCTGTCCGGCTATCCCGAAGAGCTGCGAAACATCACGGCGGAAGGGTTTTCGCACCTCGCCCGATTGAAGTATGGTCGCGAGGCAAATGGCGATCCGGTGGCGCTTTTCGGAGCGGCCCGCCAATTGCTCGACCGGCTCCACCAGCACCAGCCCGCATGACGGAATTCCTGGAACATTTCCGCTTCGCCCAGCCGCAATGGCTGCTGTTGTTGCTGCCCTGCTTGCTGCTGTTCATCCTGCGCCGCGGCCGCGGGGCGGAGGCGGCGCTGACCTTTTCCACGCTGTCTGTGCTGGTCAGCCTGGGGGCGAAAGTCCGGCGCACGGCCTTCTCGTTGGGCATGCCGCTCGCGATTCTCGCGCTGGTTCCGGCGATCCTCGCGATGGCCCGCCCGGTGTGGCGCAACGAGTACCAAAGCAAGACCGCCAGCGGCATCGACATCGTGATCGCCTTCGACGTGTCGCTGTCGATGAGCATCGACGATTTCCACACGCCGGACGGCCGGCCCTTGCAGCGCTTGGACGCGGCGAAGGCCGTGGTTCACAAGTTCATCGAAGGCCGCAAGGACGACCGCATCGGCATGGTGATCTTCTCGGGGCGTCCTTACTCGGTTAGCCCCATCACCCTCGATCACGACTGGCTGTTGCAGAGCTTCCGGCAGGTGGACCTGAATATCCTGAAGGAAATGGGCACCGCCATCGGCTCGGCAATCGCGGCCTCGTCCACACGCCTTGAGTCGCGCGACGCCAAGAGCAAGATCATCGTGCTGCTCACCGACGGAGCCTCGAACTCGGGCAAAATCTCCCCGATCGAAGCGGCGGAGAATGCCAAAAAGCTCGGGATCAAGATTTACACGATCGCAATCGGCACCGAGGAGGGCCGGGTCGAGCGCCACATCCAGCGCTTCGCCCGCCAGGAGTTCGACCTGCCAACCCTCAAGAAAATCGCCTCCCTGACCGGCGGCGAGCACTACTGGGCGCAGAACGTCGAGCAGTTGGAGGGCACCTTCAAGACCATCGACGAGCTTGAGAAGTCCGAGACCGTGTCCCGGACCGTGATCGAGGACACGGAATTGTTCCCGTGGTTCATTATCGCCGCGGTGATCGCCTCGTTGTCCGCCGCTTTCGTGTTGGCCCTCAACCCGCCGCCCGCGCCATGACCCTCGCCCAACCCGCCTGGCTCCTGCTGCTGCTGCTGATCCCGCTGTTCGTGCTCGGGGCGGTGCTGACCGCGCGCCTGCGCCGCAAGCAATGGGCGGCCTTTGCCGCGCCGCGGTTGCGGCCGAAACTGCTGCGCCGCGCCAGTCCCCTGCCGCGTTGGCTGGCGTTTTCCTTCCTGCTGGGGGGCATGACCCTGCTGGCGATTGGCTTGGCACGGCCTCAAACCACCAAGGGGCTCGAAACCGAAACCACCAAGGGCCGCAACGTCCTGCTCGCGCTCGACCTTTCCCGCAGCATGCTGGTGACCGACCTCAAGCCGGACCGGCTAACCCAGGCCAAGACGCTCTGCTACGACCTGATGGAGGCATTGCCGGGCGACCGCATCGGCGTGATCGGCTTCGCCGGGGAGCCGTATCTCGTCGCGCCCCTGACCCCGGACCACGCGGCGGCGCGCGAAACCATCGACCAGCTCGATATCGACTACATCCCGGTCGGCGGCACGAACTTGGAAGGCACGCTCGAAATGGCGATCAAGACGCTGAAGGAAACGGGCCAGAAGGAGAACGCCCTGATCCTCATCACCGATGGCGACGAAACGACCGGCCGGATGATGAAGCTGGCGGCCGACGCAAAGCGCGCCGGGATCTACGTTTTCACCATCGGCATGGGCACCGAACTCGGCGACTTCGTGCCGGACAAGGACTACCCCGACGGCCGCCACCGCGACCGGGCGGGCAATGTGGTGCGCAGCGCGCTGCATGCCGAGCCGCTCAAGCGGATGGCCTTGGAAACCGGGGGACGTTTCGCCGCCGCGACCTCCGCGGCCAGCATCCCGGAGATGGTGAAATTGGCGATTTCCGACATGGAGCAGTTCGAGATCGCCGGCCGCGAGCGCTTCGTGCCGATCGAATATTACCAGTGGTTCGTGCTGCCGGGCATCCTGATGCTGATGACCTCGGTGATTGCCGGCACCCGCTGGCGGGGGCTCGGACCGGCAAGCGCGGCCGCCACCACGGCGCTGGTGATGCTCTTCCCGCAGCCCGCCGAAGCCACCGTGGAAGAAGACGCCCGCCGGGCACTCGCGGAAGGTCGGCACGAGGAAGCGGTGACCTATTTCAAGGGCCTCGCAATGGTGGAGAAAGATCCGGAGCGGCTTGCCCGCTACCGCTTGGCCGAAGGCAATGCCGCCTACCTGCAAGGAGACCTCCAAGCGGCTCGCGGGGCGTTCAGCGAGGCGCTCAAGTCCGACGATCCGAGGGTTCGCGCCGCCGCCCATCATGGCATGGGCAGCGTCCTCTTCGGCGGCGGCTGGAAGCGGCTGTCACGGGACGCCCCCTATCCGAACGTGGGGCCGGAGGAAGGCGAGAAGAAGCCGAATGCCTTCGGGCGCATCTCGGATTCCCTCCTCGGCTTGTCCAAGGACGAGAAGAAACCCGAGGCAGGCAAGCCGGCGGATCCAATGGAGACCTTCGACACGATGGTCCGCGAGGCGCTTTCGAAGTGGATGCAGAGCGAGGCTCCGGAAAGCGGCGAGAGTGCCGGATTCACCCAGTTCAACGACGTGCTTAGCGACTGGATCGATGGCGTGAAGCATTTCGATTCCGCTCTGCGCTACGATCCGTCGCTCGAAAACGCGCGCCATAACCGCAAGCTCACCGTCAAGTATCTCAAGCGCCTGCGCGAGATCCTCGAGGAGGTCGAGGAGAACGCCCAGCAACTCCAGCCGATGCCCGCTCCCGGCGAGGGTGAAGGCGAGGACGGCCAGCCTCAGCCTGAAGGACAGGGAGGCGAAGGGGATCAGGAAGGCGAGGGCCAGGGCGACCAGGAGCGCGAGGGCGAAGGGGGCGAGGGCGAAGAGCAGCGAAACCAAGGCGAAGGTGGCGACCGCCCCGAAGATGGCAAGGGTGACAAGGAGGGTGACAAGGACGGCGGCAACAAGCCCAAGGCCGGCGAAACCCCCGAGGAAGCCGCCCGCCGCATCCTGCGCGAGAATGCCGATTTCGAGAAAGGCGCGCTCAATCCGGGCCGCCTCGAGTACCGTCAGCCCGACAAGGACTGGTAACCTGATTTCCCGACGTGAACCGAATCCGTACTTTCATCCTCTTCCTGCTGCTCGCAGGAGCCGCCCATGCGGCGTCGCGAGTCGAGGCCATCATGAGCAGCCGCTTCCTCGTCCGGGGCGAGCAGGCGAAATTCGACATCATCCTGCGCAGCGGTGACCTCAGCGAGGAAGTCGGGATGCCCAAGCTGCCGATGGTCAAGGACGTCGAGATGCGCTTGGCCTCGAACTTCGTCCAGCGCCGGCAGGCGGAAGGCAGGCGCTTTGAGCTGGCCATACCCTTCGTGGTGTCGAGCTATCAGGCCGGCATTCACGTGATCCCTTCGATCGAGGTCCCGGTGAATGGCGAAATCCAGCGCACCCAGCCCGTCGAGTTCCGCGTGATCGACGACATGAGCCTGACGTGGTCCACCGCGATCGTCGGTCAGGAGAAGATCCGCTATTCGGCTGCCTTTCATGCGCTGAAGGATCAGCCCTACACCGGGGAGAAGCAGCCGGTGGAGCTCAAGATCTACTTCCCTGCCGATCTGATCGTCATCGATTGGGGCATTCCGGACTTCGAGCGCCAAGGGCTGTCCGCCTGGCGCTTCCAGCCGCAGCCGCAGCTCGGCCGGGCGCAGTTGTTAGGGCGGAATTATTTCGCGGTCCCCTACCCCAGCACCGCCTCCACCAATGTGACCGGTCCGGCCACGCTGGGCCCCGCCTCGCTCACCTTGCAGCTCCAGATCGCGTCGGTGCAGAATTTCGGCCGCGCCTATGCGCAAGCGATCAAACTGAGTGTCCCGCCGCTACGGTTCGAGTCGAAGCCGCTGCCGGCCGGCGCGCCGGAGGGCTTCGACAATGCCATCGGCCAGTTCGAGATGAAAGTGATCACCGGCCAGACCGACTTGCGCGAAGGTGATCCGGTCACCGTGGAGATCGCCATTTCGGGCAGTGGCAATCTCGACGCGCTCAATCCGCCGAAGCCGATCGATGGCGATGGCTGGAAGCTCTACGATGCCTCGTCCCAAGAACGCGGCGAAGAGCGCCGGGAGCTTTCCGGCGAGGTGACCTTCCGCCAGTACATGCGTCCGCTGCGGATGCAGAAGGCGATTCCGCCCTTCAAGCTGGTCTATTTCGACCCGGCAAAGGGAAGCTACGAATCCATCCTTTCCGATGCGATCCCTCTCAACGTGCTGCCGTCCACCGCCCCCGGCGTGATGGCGGCTCCCCCGCCGGCATTGGCGATGCCCTTGGAGGAAATGACCGACATCCTCGGCGTGGTGAATCCGAATGCCGGGCTGCTTTCCAACAAACTCCGGCTTCCCTCGTGGAGCTGGCAGCTCGTGCCGGCACTGCTGGCGCTTGGCTTGCTGGTGAAAATCGCCATGCGTCACCTCGCCCCGCGCCTGCACAAGGATCCGGACGTCATCGCCCGTCACAAGGAATGGCGGGAGGTGGAAAACGCGCCGGACCAAAGCTTCTACCGAAAGGCCGGCCACTTCATCGAGCGCTGGCTTGGCGACCGCCAGGATCCGTTCATCGCTGAAGTGCTCAAGCGCCGCGATGAGACCAGCTTCCGCCAGGACCGCGCGGAGGGCCGCGTGGACCGCTCCGAGCGCAACCGCGTGCTCAAGCAACTCCGCCGGCTCGCCCTGCCGCTGGTCGCGGTGTTGCTGACGCTTTCCGCGGAAAATGCCCGCGCCGCGGATGATGCCGGCAAGCTGTTCCAGGACGGCCGCTACAGCGAGGCCGCCAAGGCGTGGCTCGACAGCGGCCCCTACGACCAGCTCTCCGCCGACACGCTGTACAACATCGGCAACGCCGCCTATCGCATGGGCTCGGCGGGCGAAGCTGCGCTCTACTACCGGCGCGCCATGGCCCGCAATGCCGCCCATGCCGAGTCGCGCCAGAACCTGCGCTTCCTAGAGCGGAAATTCGGCTCCATCACGATCCAGCGGCCGGATTACGAGCATCAGATCGCCCGGCTGCCGCTCGGCTTCTGGCAAGGCCTGGTCGCGGCCGCCGCGTGGGGCGTGGTGCTCGGCCTGCTGGTTTTTCCCGCCACCCGTCCCGGGGCCAGCCTCCGCATGGCGGCCATTGCCGCCTTTGTCACCGCCCCGCTGATCGCGGTCTGCGGCGCGCTTGGCTGGCACTACTATCCGGACGACGCCCGCTTTGCCCCGCTGAACGAGCAAGCCGTGGTCGTGGCCGACACCGCCACGGTCCGCACCGATGCCGCCCGCACCGCGCCCACCGTGATCGAGGCACCCGCCGGATCGCTGTGCAAGCTGGTAAGCCGCTCCGGCGAGTGGGCCTACGTCGCGTTCACCAATGACAGTCGCGGCTGGGTGCCACTCGTTGACATCCGGCCGCTGGTGCCCGAAACCAGTCCCGAAGCGCCGAAACCCCGCTCGACCAAGGGCGGCGACAACAACGCCTGACCTACTTCTTTCCAACCCACACGACACGCATGAAACGACGACTGATTCTCGCCCTCGCCCTGTTCGCGCCCTTCGCCTTCGCGCAGGAGGAAGCCAAAAAGGAAGAAGCGAAGCCCGCCGAAGCCGCCAAGACCGAGGAGATCAAGGACATCAAGATCAAGATGGTCACCACCAAGGGCGACATCGAGGCCACCATCTTCGCCTCCAAGGTGCCGATGACCGCCGCGAACTTCCTCAACCTCGCCAAGCGCGGCTACTACAACGGCATCGCCTTCCACCGCGTGATCGAGAATTTCATGATCCAAGGCGGCGACCCGAAGGAATCCGGCACCGGCGGCCCGGGCTACAAGTTTGCCGACGAGTTCCATCCGGATCTCAAGCACAACAAGCCGGGGATCTTCTCGATGGCCAATGCCGGCCCGGGCACCAACGGCTCGCAGTTCTTCATCACGATGGCCCCGACGCCCTTTCTCGACAGCCGCCACTCGGTCTTCGGCGAAGTCACCAAGGGCCAGGACGTCGTGAACAAGATCCTCGGCAAGCTCGACACCCGCGAGCAGGGCGGAAAAGTCGATCCCGCCGGCAAGGGCGACAAGATCGAGAAGATCGAGATCCTCGACTCCACCGATACCCTCTTCGCCGCCCAGAAGGCCAAGATCGACGAGTGGGACGCCAAGCTGAAGGAGATGGGCAAGTAAGCTCACGCGGCTCTGCTTTCTTTAACGCCAAGCTCCGGACATGCGGGGCTTGGCGTTTTCTCTTGGTGGTCGGCGCATTGATGACGATGCGGAAGCACGTGAACCGTCCCACTCCAAGGACCATTCCGCACTTTCACAAGTGCGCCTACGTGTAAGGCGCCACTACTTCCCGTAGGTTCCGCCCTTCTCCGCGACCGGCAGTTTCGGAGCGGACGCCGCCGGTTTGTCTTCCGCGAGCCAGCGATTGTTCTCGAAGCGAAAGGTCTCCGGCGCGGTGTCGGGGCCGATGTTGATCTCCTCTCTCACCTTCGCCCTTTGGAAGACGAAGGAATTGCCCGAGACCACCACGTTGCGGCATGGAGGAAAGCCCTCGGCCTTGGTTTCCTGAAGGATGCGGAAGATCCACTTTTCCGGGTGGCGCACGGTGTTGCCGGCGAACTCCGCGCCATCGACACCGGTGAAGGCCGCGGCGCACATCCCGCCTTCGATGGTGTTGTCGCGGATCGTAATACGACGGGCCTCGTACTTCGCGCCCGGCGGGCGGAAGTAGTCCATGCCGGTCGAGCCACCCGCCTGGATGGGTCGTTGCCCGGCATCCTTGAAGCGGCACTTCTCGATCACGATGTCCTCGCAGCCGCCCTTGAACTGCGGGCCGGTGTGCTGGGAAAAGCCGGGCTTGCCCGTGAAGACGCAGCCGGTGATGAGCGACTTGCGGCAGCCCACGAAGTCGATGGCCTGCCCGCCCCAGCCGGAGATGGTGCAGTTGCGGATGGTTAGATCCTGCAAGCCGGAGCACTTGATAGCATCGAAGTTTCCATGAGGACCGATGTCGCTCACCTCAAGGCCTTCGAGCAGGACCTTGGTGACCGGCTGACCGCGTTCGCCACCATCATCGAGATTGAAGCCATTGGCGCTCTGCCCGCTGACCTTGAGTTGCCGCAAGGTCAGGCCCGGGCAACGGGAGAAATGCCACGCCTCCTTGCCGCCCTTGAAGTGCGGGGGATTCGCGGGATCGCGTGCTTCGATGGTCAGGTTCGCGATGCCGCTGACAAAGTGCCCCGCCGGATAGTCGCCGGGCGCGATCTTGACCACGTCACCCGCCTTCAGACCGCGCAACGCGGCCGAGAGCCCGGCTGGCGAATTCACTTCGTGGGTCGCCGCAGCGAGAGGACCCGAGAGCAGAAGAGCGAGAAGGATGCGCATGGAAACCCTACGCGAGCACACGGCCCGACCTCGCATCACACCCGGGCTCGGGACCGCTTTACCGCTTCCCACGCGTCTTCCATTTGGTCCGTCGTCGCGTCTCCCAGGGAAAGTCCGGCCGCCTTCAACCGCCGCTCCATGTCCCCGAAGCGCCGCTCGAATTTGTCATTGGCGGCGGAGAGGATGACCTCGGGATCGAGCTTGCGGAAGCGCACGAGGTTCACGACGGAGAAGAGCAAGTCACCGATCTCTTCATCGACGGCCTTCAGATCCTGCTCGTCCACCGCGGCTTCCAGCTCCAGCACCTCCTCGCGGATCTTGGCGATCACGCCGGACTGGGTCGGCCAGTCGAAGCCGACCTTGGCCGCTTTCTTCTGAAGCTTCGAAGCGCGGAGCAAGGCCGGCAGTCCTTTGCCGGTGCCATGAAGGTAGGGCTCGTCCTCCGTGCCCTTTTCGCTGCGCTTGATCTGGTCCCACTGCTGGAGCACGGCATCCGTCGTCGCCGCGTCCGCCGTCGCGAAGACATGAGGGTGGCGGCGCACGAGCTTGTCGGAAATCCCGCGCGCCACGTCGTCGAGATCGAAACGCCCGCATTCCTCCGCGAGTTCGCTGTGGAACACCACCTGGAGCAGCAGATCACCGAGTTCTTCCTCCAAGTGCTCCATGTCGTCGCGCTCGATGGCATCGACCGTTTCGTAGGCTTCCTCGATGAGATTGGAAACGAGACTGCGATGAGTTTGTTCGGCATCCCACGGACAACCGCCGGGCGCGCGCAGGCGGTGCATGATGGCGCGCAGCCGCTCCAGTTGCCTGCCCTTGTCGGGGCAATCGATCATCTCGGCGTCAGTCATCGTTCCTTGGTCGGTTTGCTGGCTTGGTGCAGGATCTCGCGTTCCTGGTCGGTCAGGCTTTGGATTCCCTCGCGGTTGATCTTGTCGAGGATCCGGTCCACGTCGGACGCGGTGGCGATGTCCACGGAGGTGCGTGGCCGCAGCTTGCCCGCCGGCCTGCGCTGACGGAACTCTTTCGGGCGGATGATTTTTTCCTCCCTGCCGTTTTCTTTTTTCAGCAAGCGCGGGAACCGGGTGAGCA
Source organism: uncultured Verrucomicrobiaceae bacterium (assembly GCA_966696705.1). Taxonomy (GTDB): domain Bacteria; phylum Verrucomicrobiota; class Verrucomicrobiia; order Verrucomicrobiales; family Akkermansiaceae; genus Haloferula. Next base: position 10,243 of record CBKZPU010000061.1, on the reverse strand, counting down.
GGTAGCCGAGAATGGCCCCGCCGAGGTGACCGGCCTCGCCGCCGCTGTTCAGGGAAGGACGACCGCCGACCACATTGTCGATCAAGATGACGAAAACGGCGATCCCCATCACGATGAGCGCAAGTTTGCGCATCGTCAGGTCAACCGGCGGAAACAATAGCCTCACCTTTTCTTTCGGGTCGATGACCGCGATCGAAAGGAGAATGCCGTAAATCCCCGCCGAAGCACCGACCAGCGTTGACATCAGGTCACGGCCGGGAAGAACACCGACGATCGTGAGCAAGCTGAAGAACAGGGCACCTGCCACGCCACAGAGGAGGTAGAAGATGAGAAAACGCCGGCTGCCCCACCAGCGCTCCGCCCACGGACCGAAGATGTAGAGCCCGATGCAGTTCGCGATGACGTGCCACGGATTGGCGTGGAGGAATTGGAAGGTGATCAGCTCCCACACGCGGCCTTCAAGAAAGGCTGACTTGATCGAGAAACACAGCGGTGTGTTGATGAACCCGAAAGCGGGGTCGATCGGTCCCGGCCGCGAAAAGAAATCGATGAGGAAGATCGCCAGGTTGGCAATCAGCAGCCACTTGGCCACCGGCGTCAGTTTCGGGAGCCCACCGCCCCCGGCGTAGCGCCGCTCTTCATCACGAAAGTAGTCTCGGTCCGATGCACCCATCCGAAGCAGGGGGTAGCACGCGATTACTCCCTCGGCAAGGCCGCCCCATTTCGGCGGAGGGACACCCCCGTCATGGCGAAGATCTTTTTGCGAAAGCGGTCAGAACATCAAATGCCCCGAGATTCATTTTAAAAATCAATCACTTTCAATATCTTGACTTCCGAGATTACCCAAAATATCAGCCATCCATGACTTCTTTGAAGGCAGTTGTAGTTGTTGCAGCCCTTTCCAGCGGACTCTTTTTAGCCGGTTGCGACCGAGCCGAACAGAGCGCTTCCAATGGAGTTCCGGCGGAAACCCAGTCGGCTCCGTCTCAGGTGACTTCCGCGGCTCTTCCCGCTACGGTCGCGGACGGGTCGCCGCATTTTTCCAAAGTCATCGGGCGACTCGATGTCGGGGGAAAGATGATGGAGTTCCAAGACCATGAAGGCCGCCGCGACGCACTGGTGGGGATGCTCAATCTTCTTTCCTCGTCCATCCCCGAGGCACGCTCCCTGATCGGCGACATGAACGCTGGCACGATTGTGGATCTCTCCGGGCTGGCCGATGTCGCAGCCTCGGGTCGCAGCGTGGCGAAGGATGGCGACTCGTGGTTGATGCGCGGCTATGATTATCTTCCTGCCGGTCCGAAGGGACTGCGGGGACTGCTCGGGACCGAGCCCTTTTCCTTTGAGAGCCCAACTCTCGCTCCCGCTGCGACGGACTTGGTCGTGGAGACCCGCCTCGACGCGACGTTCCTGCCCGGCTTCATCAATCGTGTCTGTGAAGCCGCGGGGCATCCCGCCAAGGCCGGCGAGTTGCTGGGACAAAAGCTTCCGAACGGCGGATCGGTCGCGGACCTGATGGCAAAGACCCGACTTCACGTCGTCCTTGGCGTGGACGTGTCGTCGTGGCCGCAGGAACCGGAGGCTCCTCGCCCCGTGGACTACTTCGTGCGGATCAGCGGCGGTGGGGAACTCCTCGCCATGCTCCGGCCGGAGCTGGAGAAAACCTTCGGTCCGCCCGCCGCCATCGGCAGCCGCAAGGGATGGGAACTGCCGATGCCCGCGCTCGGCATGCAAACCCGCGGCGTGCTGGCCTTCGACGATGCCGGCACAGTCCATCTGGCCAGCCGCGGTGAATACCTGAAGTTCGTGGACACCGCCACCATGAAACTCGGCGCTTGGAAAGAATACCAAGCGGCCACCAACCACTTCCCGCCCCAAGGGAACCTGCTCGTCTATGCCTCCCCGCAAGCGCCCGTGGTGATCGGCTGGCTGATCCGCCAAGCCGCGCGGAGCAGCCGCGAGAAAGGTGCGGAATTGCTGGCCTTGGCTGCCGGCCAGCTCCAGCCCCGCCCGCTTTCCCTCTGCATCGCCCATGAAAAGGACGGCATCGCCACCACCGCCGAATTGCCCTTCGCCGCGGACATGAACCTGGGCGCGACGCTGCCGGTCCTCTCCGGCACCAGCATCCTCTTTGTCGGCGCACGCGCCTGGAAAAAAGGATCGGACCGGGCCGCCTGCATCATCAACAGCCGGAATATGCAGCAAGCCGTCCGTTCCTATCAGAACATGAACGGGCTGAAGACCGGAGCTCCCATCCCTTGGGACAAGATCGTCGGCCCCGGTGCCTTTATCGAAACGCGCCCCACTTGCTCCGGCGGTAACTACACCTTCGCCACCAGCATCCCCAAAACCGGAAAGCTGGCCTGCACTTGCAGCAATCCGGACCACGCGGTCAGCAATCACGCCGACTGGTGATCCGCCGCTAGCACCGCCACCAACTCGGCGAAGACCTCCGGTTCCTTGGCTCGGTCGGGCGAGCCTTTCAGGCAACTGGTGAACCATTTCTGAAACAAGCTTCGGCGGGCGGCCGGGAATTCGCGGACCAAGCTCTCCTTTTCGCTCACTACCAGCGGGGCTGCGTCCCGCCGTCCATGCGCTCGGGCGAGGATGCCGGCGTGGCGGATCAGCATCGAATCCAGCAACACCCAGGCGAAATTCGGGCTCTGGGGTGGACCGGCAACCATCGCTTGGCCGTCGCCCCTCACCCGCCCAAAGCCGCCGCCGATGATCCGCAGTTCGGGCAGCGCGCCCCCTTTGAAAAACGCCGCCGCGCCCCCGCCGATCGCGCCGATAACCGTTCCGGCACCGAGACTGTGGACACCGACGCCGAGGTCGAAAGCCGCGCCCGCCGCGCCGCCCGCGACCGCGCCCGCCGCGGTGAGCTGCCAGCGATTGAGGCCCCATTTCTGCCAGGTTTCGGCCATCGCGAGATTGAGTCCGGCATGGCGGGCGGGATCGATGTCGGGCTTGAGGAGATGGTGACGGTAGGTCTTGAGCAACCGCTTCAAGCAATCATGCTCGAGATCGGCCAGCTTCTTGAAATAACGCGCTTCGAGGTCGGCTCTTTTTTTCTCCATCCGCGAAGGAATTCCCCGGTCGCGAATATCGATGGGATCGCTGACGCGAAGTGTGAGCGCCTTTTCGAGGAAATCCAGAATGGCCTCCGCGGCTTCCTCGCGGCGATCCGCCATCTCGTTTTCCATCGCTGCGATGACGTTGCGAATGTGTCCCGCGTGATGCTCTTCGATCTGCAGCAGGGCTTCTAACAAGCGACGGCGTTCGTCATACCGCGCCTCATGCGCGTCGAAGGTGCGGACCAGGTTGAAGGCAGTGCCGAGTCGCTCGCGCCACTCCCGTTCCTGCTCCGGTGCGGGCTCGGACTGGGGATTCAGCAGCGCGAGGCGCGGCCGGCCGGCCCACCGCAGGATCTCGATCTCAGCGAGAAACGAATCCCGCAGCGGCTTGCCGGGATCGACGACGTAAATGACACCCGCGCCCTCGGCGAGCGGCTCTAACAGACGAGCCTCGTCGGGAAAACGATCGCGGCACTCCTTCACGAAGCGCGCGATCTCGGCCGGGCCGGGCACGCCGCCGGCGGCGAGGCGCTGGATTTCCTTCATCGCCTCGATCGGCTGTTGGAAGCCGGGCGTATCGAGGAGGCGGAGCAGTTCCTCTTCGTTGTAGCGGACAGGCAGCGGCTGGACTTCCGTGGTCTCGCCGGGCGTGGCGCTGATGCGCAGCAGCTCATCGTCATCGATCTCCAGCAAGGTCGCCAGAGTGGCGGTCTTGCCGGCATTGACGCGTCCGACCACGGCGAAGGCCGGGATGTCAGCGCTCAGCCAGGTGCCCATGTGCGGTCCTCCTCATACAGGCTTAGTTCCACGTCGAGGCCCTTCTGGCCGTCGAAAAAGGCTTCCCAAGCGGCACGCTCGTCCGCCTTTGGCGGGCGCGGCCGCCCCTCGCGATCGAAGTCCGCCACGACGATGGCGGTGCGCCGTTCCCCCGCCGCGGCGAGAACCCGCTTGAGCGTTTCCTCGAGTTGTCGCGGCGCGAGCGACCAACCCTCGGCGAGCAAGACGACGCCCGCCGGAGCCTTCTCCAGGGCGGCGCGCGCGGCGGCCTCACGGCCGGCATCGAGCACGTCGAGGGTTTCCCACGCCACGGGATTCAACCGCAGATGGCGGAGCAAGAAGGGTCGCAGCGAGTCATGATGGGGCGAGATGCCCCCGAGATCGAGCACCAGCGCGCCATCGGCGGGCCCGGCTGGCTCCTCGCCGCGACGGACGCCGGTGAGCACGCGCCAGAGGCGACGGTGGCGGGGCGATTGGAAGGCGGGATCGCGAGCGGCGCGCCATGACTGGATGTGCGCGGTCATTTCCAACAGGAACCGCGGTGCCACGCCCCAAACCAGCAGCGCGAGCATCAGGAACGTCATCCAACTCGTGCCCCCGCCCTCCCACCCGGCTCCCCGGCGACTGGCCGCGATCTCCGGCACCATGCGTGGTAGAAACTCCCGCCACGGCAGCGAGAGGAAATGCACGACACTCTCCAACGTCCGCTCCATCGCCCGCTCGGTGGTCGTCTCCCAGTAGAAGCCAACGCGACGGAAAAAGAACAACAGCGTCAGCCCGACAATCGCCCCGAGGTGGAAATTCAGCGCTGCCGATTGCGCGCGGGCGGCGATCTTCCAGCCGAACGATTTCGCAAGCTCCGGGCTGGCGTCGATCACCGCCAGCACTTTGCCACCGTCGTTTCTGGCGAAACGGGCGGTCATTTTCTTCAAAACGGGCCCGACCAACCCTCCCCAGCGCGGGCGGAGTAGCCATAGCGTCAGCCCTGCGACCAGAGTGAGCCATGGAATGAGCAGGGTGAAGACGAGGAAAACGACGACATCGATGCCCTCCCGCTCGCGGTCGTAACAGCCCCACGCCGCGCCGACGCCAGCGAGAAACGTGAAGCCTCCGGCGATCGCCCCGGCCCAAGCGATGGCTTTCACCCACGAGCGGCCGACCTCCGGGGCGTCCACCGCTTCCTCCCACGACTTCATCACGGCGGGCCGCGAGCCGTCCGCGCGGAGGCCGTCCGGACGCGACTCGCCGTCCCAAGCCGCCAGCGCGACTTCGAAGTCGATCAACTCTTCCCACTTCCAACGCCCGCCGGAACCGCGCATCCTGCCGTCACTTTCTCCAACAACCGTTCCCGGCCAAGGGCAAATCCACGGCAGGGGCATGACACGCTGCCTCAATCGGGTAGGTGATTTGTCCGACAGGATCTGCCAGCATGGAGCGTCTCGACAAGATCCATTCATGAGGAAAACGCTGCTCTTGCTCAGCCTCGGCCTGCCGCTGCATGCCGCGGATCCCTTGATCACTTACGAAAACCGGCCCATGGGCTCGGCGGAGAAGCCGCTGGTCCTGCGCAGCTACCTGCCGGATCCGGATATCGACGACGCCGTCTTTTCCCAGCACGACACCGGCCGCAAGGTCTCGAAGTACAATCCTTCGATCGGGTCGGACGTGAAGGGCGAGATCCAGCCGATGGCGGGCATCGCGGCGGGGATCGGCGTGAATTTCGGCCCGGCGCTGTCCTACGTCTTCGACACCACCGAGTGCCGGCTGCTCTACACCTGGCAGGGCGGCTTCGTGGACATGACCCCCTACTGGGGTGACAAGTCGAAGGGCTCGCGCGTGTCCTTCGGCTACGTGCCGCGACTGGTCGGGACGCTGTTTTGGAAAGCGAGCGGCAAGGATCCGATCGAGCTGGATGGCAAGTCGCTCAGCGACCTCGGCCCGCGCGTCTATACCGGCCACTGGCTGGTCAAGGGCGTGCCGACCTATGAGTTCAAGGCGGGCGAGACCCCCTTCACACTGACCGTGACCCCCTCGGACAAGCCGCTCGCCTGCACGGTGACCGTGACCACGCCGGCCGATGGCACGCTCACTTGGAAAGGCATCGATGGCGCCACCGGCAAGGGCAAGCTGACCCTCACCCTCACCGGTAGCGACCTCGGCAAGTTCCAAGGCTACCAGCCCGACAACAAGATCACCAAGGCCACCGCCGAAGCCGGCGAGAAACTGTTCCTCCAGTATGGCTGCTCGGCCTGCCACAGCACCGACGGCTCGAAGAACCACGGCCCTTCGGTGGGCTTGCTATTCGGCCACGAGGTCGAGATCGACGGCCTCGACAAGCCGGTGATCGCCGATCGCGATTACCTCATCGAGTCGATCAAGGCCCCCAATGCCAAGGTCGTGAAAGGCTACCCGCCGAACTACATGCCGCCCTTCGGCCTGCCCGATGTCGAATACGACTCGCTCGCCCTTTACATCGAATCCCTGGCCAAACCCGAGTGAGCCGCAGATCCATGAAATCCATCTTTCTCAAAGCAGGCGTCCTTGGTGCCTTGGTGATTCAGCCCCTTCACGCCGCGAAATTCGCGGACTGCTACAAGGTCGAGGACATCGACCTTCCCTCTGGCGTCCCGCCGGAAGTGGGTGCCATCGACTTCGCTGAAGACGGCACGCTATTCATCGTGCTGCGCCGCGGCGATGTGCTGAAGGCGAAACCAACCTTAGATCCCAATGCCTTCGACTGGAAGCTTTTCGCCACCGGCTTCGACAACGGCTGCGGGCTGGACGTCATCAGCCCTTCGAAAATCCGCATCACCCAGATGGCCGAGATGACTGAAGCCGAGGATACCGACGGCGACGGCGCGGCGGACAAGTTCTCCCCCTTCGCCCGTGGCTGGGGTCTGAGTGGAAACTACCACGAGACCAACGCACTGACCCGCGATGGCAAGGGCGGCTATTTCATCGCCGTCGGCACTGCCTCCTTCTCCGGTCCGACCTTCGAGCACACGCTCGGCACCTACTCCGATGCCGGCCGCCGTGGCCGGAATTACTCCGCGGTGAAGTGGAAGGGCTGGGTGCTGCACAGCGATGCCAAAGGCAACATCACACCCTGGGCATCCGGCTTCCGCATGGCCAACGGCATCTACCAGGACTCCCAAGGCGAGTTGTGGTCCGGCGACAACCAAGGCGACTGGAAGGCGACCACTCCTCTTTATCACGTCGAGAAGGGTCACTTCTACGGCCACCCGAACAGCCTCGTGTGGGATCCGAATTTCAAGAAGAGCTCGGATCCCCTCGCCTACTACCGGGAGAATCTGGACGAGTACAACAAGGATCGTACTTGGGCCGCCGTCGAGATCCCCCACATGGAAATGAACCGCTCGGCGGGCGAGCCGATGGAATTCCCCAAGGGCAACCATTTCGCCGGACAACTGTTGCTGCCCGACAACAACGGCGAGCGGATCACCCGCGTGATGGTCGAGAAGATCGGCGACACCTGGCAGGGCGCCTGCACCCACTTCATCGATGGCCGCGGCCTGCGCTCCGGCAACCACCGCGCCCGCTTCACGGCCGATGGCAAGCAGCTTTACCTCGGCCAAACCGTCCGCGGCTGGGGATCTCCGGCGGAAGGCCTGCAACGTGTTAGCTTCCTCGGACCGGTGCCTTTCGACATCGACCGGGTGAAAATCACGCGGGACGGCTTCAAGGTCAGCTTCACGAAGGAAATCCCCGGCAAGCTGAAGGAGGACAAGGCGTGGGAACTTTCCTCATTCACCTACCAGTCGAAGTGGACCTACGGCAGCGACCAGGAGGACAAGAAGGAGCACAAGGTCAAGGTCGCCGCTAGCGACGCGAAGTCCGTGACCTTGAAGGTCGATGGTCTCGCCGAGCGCCGCGTGTTCCGGATCACCTTCCCGAAGTGCGACTCCACCGATGGTTCACCGCTGCAGAACAACCTCGCGTTCTACACGGTGAACAAGGTCCCCGCGAAATAGGACGGAGCTTTGGGGCCACCTCGCTTGGTCACGGACAAATCAACCTCACCGTGGGGAAGTAGGTCCGGTAGCGGGTGGGCATCCCGGGTGAGCAGTGGAAGGCCCTCCGCTTCCGCATTCGCGCCGATGAAGGAATCCGGCAGCGGGGATGTCTTCTGCCCGCCAGCCTTTCGATGCCCTTGAAAGGCTCGGGCTGTCGGGCCGCCCACCCAAAACGGAAGGAGCAGCCGCCGGAAATCCATCGGAGGAACCAAATTCAAATCCAAGTCGCGCGGACTGTCGTAAAGGGGCAGCAATTCCGTGTAGATCACCGGATTAATGGCAGCCCCGCGGGAGTTGATCAGGGCGCCAAATGCCTGCTCGACCGTCCAAACCGCACCGAATCCCGCCTCGCGGCTTCGAGCAGGACGGTGGTGTCGAGTCAAACGATGGGGGGACCGACTCCCATCAACGCATCCTGATACGACGATTTGACGCTTGCGAACGGCGTGCCGCGGCCTAGCCTCCCGGCATGTCGCGTCCCGATCCGACCGCCGAACTCCAGAAGGCACTTCGCCAGCGCATCCTCGTCCTCGACGGGGCGATGGGCACCACCATCCGCACCTACGGGTTGACCGAATTGGACGCACGGGGCAGCCGCTTCGCGGACTCGAAGAAGGACCTGCTGAACAACGGCGACATCCTCTCCATCACGCGCCCGGACGTCATCGGCGACATCCACAAGCGCTTCTACGAGGCGGGCTCCGACATCTGCGAAACGAACACCTTCTCGGCGACCTCGATCGCACAGAGCGAGTTCTTCGTCGATGACCCGCGCGAGCACGGCGGCATCAAGGATCCGGAGTTTTTCCAGAAGATCATCGATGACCCGATGCTGCGCGAACTCGCATGGGAGCTGAACGTCGAGTCCTCGCGGCTGTGCCGGAAGTGGGCCGACAACATCGGCAACGACACCGGCATCAAGCGCTACGTCGCCGGGGCGATCGGGCCGCTCACCGTTTCCCTGAGCACCTCGCCAGACGCGAACGACGCTGGCTTCCGCACGGTGACCTTCGACCAGGTGAAGGAGGACTACACGCGACAGGTCCGCGCCTTGATCGAGGGCGGCTGCGACATTCTCATGGTGGAGACGATCTTCGATGCGCTCAATGCCAAGGCCGCGTTGGTGGCGATCCAGGAGGTCTTCGATGCAGACGGCTTGAAACTGCCGATCATTGTCAGCGCTGCCGTTGGCCGTGGCGGGGAGACGATGATCTCCGCGCAAAAGGTCGAAGCGATGTGGAATGCCGTCGCCCACGTCAATCCGCTGGCCGTGGGGCTGAATTGCTCGCTTGGTCCGGACCTGATGAAGCCGCACCTGGAGGAATTGGCAAAGGTCTCCGCGTCGCACATTTCCTGCTACCCGAACGCTGGCCTGCCCAACCCGCTGGCCCCGACCGGCTTCGATCTCGAACCGCCGCACATGAAGGCGTTCATGAAGGAGTTCGCCTTGGATGGGCTTCTAAATCTGGCGGGTGGGTGCTGCGGCAACACCCCCGAGCACGTCGCGGCCATCGCTGAAGGGGTGAAAGGCATCGCGCCGCGCGAAGTGCCGGTGGTGGAGGATTGAACGAACCGCGGAGACGCGGAGATCGCAGAGGTGAACGCTGAGATTCTTTCTCTCCCTATGAAAACCAAAAGCGAACTGAACGAATTGTCTGGAATCATTGTAGATGCAGCAATCGAGGTGCATCGAGAAATGGGACCCGGGCTCTTGGAGCGGGTCTACGAGGCGTCGTTGGCGAAGGAACTTAGATTGGGAGGCATCTCATGCGTTCGCCAATTACCGCAGCCGGTGATTTATAATGGCGAAGAGCTCGAAGACGAAGGATATCGAATCGATCTCTTGGTGGAGGAATGCATCATCGTGGAATTGAAAACCGTAGCCCAGCTTCTTCCAATCCACGATTCTCAAGTTCTTACCTACCTCCGACTTTCCGGGATGCATCTCGGTCTGCTCATCAATTTTCACGTGCCTTTGCTCCGCGATGGCATCAAACGCCTCGTCCACCAATTCCCGTCCGAATAATCTTCTCCGCGTTCGCCTCTGCGTCCTCTGCGCCTCCGCGGTTCGTTCATCTCCAGCCATGTCCACCCTGCCCCGCGTCCTCCGTCTGTCCGGCTCCGAAGCCTACAACCACACGCCGGACAAGAACTTCCTCATGATCGGCGAGCGCACCAACGTCGCCGGGTCGCCGAAGTTTGCGAAGCTCGTCCGTGAGGGGAAACTCGACGACGCGCTCGAGATCGCCCGCCAGCAGGTCGAGAGCGGCGCCAACGTCATCGACATCTGCTTCGATGACGGCCTGATCGACGGCAAGGCGATGATGGCCCGCTTCCTCCAGCTCGTGCAAAGCGAGC
>CBKZPU010000060.1:0-26667 GCA_966696705.1 uncultured Verrucomicrobiaceae bacterium | reverse complement strand
ACACCTCACGATGCGGCTCGCTGCCGCTAGTCAGCGACGGTCGCAGACCGCCGCTACATTTTAACGACCGCACCTCCGCGGCATTTCACTCGAGCCGCTTCTCCATCCGCAGGTGGGGCAATCCGACTTCGGTGAAGGCTTCGCCAGCGGTCTGATAACCGCTGCTCCGATAGAAACCGGCCGCGGTTTCGCGGGCGTGGAGGATGAAATGGCGCACGCCTTCCGCGGCGAGCCGTCGCTCGACTCCCTCTAACAGCTCACGGCCGCAGCCTTGCCCGCGCAGGCTTGGATCGATCCACATCTGTCGCAGCTTCACGGCGTCCGCACCGAGTGGATTGGCAATGAGGGCCCCGAGAATGATGTCGTTCTTCACCAGCGCGAAATGCCGGTGAGTTTCCTCACCGGCGAGATCCTCCTCACGCATCTGCAGGCCGATCGCTTGGCGCAAGTGCCGATCGCGGAGCCGGACGAGTTCGAAATAGCCGGTAGTGCCATGAGCGAATTCGACGATGACCATCGCGGGCATCATGTTGTCCGCCGCATCGGAGATTCAGCCTTTGGCGGGCCCCACGCTTTCCCGCGGGGTATAGACGGTGGCGAAGATCTCCTGCCGGGGCGCCAGTGCGGCGGCATCCGCCGATTCGATCCGCGAGATCAAGAGTTCGGCTGCGGTGCGGGTGATCTTCTTGTAGCGCTGGCGGATCGAGGTGAGCGTGATGGGCAGGTAGGAGCACAGCGGCACGTCATCGACGCCGACGATGGAAAGATCCGCAGGAATCGTGAGACCGGCCTCGATGGCGGCACGCATCGCGCCGATGGCGGCAAGGTCGTTCATCGCAAACAGCGCCGTCGGTCGCTTGTCGGGACGCTTCTTCAAGAACCCGGCGAAGGTCTCGCAGGCGCTCTCGACCGTGTGACCGGTGCGCAGGATATCGATGTTTCCGGCCGGGATGCCACGGGCGGCGAGCATTTCCTGGAAGAGCCGCGGGCGCTGGCCGTCGGCTTGGCCTTCGGCGAGGGCGCTGACGAAGGCGAAGCGCTTGTGACCGAGCTGGCACAGCGCATCGACCGCATCGGTGAGGCCTTGGGTGAAGTCGGAAAGCACGGCATCGACCGGGATCGGTTTCTCGGGGATGCCGTTGCCGAGCACGACCACGGGGCGCTTGGCATCGGCCATTTGGGAGAGTTCGGGGCGGAAGACTTCGTTGTCGGAAAGCCACAGCACGCTGCCATCGACTTCCAAGTCCTCCAAGTCGGCGAGGAGGTGCTTTTCGCGCACCAGCGACGAGCGGCAGTTCTCGACGAGCAGGTCGTAGCCGCGTTCCTCGACCGCCGCCTCCAGTTCGTCGGCGAGGGTGGAGAAGAAGGGGTTGGTCAGGTCTTGAATGAGCAAGCCGATCGTGTGGTAGCGGCCGGAGCGCAGGGCGCGGGCGGTCTTCGACGGGCGGTAGCCGAGTTCACGGGCGGCTTGGAACACCCGGGCCTCGGTCTCCTTCGACGCCCACGAATTCGGCCGGCGATTGAGGATGGTGGAGGCCGTGTTCACGGCGACACCGGCGCGCTCGGCGACATCTTTGAGGCGGATCCGCTTGTTCATTCAGGAAATGTTCTTATCAGCGGATTCCGTGGCAAGAAGCGGTTCATGGCAAGAGGATTCCGGCCTGGTAACCTTCTTCGCCCGGGAGAGGCATTCGCCAGTGGCCGGGGGTAAGCGAAGCGCCCACGGTTTGGATGAGGGCGAGAGGCATCCGGGAAGGGATGCGAGCCGGAAGTGAAGGGCCAGCAACGTTTGACCAATGTGGGCCCGCCGCAACTGGACGGGATCCCTCCGGGATCGCTTGGGCAGAGTCACCGCAGCGTCGCCGCGATCTCCGTGGCGAGCCGGGCTAACAGCCGGCTCTGTGCGGCGGCGAGTTCGTCGTAGCCGTCGGCCCGCAGCGGCTCGCTGCCGGACCAGCTCTTCGAGACGATCATGCGGCGGTCGGGAAGGGAATAGACGCGCCAGGCGGCGTCGAGGACGGCATCGCCATTCGCGGTGCCGTGGAGCTGGCGGATGTCGAGGCTGACTTGGTAGCGCAGCTCGCTGTCGCTGCCCCATGGATAGACCCGGACATTACCGGTGCCGAGCCGGCGGCCGATGTTGGTGGCGGTGACGCGGGCAATGTTTTCCTCGATGTCGCCGGCCCAGCGATGGGACTCGGCGACGGCCATGCGGTTGCCGCTTTCCTGAAAGACGAGGTTGGCGCGGTCGAGGTAGCTCGCGAGCGACACGGGCCCCACGCCGACGGACACGCCGCCGCCGGAAGGCGCGGGGCCTTCGGGCGTCAGGACGTAGAAGGACTTGGGAGAGGCGCAGGAGAGAAGTTGAACCGCCAAGACGCCAAGAACGCCAAGTTTGAGAAGGGATTTGAGCTTGAGCATGCTGTCGGCGGAGTTTTTTCCAATAACCTATATCCAACAACAAATAACCTTTCACCTCTTCGCGCGGGGCGTCGGGTCTCCCGAGCCTTCGCGACCGAAGAGCAGGGAGTTCGGTTTCTCCTCGATGGAATCGGAGAGAACCTTGAAGGAGCGGAGTGCGGCGCGGAGTTCGTCGAGGGTGCGGGCGAGGTCGCCTTGCATGGCGCCATTCGGGCCGAGGCTATCGACGCTGCCGCGCACCTGCTTGAGCGTGGCTTCCAGCTCGGCGGTGAGATTCTGGGTCTCGTCGCGGGCGAGCAGCTTCTTGGCCTCGGCAAGTGCTCCTTCGGCCTCATCGAGGGTGCCCCGGAGGTCCTTCACCGTGATGGAAATCTCGTCGGCTGCGTTGCCGAACTTGTGCAACGTGTCGTCCAACGGCAAGGCCTCGATCTTGGCGAGGATGGCGTTGAGCTTGTCTTGGAGCTGGGCAAGACCGGACGACTCGGTCGGGATCACCTCGTACTCGCCGATCTTGGCGAGTTCGGCCGGCGCGACGTCCGGCACGAAGTCAAGGTCCACATACAGCGCACCGGTCAGCAATGAGCCGGTGCTGAGCTTGGCACGCAGGCCACGGCGGACGCATTCGGCGAGCACGTCGGTGGGATTCTTGACGTCCTCGACGGCTTTCCCAAGGGCTTCGGAGTCGATCTCGATGACGACTGGCACGCGCGAGTCGCCCGGCGGTGAATGCCTGAAGCTGATTTCGACGACGCGACCTAACAGGATGCCGCGGAATTCGACGGGCGCTCCAACGGAAAGACCGCGGACGGATTGGTCGAAGAACAGCAAGATACGGTGGTCGGGCGTGAAGATGGATTTCGCGGCGGCATCCTCATCCGGGTAAAGTTGGAAGACCGCTCCATCCTGCACCGGCTCACCGGCGGTGCCGCCTTTCGGGACGGAAAAGACCGCGCCGCCGGAAAGCATCGCCTGGAACGAAGGCGTACTGACCTTGAAGCCATCGGCCCCGGCCTCGACGTCGATGCCGCTGGTGTTCCAGAAGCAGGTGCCTTGGCGGACGAGCGAGGAGTATTCTTCCTCGATGAAGATGTCGAAGCGGATGCGGCGGTTCTCGATGTCAAGGGTGCGGCGCTCGACCCGGCCGACTTCAAATCCGCGATAATAAATCGGCGAGCCGGCGGAAAGGGAGCCGGCGTCTTCCGCGACCAGCGTGAGGCGCAAGCCTGGCACGCTAGTGGAAGTGACGGGAGGTTCTTCCAGCCCGTCGAAGTGATGGACGGGCACAGGCGTGTCTCCGGGCTCGAGCTCGAGATAGGCACCTTCGACGATGGTGCTGAGGCCGGAGATCGAGGCGCCGGAGACGCGCGGCTTGACCACCCAGAAGCGGGTGCCCTGGCGGAGCAAATGTTCGGAATCCGGGTCCATGCGGACCTCGGCCACCACCGAGAGCAGATCGTCCGCCAGATCGACCTTTTCGATCACCCCGACCCGCACGGAGCGGCAGCGCACCTCGGTGACGCCGGCTTTGATGCTCTCGGCGGTCTCGAAGCGAACGTAGGCGATCGGCCCGCGTTCGGCGTAATGCTTCCACACCAAACTACCGGCGACAACGAGCGCGAGCAAGGGCACCACCCACACGCTGCTCCAGCGGCGGCGGTGGCGGATGATGGCGCGTGGTTCCTGCGTCTCTTCGGTCATGGGGTGTCGGATAGGTCGCGCTCCACGTGCTGGTCCCACAGCAGGCGGGGGTCGAAGCTCATGGCGGCGAACATGGTCAGAACGACGACCGCTGCAAAGGAAAGGATCGCCGGACCGGGCAAGACGGTCGAAAGCGCGCCGATCTGCACCAGCGCCACCAGGATGGCGACGACAAAGACGTCCACCATCGACCAGCGGCCGACCAGCTCGGTGACGTGATAGAGCCGGGTGAGATTTTTCGGCGAGGTGTGGGTCTTGCCGGCGGCGGCGAAGCAGAGCCAGCCGAGGGCGAGCATCTTCAGGATCGGGATCAGGATGCTGGCGGAGAAAATGATGATGGCCACGAGGTAGTCGCCTCTTTTCCAGAAATTCAGCACGCCGGACATGATCGTGTCGTGTGAGGTGCCGCCGAGGCCGCCGACCGACATGATCGGCAGCAGGTTGGCGGGGAAGTAGAGGGCGATGGAGGCGATGAGGAGGCTCCAGGTGCGCTCGAGGCTATGGGGCTTACGGAGATGCAGGGGGCTCTGGCAGCGCGGGCAGTGGCCGAGTTCGACCGGGCTCACCTTCCCGCACAGGTGGCAGGAGGCGAGGCCTTCGGCGGCGGCGCTGCGAATTTCCATCAGTCGTTTTCTTGAAGGGCGATCTCCAACCGGTCCCACAGCTCCAGGCGGTCGATTCCGGCGACCGCGCAGGCGGTGCAGACCACCAGCCCGGCCATCGCCCACAAGCCGGTGCCGAGGTGAATATCACCCACCGCGCCGAGCTTCAACAGGGCCACGAGGATGCCGAACAGGAACACTTCCAGCATGCTCCATGGCTCGCAGAGCTGGAACCAGCGCGTGACCGCCCTGGCACCGGGGAAGGCGATGCCGAAGCGCAATGGGGCGGAGACGTAAAGCAGGCCGCCGACCAGCACCAGCGGCGCGACCATCGTGAAAAAGACGGTGCCCAGCGAGATCAGCGGATTGCCGTCGCGCCACATCGCTTCGGCGGCTTCGAGAATGGTCAGGTCACGCCGCACGCTGCCGGCATCGACGGTCACGCTGGGGAAGAGATGGACCAGCACCATGAAAATCAGCGCCGCGGACGAGAAACCGGTGGCCCGGGCCAGCGAGCGCGGGCGGTTCTGATAGAGCATCTCGCCGCAGCGGCAGCAGTGGGCCGCGTCGCCCTCGTTCAGGCGGGGCGCTTCCTGCAGCGCGTCGCAAAAGTGGCATGCCACGAGGATCGGCCCCTCGTCAATGCGGGGCCAGGAAAGTCCAGGTGCGTGGCGTTTCATGGGGGAGACGGAAGACTGGGAAACTCAAGACGCAAGACTTGAGCCTTCATTCGGCCACTCTCAGAGGGGCTTTGCATACGAGCTACAACGATTCAGCCAGCCTTCCTTCCAGCGTGCCTCGCCGCGTGCCGGGGGGGAATTCTCGATGCGGCGGATCAGCATGCGCTTGGCGCTGGCGGAAAACTCGGCGGCGGCGGGTTGGCCGGCGGGCACGTCCTTCATGCTGCCGAGCACTTGGAGCAGGCCCCAACCCTTGCCGTTGTAGCGCTCGCTGGCCTGGGTGCCGTCGCCCTTGAAGTTCACGTAGTCGATCAGCGCGTAGGTGCCATTGGCGGTGCTGGCGACCTTGTGGTAGTTCGACTGGAGGCGGCCCCGGTCGCTCGCGGGCGCGGCGGCGAGCACCTTCGGCAGCGCGGCGCGGGAGCGGGCGATGATGAATTCCGTCTGAAGCGGCACCGTATTCGCCAGCCACTGGCGGAGCTGGTCGAGCTGCGGGCCGCGGAACTCGGCCTTGGATTTCCACGGTGAATGGCGCTGGAGGGCGACCGCCGGTGGATTCGCGCCCTGCTGGCGGGCGAAGGCCACAAATTGCGGCCAGCTTTCCTCGAAGCGGCCATTGAAACCCGCCGGATACCAGATGAAGTGGCCGATTCCCAGCGACGGGAATTCCTCGCCGGCATTCCACGTGGTCAGGCCGGCGACGGTGCCGCCGCACTCGTTCTGCCAGATTTTTCGCCCGATCGCCGCCTTCTGGGCCGCGGTCAGGTTCGTCGCGGCTGCGGCTGGCGCGGCGGTCGCGGTGCCGGGCAGCGAGACCGGTCCGCAGGCGGCCACGGCGAGCACGAGGGGGAGAAGGAGACGGAAAGATTGCACGGGGGCGTATTTCCGCGAGTTTCGCCGCAACCGCAAGCAGGACATGGACAAGACTGAACTGATTAACGCCCTCAAGATGACCCCGAAGGACGTGGTGAAGCTCTTCATCACCGCCTTTGTCATTCTGGTGGTCACCAAGATCCAAGTCGTCAATGACCGGCTTTCCGCGCTGCTGATCGCGCTGCCCTTCACCTCGCTGGTGGCGATGGTCTGGATGCAGGCGGAAAAGCAGGGGAGCCAGCGGATTGCGAATCACGCCGAGGGCACCTTCTGGTTCGTGCTGCCGACCCTGCCGATGTTTCTGATCCTGCCGTGGATGCTTCGCCACGGCTGGGGCTTCTGGACGGCGCTCGGGGTGAATTGCCTGCTGACGGTCGGCTTTTTCTGGCTGACGGTGGTGATTTTGCGCCGCTTCGGGCTGAATCTGATGTGAATTTCACAAGATTCCGATTTTGCCCTTGTCATCGCGGGGGTGATTTGTTCTCTCCCGCCTTCCGGCCGCGTATGGCCGTTGTGGAATCTACGACCCGGCATGTCTCAAGAGAATATCGTCCCCTTCGAGCAGCCGAAGTCCCATTCCCGGTTTCCAGGAACACCCATGAAAAGCGATCTTGTCGAGAAGGCGTCCGAGATTGTCAGCGATCCGCTGGTCCTTATCAACATGGTCTCGAAGCGTGTCCGCCAGTTGAACAGCGGCCGCTCGCCGCTGATCCCGACTCGCCCGAGCATGGGCGCGGCCGACATCGCGCTGACCGAAATCATCGAAGGCAAGATCAAGCTCGCCGATCCGGTGCAAGCCGAGGCCTGAGCGATCGAGCCATTCCGCGCCCGGAGGTGGCGTGAATAGTCGTGAGTGCGGAAATTTCCAGCAACCGCAAGGCGCGCCGGGATTTCAACATCTCGGACACCTACGAAGCGGGCATCGAGCTGAAAGGCACGGAGGTGAAGTCCATCCGTGCCGGCAAGGCGAACATTTCCGACGCGTTCGCGCGGGTCGAGAAAGGCCAGCTCTTTCTCTACGGCTGCGACATCCAGCCATGGGAAACCGCGGCCAAGTGGTTCCAGCACGAGTCCCGCCGGCCGCGGCGGCTGCTGGTCCACAAGCGCGAGATCCTCAAGCTGGAGCAGGCGAGTGCCATCAAGGGCGCCTCGCTGCCGTGCCTGAAGATGTATTGGAAGAACGGCAAGGTGAAGGTCGAGATCGGCGTCGGCAAAGGCAAGACCCACTCCGACCAGCGCCATGACCTGAAGGCGAAGGTCGAGCTGCGCGAGGCGCAGCGGGAGGTCGCGCGGTTCAACCGGAAGTAATCTGGTCCGCACGCTCTGCGTGGGGGGCGAAGCCACCATTGTGGAAATCGGAGACCTCCTAGTCGCTTCCGGCAACCGCATCCGGCGTGTGCGACCACCTTGGGTGGACCACCTTGGCACTTGGCACCTCCCGCGAGGTCTCTAACTTCATGCCATGCGCCGGCTCCGCAATGACCTGCCCTACACCTTCCGCCCGCCGAGGCCGCGGGCGTGGTTCCGGCCCATCGGGTTGCTCGCGAATCGCTACTTCCTCCAGCGGAAATTCGCGGTCAACCGTCTGGACGACTTCGGCTTTGACCGCGTGAAGGAGTTGTCCCGCGCCGGCCACGCCGTCCTCCTGGCCCCGAATCACGCCGATCACTCGGACCCACACGTGATGACCGAACTGGTCGCTCGCCACGATATGAAGTCGCACTTCATGGCCGCGCGCGAGGTCTTCGAGATCAGCAAGCTCGGCTCCTTTGCCCTCGAAAGCATGGGCGTCTTTTCCGTCGATCGGGACGGCCCCGACCTCTCCGCGATCAAGACTGCGATCACCCTGTTGGAAAGCAGCAGCGATCCGCTGGTGATCTATCCGGAGGGCGAAATCTATCACCACCACGAACGGCTCGATCCGTTGCACGAAGGCGTCGCGTCGATCCTGTTGAAAGCCGCCGCCCGGATGAACGGCGGCAAGGAGGCCTACCTCGTGCCGGTTGGTATCCGCTTTCGCCACGATCCCGCGGTGGAAGCGACCTTCCGCGACCGGCTTTCGCGGCTGGAAGACCGCATCGGCTGGACCCCGCGGCCAGCGATGCCGATCGACGACCGGATCGTGCGGCTCGGCACCGGGTTGTTAGGCCTGAAGGAAATGGAGCACACCGGTGAAACCGGCCGCGGTCGCATCCAGGAGCGGCTCACCTCGCTGTGCGATTCCCTGTTGTCCGCCGCCGAGAGCCATCACGGCCGCGATCCGAAGAGCGTCACCGCCCCCGAGCGTGTTCGTGCCCAGCGCTACCGAATCCGCAAGCGCCTGCTCGATGCCGGGAAGCCGCCGACCGCCTGCGAGCGTGACGAGCTTCTCGATGACCTCGACCGTGTCTTCACCGCGCTCCAGGCGCACAGCTACATTGGCGACTACTTCCTCGCCGAGCAGACGCTCGACCGTCGTGCCGAGACGATCATGAAGCTGGAGGAAGACCTGCTGGGTTTTCCCAATTACCCGACGCCGCGCACCGCCCGCGTGATCGCCGGCGAGCCGATCCCCGTGAGCCGGATGCTTGCGGCCGGGGAGTTGCCCGCGAAGGGCGGAGCAGGGGATCTGACCGCGTTGCTGGAACAAAGGCTGGCGTCACTGCTGGTTCACGATTGACCACACGATCACGGTCGCGACTGCCCGGCGAAGTCCAAGTGCAGGGTCGCACCGGTCGCTACGGTGACCGCGGCGGTATCGGCAATGCGGGCGATCCCTCGTGCCAACGCGGCGTCACCGCCGCGCCTACGATGGATCACTTGACCGGCATCAGCGTCACCGGCCCTAACAGCCCCGACGGCAGCGGCTTCCAGCCCGAGGCCTCGAAGTTCTTGTAGTCGATGTTGACGAAATTGATCTCGTGGAATGCCTTCCACGGCACCTTGCGGCGGTCGAGGTCGGCGATGCGATTGGCGGCGAGGTTGGTGACTTCCACTTCGAGCACGTTCTTGCCCGCGACCAATAGGTCACGGACATCCAGCCGGTGCGGTGGCGCCCAGCAGGTGCCAGCATCCTTGCCATTGAGCCGGACTTTTGCCGTGTGGGCAATCTCGCCGAGATCGAGCAGGGCGGGGGACTGTTCCTTCAGGTCGAATTCCAGTCGGTATTGTGCGGTACCGGAGAAGTTTCGATAAGCATCGCCCGCTTGATTGGTCCACGAGCCGAGTGCGGAGGTTTCGAAGGCGTCGGGTAATAAAGGCCCGCCATCGATGAAGCTGACCTTCCACGTCCCGGTCAGCGCGAGCGGCTCGCCTGCCGGTTCGGGATCGGTCCAGCGCGGGCCTTCGGCTTGTTTGTTAGAGTAAGTCCGGACGATGAGCGATTCGCCGGGAGCGAGGACGAGATGGATTCCACCCTTGGTATCGGCCACACCACTTTTTCCGGTCATGGGATCCAGTAGAACGGCGGACTGATGCGAACGAGCGAGCCTGATCTTGGTATCAACCGGTTTGCCCGAGGAGTTCACCAGGAAGTAGGCATGGCCATCGTCCAAGGCGCGGCGGATGAAGCGGATGCCAGGGCTGGCGAGCGACTCCTCGCAGGCGACTGACCCGTCCTTCGCGACCGCGGACTTCACGCTGCCATCGTCCGATTCGGCACGCGGGATCGAAGGAAGGTGGCTTTCGACCGGCCGGCCAATCTCGCTGCGGGAACCACCAAAGGTGTTGCTAGGGAGCGTCTTGACCGCGGCACCCTTCTGATGGAGCCCCTCGATGAGTTTTGCCGTGGCATCAGGCAAGTGCCGGCAGGAGGGGATCAAGAGGTGCCGGTAGCGAATTCCATTCGAAACGAGTTGGCCATCTTCGACCTTCAGGTCCGCGAGCATCCGGTCCGACACGAAGTCGCACGGGATGCCTGCTTTCCACAGATCCATCGCCGCTCGATAGAACGCCGTCGGCTGCAACCATCTCTCCTGATTGTGCATCGTGAAGAGCGGGAGGCCTTCGCTGCCATCGTGCCAGATGTCGTGGATGGGGAAATACAGCAGCACCTCGGCATCCGGTTTGCCGGATTGCAGCACCGACTGCACGCGGGTTATGTAGGCATTGAAGGCCGGGAGATCCTTCCATAGCCCGCCGTTCGGGCCCATGTGGGTGGAGGCATAGAACAGCCAACCCGGCCACGGTGCGTCCTCGGGAGAGTAGGGGATGCCGTGGAAGAGGATGTGATTCACCCCTCCGAGCCACACGAAATCCGCGGCTTCCTTGAGCTTGGCGGGCGTCACTTGGAAGTGTTCGCCGAGCCACGTGAAAGTCTCGGCCGAGACCAGCTTCTTGCCGGTCACGTGCGCGGCCGAAGAGGCGAACTGAAGCATGGGGATCTGCGCCTCATCAACGTGGCGGAAGATCTCCGTCTCCGGGATGTCGGCGACGGCATAGTGGTCTAACAAATTGCCCGGCGATCCGTGGGCTTGGTTGCGGGTCAGACTGCCGCGCTGCTTTGCCCAATCGTGCCACTTGGCGAGATACTCGCGGTGCAGGTCGCTGATCGTCTCGCGGTAGTCGGCGCGGACGCGGGCGACGGTTTTGGCATCGCTCTCGCCATGGAAAGCGGGGAGTTGCGAGCGCAGGTCATAGCCGCGGAGCTTTTCGAAGCGCGCGAACAACTCGTCCGTCCAACCCGCGCCGTAGTATTCGAAGGAGTCGTGGAAGTGCGCTCGCGGTTCAGGCACATCCGGCCGGTCCAAGGCGGTGTCGAAGGGCTTGAGGTAGGTGGCGATCGCTTCGGGCGAAAAGGGATCGAGCACCCAACCCGCGCCACCGGGGGCGGCGCGCTTCACCTTTTGAATGGCGTGCTTGGAAACCAAGCCGTGGATCTTCCAATTTCCTGCCGGCGGAGTCCATTCCAGCCGGCCATCCTTCACTTGTCCTGTTAGATCAACGGGCTCTCCTTGTTCGGGCCACGCACGAAGTGCTTCAATCTTTCCCTTCGGTAAGACCAGGGAGACTGCCTTTCCTCCCTCAGCCTTGGCCTTCACGTTCTGCAAAGACGCCGACGCATCCTTGTCTTCCACCCACGGACCCCCGAAGGGCCAGCCGGTGCCGGTGGTGAGGTCGATGCCCATGCCGAGCCGGTTGGTTTCCTTTGCCGCGTGGGCATAGGCGGCCGTCCACTTATCGGAAAGGAAGGGCAGGTCGCGGTCTTCATAGCCCTTGGCGCCGTAGATCGGGCAGATCTCCACTCCACCAAGGCCGGCCTTGGAAAAGGCTTCCAGCTCCCGCGTTAGATTCTTCGCATCGACGCCGCTACCCAGCCACCACCAGCGGGTCCACGGCTTGGCTTCGTTCGTGGCGGGTGGCCATGCGGTATCGTCGGCGAGTCCGATGGAAGCCGAAAGGAGAAGGAGAACGATGGGTTTCATGTAGGAAGGGGAACTAAGGAGTGTGAACCTTTGGTCCACACCGTATCGACGGAACGTCGACACTCCTTATTTGGGACCGGCGTTTTGTTTCACGGTATCTTCGACTTGGGCGGATGGCTTGGATTTATAGTCGTAGGGTGGCTTGGCGAGATCCGGCCATTCGAAGCCGACCGGTGGATTGAAGCGGAATTCCGGAGGGTGGCTTGCGAAGCGGTCGCCGGCCTTCCCACCGTGGTCGAGGCTGTCCACGACCTTGATCGATCCGCCGCGGTTCTTCTTCACGTTGTCATCGGCGTGGGAAAAGGAGGTCGGCTCCTTGCAGTCCTTATAGACGCAGCCTTCCACCAAGGTCGCGCCGCCGGCGACCGAGATCGTCGCGGTGCCCGTGTTCTCAACGAGGTTGTTGAGAAAATGGACATTGCCGGTGCGCAGACGAGGCGCGCGCGAAGCCAGGCCGCGGAACCAACAGTCGTGGATGGTGACATTGAGGTGTCCCTTGTCCTGGGCACGCGCGCCGTCCGATGATGAGTGACCAAAGAGCAGCCCTTTCTTTTGCTCCTCCTCGCCGCCAGAGAAAATGCAGTGCGAGATGGTGACGAGGTCCGAGCCGTGGACCACATCGAGCTGGCCGTCATAGACCTGGCCGAAGTCGCAATGATCGACCCAGACGCGGCGCGAGCCGGTCTTGCCGGCGGAGGTGATGCGGAGGTAGTCCCAGCCCATCTTGTCGTATTCGCCGGAGGGATCGTGCTCCCAGAGGCCACGAAAGCGGAGGTTGCGGATGATGACGTTTTCCACTCCGTGGAGTTCGATCGTGCCTGCGGTGAGGGTTGCTCCGCCGGGCGGTCCTTCGAGCGTGGTGTTGGATCGAGGCTGGATGATGCCGACTTTTTTCAATTCGTAACCCGGCTTCTGGTTGGCCAGTTCGCCGAGGTCGATGTCACCGGCGAGCTGGATCACTCGAGGTTCAGCGTCGCGGTGTTTCTTGTCCTTCACGTCGAGACGCTCGATGGCGTCCTGGAGTTCCTTGGCCGTGCGGACGATGACTGGCCTGGTCTCGCCGCCGCCAGTGGTGCCGCCGCCGAGCGAGGCGAATCCCAACGGCGCGGCTTGGAGCAGGGGAGCGAGCAGGAACAAGGCGAGGGAAGGGCGCATGTGATGAAACCTGAGCAAATCCCCCTGAAGGGAAAGTCCGCAATCTCCCGAAATGGGGTAGGGATGGATTGAAAGATGGCGGGAAGGCGGCAGGGCGGATGAGCGGAAGGGGCAGAAGGGCCCCAAACTGGTGAAGAAAAGGGCATCTTTCCGGCAAAATACCCGGTTTTGCCTCGAAACCCCGGCGTGGGGCCAGGGTGGGCCGTAGTCCGCTTCCGCACTTGCGCCCCCCGCCCGGACGGCCCAGCCTCCGCCCTCCATGATGCACGATCCGGACCAGCACGCCTCCCTGGGGGCGATGTATTCCGACTACTTCCTCGACTACGCCTCCTACGTCATTCTCGAGCGCGCGGTGCCCCACCTCAATGACGGCCTCAAGCCCGTCCAGCGGCGCATCCTCCACTCGATGAAGGAGCTCGATGACGGCCGCTACAACAAGGTGGCCAATGTCGTCGGCAACACGATGAAGTACCACCCGCACGGCGACACGTCGATCGGCGACGCCATGGTGCAGCTCGGCCAAAAGGACCTGCTCATTGACTGCCAGGGCAACTGGGGCAACACCCTCACCGGCGACGGTGCGGCCGCCCCACGGTATATCGAAGCCCGGCTCACGAAGTTCGCCCTCGAAATCACCTTCAATCCGAAAACGACCGAGTGGACTCCGTCCTACGACGGACGCAACAAGGAGCCGATCACCTTCCCGGTGAAATTCCCGCTGCTGCTCGCCCAAGGCGTCGAAGGCATCGCGGTCGGCCTCGCGTGCAAGATGCTGCCGCACAATTTCATCGAGCTCATCGACGCCTCGATCGCCGCACTGCGGAAGGAGCCCTTTGAACTGCTGCCCGATTTTCCAACCGGCGGAATCATGGACGCGTCCGACTACAAGGACGGTCTGCGCGGTGGCCGGGTCCGCGTTCGCGCCCGGATCTCCACGGAAAAGAAGGGCGTCCTGCGAATCACCGAGATCCCCTTCGGCACCACCACTGGCGCAGTGATGGACTCCATCGTCGCCGCTGCCGACAAGGGGAAGATCAAGATCGCCAAGATCGAGGACAATACCGCCGCGCACGTCGACATCCTCGTCCATCTGCCATCTGGCGTGGATGCGGAGAACCTGCGCGACGCCCTCTACGCTTTCACCGATTGCGAGCTCAGCCTCTCGCCCAACGCCTGCGTCATCGCCGATGACAAGCCGCAGTTCCTCGGGGTGACCGAGATCCTCAAGCGCAATGCGGAGTACACCAAGGACCTGCTCCGCATGGAGCTGGAGATTCGCCTCGGCGAACTGGCCGAGAAGTGGCACTTCAGCTCGCTGGAGAAGATCTTCATCGAGAACCGCATCTATCGCGACATCGAAGAAGAGACGACGTGGGAAGGCGTTTTGGGTGCCATCGATAAGGGCTTGAAGCCCTTCAAGAAGCTCCTCAAGCGCCAGGTGACCGAGGACGATCTGGTTCGCCTCACCGAGATCAAGATCAAGCGCATCTCGAAGTTCGACTCCTTCAAGGCCGACGAGGAGATCAAGTCGCTGGAGAAGGAGATCGAGGAAACGGAGAAGAACCTCAAGCAGCTCACCCGCTACACCATCCGCTGGTTCGAGGAACTGAAGAAAAAATACGGCAAGGGCCGCGAGCGGAGGACGGAGATTTCTTCCTTCGATCGAGTCGATCGCAGCCAGGTCATCCTCGCCACCGAGACGCTTTACCTGGACGAGAAGAACGGGTTTGCCGGTTACGGCCTGAAGAAGGAAACGCCGGTCGAGAAGTGCTCCACGCTCGATGACGTCATCATCTTCGGCCAGGACGGCAAGATGCGGATCGTCAAGGTGGCGGAGAAGTTTTTCGTCGGACCCCGACCGCTGCGCGTGGCGGTGTTCAAGAAGGACGAGGACCTCATCTACTCGATGATCTACCGCGACGGAAAGGAGGGCGCGATCCTCGCCAAGCGCTTCCGAGTCGGCGGCATCACGCGCGACAAGGAATACGACCTGATGAAGGGCACGCCTGGCAGCCGGATCTTCTACTTCGCCGTTCACAAGTCAGAGGCCGAGAGCGCCGACCAGATGCTGATCGTCCACATCAAGCCGGCCCTGCGCCTGCGCAACGTCAGCCGGCCCTTCAACTTCGGCGAAGTGCCGATCAAGGGCCGCAGCAGCGGCGGCAACATCGTGACGAAGCTGCAGATCGACCGGATCGTCCGCGCGCCGAAGGACTACGATCCGGAGGTGGGGGCGTGAGGCTGTAGCGGCGGTCTATGACCGTCGCACTTCCGCGGCACTAGCCGCATCCCGGCGTCATTGGAAGACAGCGACGGTCATAGACCGTCGCTACAATCGAGGCGTCAAAACAACTCCTGCCCGGCGGGCTCTTCGAGCCGCTCCTTCGCCACGGACAGGTAGTAATCATCCATCTCGATTCCCGTGAACTCCTTCACGCCCTGCCGTTTTGCGGCCACGGCGGAACTGCCGATTCCCAGGAACGGATCGAGCAAGCGCGTCTCCGCACCTTTGCCGTGAAGGAGAATGCATTGCTCTACCAGCGCGATCGGGAAGCTGGCCGGGTGCGGCCGGTCGTTCTCGCGGGACTTGATGGTGTCGTAGGGAATGAACCACGTGTTCCCCCGGCAACGCCTGTCGATGCCGCCGGTGTGTCCCCAGCGGGCGATGTTCGACTTGTCCTGATACGGCACGCCGGCGCCACGGCGGTCGAGCTTCACATCGCCGGACTTGGTCAGATGGAAGACATACTCGTGGCAGTCGTTGACGTAGCGCTGCGAGTTGATCGGCTTGAAGTGTCCCGCGCTGACCTGTTCGCCGCGGCGGGTCTCGACGGTGATCGACTTGATCCAGTGGAAGGTGTTCTGGAGCGTGAACAGCGCGTCGGGGCCGTCGGTGAAGGCCAGCACGATCTGGTGCGGCATGAGGGGGTTCGCGGGAGCGGCGCCGACGTTGAGGAAGAATGAACCGTCGTCGGTCAGCACGCGCTTGAGTTCCGTCGCCCAGGCGCGGCACCATTCGAGAAATTCGGCGCGGCCGGCGGTATCGTCAAAGCTGCGGTAGTTGATGCCCAGATTGTAGGGCGGTGAGGTAACCACGAGGTCCACCGAGCCCTCGGGCAGGGTGGGCAGGACTTTCAGGCAATCGCCGTGGTGGAGCACGGGCAGAGGGTGAACTGCGGGGGCTGGCCCGCCAAGGCCCGATTGGCCGGGCCGGTAACGGCTTCCGCTCCGACCAAAGTCGGATTCCGCTGCCCTTCATTTCCGGGTGACCCGGTCCGAAGTCCGATACCGCGAACCTAACAAGCGGTCATGATCTGCCGGCATGGACGGAGCGTTCTGTGGCTTGCGTCCGGCAACACCATCACCCTTTACGATGAAGACGCGACTTATCCTGACAAGTTCCCTGCTGGCGGTCACCGCTCCCTTGCATGCCTGGCCGTTCGTCTATCGCACTACTTCCCTGTGGGATCCGGCCGAACAGGGCGAGGTGCTCCTTTTCCAAGCGGACAACGATGCGGCGCTGGAGGTCTATCGCGGCGGCAACCAGGTCATGCACCCCGTGGTCGGCTCCACCGGCACGGCTACCACG
This sequence comes from uncultured Verrucomicrobiaceae bacterium, assembly GCA_966696705.1. Lineage (GTDB taxonomy): Bacteria > Verrucomicrobiota > Verrucomicrobiia > Verrucomicrobiales > Akkermansiaceae > Haloferula. The sequence goes on along the minus strand of CBKZPU010000060.1, from coordinate 10,247 downwards.
CTGCCGGTGTTCGATTACGATCCGTATTATCCGAACTGGCCGGTGAGCTTTGTCAGGGGCAACGGCGCGGTGGGGGACATCGATGGCGACGGCGACATCGACATCGTGCGCTCCGCGCTGGTCGCCTACAACGGCAGCCCCGAGCCGAACTACCGCATGATGGCTTGCCTCAATAATGGCTCCGGCCAATTCACCCGCGGCTGGCATTTCAAGCAGACCTCGGCGGTCAATGGCTTGGGGGAAAGGGCGCCGTTCATCAAGCTCGCGGACCTCGATCGTGATGGCGACCTCGATCTCATCGAAAACTTTCCCCATGTGCGGGTGCACTGGAATCCGGGGAACGGCGACTTCAGCGCGTCCGTCACCACGATCTACTCATCGTTCTTCAACGTGCAGCGGCTGGAGGTGGCCGATTTCAACGGTGACGGCTGGACGGACATCGCCGCGTTTGTCGGCGTGAAGGGGCTGCACCCGGACTACCCGAACTGGACGACCGGGCGCCTGGTGTTGCTCACCAACGACGGCGGAACCTTTTCCGCGTCCACGGTGACGACGCGCTCGCCCGGCAGCGACTTCTACCGATCGGCAATCGCCGACCTGGACAATGACAGGCGGCCGGACCTGCTCGTCGGTGCCACCGCCAATGGAAGCATGCACTGGTTCAGGAACACCGGCAGCGGATTCGCGGCGGCGGTCAGCCTGCCCGCCCCGAACATGCAAATGAGCGCGCTCCTTGCCTCCGGGGATCTCGACGAGGACGGCAACATCGACATCGTCTTCTCCGACCGCGAGCACAGGGTGGAATGGATGCGCGGCACGGGCGCGGGTTCGTTCGCCGCCCCGGCCGTCCTTCGCACGGAGAACGCCACCGCCACACCAATCTGCCTCGGCGTCGATGACATTGAGCGCGACGGCGACCTCGACATCATCTACGACGCCGGTTGGAACGTCCTCGAAAACACCGCGGCTCATCGCAGCCCGGCCGCGTCGGTGACCGCCGTGTCGGGAACCAACCCCAGCGGCGCGGTGGATTTGGATGTCGCCGATGTCAATGGTGACGGCCGTGATGATCTCGTGGTCGCCGATGGCGGCGGCAAGCGTCTGATGTGGTACGGTGGCAATGGCAGCGGTCTCAATGCCGCGTGGCCCGTCAGTACTTCCGGCCTCGTTCCGACCAGTGTGGCGGCTGGCGATTTCAACCGCGACGGCTTCACCGACCTCGCGTGGACCACCACCAATACGATCAGCCGCGCCTACAGCTCGAACGGCTCCGGCTACTCATGGAACATGGCCGGGCTTGGCAGCATGAGCGGCATCCTCGGCATCCAGCGTGCCGACATCGACAGTGACGGCGACGATGATCTGCTCGCCCACTCGACCTCCACGCTGCGCTTCTACAAGAACGACGGCAGCGGCGGCGGCTGGCTGCCGGAAAACATCGATACCGGCTACAGCGGCATCACCGCGATCGCCGCAGGCCAATCCGTTCCTGGCGGGCGAGCCGAGGCCGCGATGATCATTCCCGCGGCGGGTATGGGCTACTTCATGCAGTACCGCCACACGGCTGCCGACGGATGGTCCATCGACGATGGCGCCAACACTCCCGGCGGAGGCGTCTCGAGTGCGGTGATCCTGGCCGACCTCACGCCGGCGACGCGCGGATTGGAATCGGTCTTTGCGATCAACGAGACCACGTTTCGCGTCACCCACCCGAGCTACGTTCTGCCCATCACCGGTGCCGTGGCCAGCAACACGATCCACCAGCTTGCCGCGGCCGATTGGAATGGCGACGGCTGGAACGACATTCTCTGCGCCACCAGTGTCGGCCTGAAGCTTTACCTCAACCAGCGGACCGCCACTTGGACGCAGAGCCCTCCGGTCATGCTCTACAGCGGCAGCGCGGTGCAGGACGTGGTCGTCATGCACTTGGATCGGAACACGTTGCCCGACGCCGTGATCGCGACCAATGACGGCACTCTCCATCAGATCATCAACAAGAGCGGACAAGTGCAGATCGTCCAAGCCAGCGCGCCGGTCACGTTCCTGCAGCCCGGCAATACCGCCACCGTGGCCACGGTGACCGGCACCAGCCGGGGACGCCCGGCGGGTGCGGCACCGGCGATCGCCGACACCGGCGTCGCCCCGGCATCGGCATCGTGGCGCTTTTCCAAGGCACAATGGATCAATGGCAGCTGGCAGCCCGGTCCCTTCATGACATCCGCCGAGGTCAGTGCCACGGTGGAGTCGCTCTCGATCAACTCGGGAGCCAGCGCGGTGGCTCCGCTTTCGGTCACCAACGGGGTCTTCTCGATGCCGGTCAACCAAGTCACCCGCACCCTCCTTTGCGCCCTGCCTGGACAAAGCAAAACTTTCAATCTCTCCCTCAAGCTCAAATCCACCGCGACGATCGACCGCTTCTTTGTCGAGCACAGCGGCGCCAGCCCGTGGGCCCCGCTGGATGCGAACAATGGCTACGCCGCGGGTCCTTCGAATCTGGCGATCGAAGGGTTTCCGGCGATCGCGAGCACCCTGATTGAAGTGCTTTCTCCGATGGAAGCGTGGCGCCTCGAGCACTTCGGCCAGCCCGACGCCTCCGGCAACCGCGGCAACGACGCCGACTACGATGGCGACGGTGCGGCCAACATCATCGAGTATGTGACCGGGACCGATCCGGCCGCCGCGAGCGGAACCGAGAATGCGGCGAATGGTCTCGTGTTGCTCGGGCCTGCCAACGCCGCGTCGCCCCTCAAGTTCCGCCTCACACTCGACAACGCCGCCATGAGCAACCCGAAAGTGAAGGTCAGCCTTCAATTGACCACCGGACTGGTGTCATGGATCACCCTTGCGAGTCGCACCGGCGGCGGTTCGTGGTCGGGCCTCCAACCGGACTACGCCATCCCGCAGGGCGACGACACGGTGAACATCTTCACCACCACCTACACGCCGCAGAATACCAAGAAGTGCTTCGTGCGGATGAAGGTGGAGGGACTGCCGTGACAGGCCGGAAGCGGGACACCGAGGTGATGCTCGAAGTGATCGACTTCACCCACATCGACACCGCCGAACTTGTTGGATTGGCGGACCATTTCGCAATGCCTGAACTCAAAGTCCCAGCTTCCCCTTCAGCAAGTCCGTCACCTGCTTCGGATTCGGCTTGGTGGAAGAGGCTTTCATCACTTGGCCGGTGAGCCAGTTGAGCAGCTTCTCGTTGCCGCCCTTGATCTCGGCGACCTTGTCGGGATTCGAGGCGATGACTTGGTCGCAGAGGCTCTCCAACTCGCCGGCATCGGCGGGCTCGAAACCGAGTTCCTTCGCCACTGCGGCGGGATCCTTGTCCGGAGCGTCCAAGAGCACGACCAGCACCTCCCTTGCCTGGCTGAGCGCGAGCGCGCCGCTTTCCACAAGGCCTAACAACGCCCCCGTCTTCTCCGGCGGTAGCGGCGAGTCGGCGATGGCGACGGAGCGGTCATTGAGCGTGCCGAGCAGGGTATTGAGCAAAAAGTTCGCGGCCTTCTTGCCGGGCACGCCGGGCGTGGCGGCGAGGGCTTCAAAGTACTTCGCCAGTGGCAGGTCGGAGGAAAGCACCGAGGCATCGTAGGCGCTGACGCCGTAGTCGGCTTCGTAGCGCGCGGCGCGTTCGTGCGGGCGCTCGGTCAGCAGCGGGCGGACTTTTTCGAGGATCGGCGCGGTGACGATCGGCAGCAGGTCGGGGCAGGGGAAGTAGCGGTAATCGTGCGCGTCTTCCTTGGTCCGCATGAGCTGTGTTTCGCCGCGGTCGTCGTCCCAGCGGCGGGTCGATTGAATCTGCGGGATGCCCATGTCGAGTTCCTCGGCTTGGCGGTCGATCTCATGCGCGATTGCACGGCGTACGGCGGAGATGGAGTTGAGGTTCTTCAGCTCGATCTTCGCGCCCAGCGGATCGCTTTCCTTGCGGCGCAACGAAATATTCACATCGCAGCGGAGCTGGCCCTTTTCCATGTCGGCATCGGAAATGCCGCCCTGCTGGAGGATCATCTGCAGCGAGCGCAGGTAGGCACCGGCTTCCTCGGCGGATTCGATGTCGGGCTCGCTGACGATTTCCATCAGCGGCGTGCCGGCGCGGTTGAAGTCGATCAGCGAGGAATTCCCGAGGTGCGTCGATTTTGCCACATCCTCCTCCAGGTGGATGCGGTTGAGCCGGACCTTGTGGCCTGGCCGGGCGATGTTCTTCCGCGCATCGGTCGGGTAGCAGTGATCGTAGAGCGGGACCGCGCCGCCGAGGCAGAGGGGGAAATCCATCTGCGTCGTCTGGAAATTCTTCGGCATGTCCGGGTAGAAGTAACTCTTGCGGTCCCAGCGGGAGATTTCCGGCGAGCCGCAGTCGAGCAGGAGCCCGGCCAGCAGGGTCTTCTCGATCGCGTGGCGGTTGAGGACCGGCAGGGCGCCGGGCAGGCCGAGGCAGACCGGGCATGTGCGGGTATTCGGCTCCTCACCGAAGGACGTTTCGCAGGCGCAGAACATTTTCGTGCGCGTCTTGACCTGGCAGTGGACTTCAAGGCCGATGGTGACCAGATAGGACATTGGTGATTTGAAATGGAAAATTGGGAAATACCTCTCGCGCGACGCGGCAAGTTGGCTGGGCGCGATCTTCGACGGCCATCCCCAATTTCCAATCCCTAATTCCCCCATGTCCCTTCCCACGCTTGCCATTTTCGCCCCCGCGGTGCATGGCCGGGGCCGGTTCGCTCCGCTCGCGGAGACATCATCATGGAATGGCACATCGGCCTTACTCTGGCGGTCATCGCCCTGACTCTCGTCGCGTTCATCCGCGAATGGGCCGCGCCGGACGTGATCGCGCTGACCGTGCTGGTCGGGGTGGTCGCCCTCGGCCTGGTGAACATGGGGGAAATGGCCGGCGTGTTCAGAAACGAGGCCCCGCTGGCGATCGCGGCGCTGTTCGTCATCGGTGGGGCACTTGAGGCCTCCGGGGCGGTCGATCATATCGGTCGCGTGTTGCGCGACCGGATGCCGGCCAACACCCGTACCGCCATGCTCGGCTTCGCGGTGCTGTCCGCGTTTTTCAGCGCGTGGATGAACAATACGGCGATCGTGGCCATCCTTCTGCCTGTGGCGCTCGGCTTCGCCCGCACCCGCGACATCGCCCCGTCCCGCCTGCTGATGCCGCTTTCCTATGCGTCCATCCTCGGCGGCTGCTGCACGCTGATCGGCACCTCCACCAACCTGCTGGTCAACGGCACGCTGAAGGACCTCAAGCTGGAACAAATGACGATGTTCCAGCTCGCGCCAATCGGCATCCCGCTGTCGATCGCCGGCATCGCCTATCTGTGGATCTTCGGGCCCAAGCTGATCCCGTCGCGCACCACCATCAGCGGCAGCCTGGAGATCAAGGACCGCGCCACGCCGCTCTACCACATCCTCATCGGCGAGAACTCCCCGTTGATCGGCCAGCCGCTGAGAGAGACGCCGCTGTTCGACCGTGGCCGGCACGTCCACATCATGGAAGTCCGCCGCAAGGGTGCGCGGGAAATGCACGCGCTCAACACGCTGACCATCGAGAAGTTCGACCGCTTCCTCATCGCGCTGCACGGCCGCCGGGCGAAGGCCGGCAAGGCGGAGGATCTCTGCGAGGAGATCGGCGCGAACCTGCTTTCCACGGTCGATGGCGTGGTGACCGAACTGGTCATTCGCGACGAATCCTCGCTGGCGGGCCAGACGCTCGCCGCGTCCGATTTCCGCCAGCGCTACAACAGCGTGGTCATCGCGGTGCACCGCAACGGGGTGAACATCACCCACCAACTCGCCGAGATTCCGTTGGAAGTGGGTGACACCCTGTTGGTCATCACCGCGCTCAACAACCTCGACGACCTCCAGGCGACCCGCGACTTCATCCTCACCGACGCGCCGGGAGACACGCCAGCTCCCACCGACGTGCGCAAGCCGCCGCACCACGCATGGGTGTCGTGGGCCGTGCTCATCGGTGTGGTGCTGGTCGCCACCCTGACCGACGTCCTTGGAGGAAAGGAAGGCGTTTTGCCCTGGCTGCCGGTCATCCCCATCCACTACGCCGCCATGGTCGGCGCGCTGGTGCTGCTGTGGTCGAAGATCGTCACGCCGCGCGAGGCGTATGGCAGCATCGACTGGCAGGTGCTGTTGATGCTCTATGGCTTGTTAGGTCTGGGCATGGCGATGCAATCGACCGGCACCGCGAAATGGCTTGCCGAGGGAATGGTCGGCATGGCGCAAGGGTTCGTGAGTCCCGAATGGTTGCCGCTGGTGATGCTGTGGCTGATCTTCCTGCTGACCTTGTTGCTCACCGAAGTGCTTTCAAACAACGCCACCGCGGTCATGATGGTGCCCATCGTGGTGACGCTCGCCCAGAGCCTCGGCGTCAGCCATTGGCCCTTCGTGATGGGAGTGACCGTGGCTGCCTCGACCGCCTTTGCCCTGCCGATGGGCTACCAGACGCACATGATGGTCTATGGTCCCGGCGGCTTCAAATTCTCGGACTTCCTGCGCGTCGGCATCCCGCTGAACTTCATCTGCTGGATCGTCTCCTGCCTGCTGATTCCGGTGATCTGGCCATTCCATCCATAGGGGGGAATCGTGGTCCGCACACTCCGGTACGGGAACGAAGCCGTGAGGATGGATGTCGAAGATCCCCGATGCTCCGGGCTTGCCGCACACGGAGTGTGCGGACCACTTGTTAAGCCAGCAGTTCCTCGTAAACCGCCATCGTGCCTTCAAGCATCGCCTGTAGCGTGAACGGATGCTCGGTTGGCACGGGGGGCGGATTTACTAACAAAATCTTCACGACCGGCACCGCCGCCGCCGGATCATTCGCCGGGATCCGTCCCGCGGGATAGAGAAGCGCCAGTTGCTCTCCCACACCGCCATGATCGTAACCGGCGACCGGGATGCCCAATCCAAGCGCTTCCAAGGTGGTACGCCCGAAGGATTCCGGCTGCGTCGTCAGCGAAAGCACCACCGAAGAAATGGCGAGGATCTCCTTCAAGTCCGAACGTCCGCCCGTAAAGGTGACACGGTCGGCCAATCCTTCCGCCGCAAACAGCGTCCGGATCTCGTCGAGATACGCGGCCTTTTTCGGATGGGCACCTCCGGCGATCACGCCGTGCAGGCTTTCATCGGAAGAGAGCGCCTTGAGAATCCTGGCGAAGTCCTCGTGCCCCTTCAGCCGGGTGATGCGGCCGGGCAGCGTGAGCAGTCGCTTGCCGCGGGTTTCCGGAAACTCGCGGAAGAAGCCTTCCTGCCACTCCGCCGACGGCTGGTAACCGTGCGGGTAGTCAGCGGGATCGATGCCACGATGGACAACGCGCAGCTTGTCCGGTGCCGCCTTCGGGTAGTGCTTGAGCACGTGGTCGCGGATGCTTTCCGAGACACAAATTACCCGCTCGCCGCAGGTCATGATCTCGGAGTAGCGGTTGACCGAGTTGAAGCCATGCACGGTGGTCACCAGTCGCGGCCGAGTCGCCGGGTCCATGCCGCGCCATGCAAGCCAAGCGAGCCATGCCGGCACCCGCGAACGCAGGTGCAGGATGTCCGGCCTTTCCTCGGCGAAGAGGCGGCGCAGCTTGGGCACCAAAAGAATCGATGACAGCCGTTTGCGGCCGACCGGCATGGCGATGTGGCGGGTGCCGCAGGCTTCGAGCTGCTTCACCATCTTGCCGCCGCCAGAAATGACCAGCGACTCGTGCCCCAACTCGCCCAGATGACGGGCAAGCTCCAGCGTGCCGCGTTCGACGCCGCCGGACTCCATCTCGGGGATCATCTGCAGCACCTTCATGACGGGATCAGCCGCTCCAAGACAATGGCGGCGCAGCGGTCGGCCTCGCGGAGCACCTGCGGCGGTTCGGCCAAGCCGGCGTCCGGAGTCCACTCCGCGAAGCGGGTGACGAATCCTTCTTCCGCCAGCCGCTCGACACCACGGGCGACCCGGCCGGCCTTCTTCGTGGCAGGCACCGGCAGCAGCCCGACCTTCGCGCCACTACTAAGGGCCTCGTAGATCATCGACACGCTGTCCTCGGTGACCCACACCTCGGCGGCTTCTGCCAGCATCTGCGGCAGCCAATCGCGCCCGGTGTCGCCGTGCGGGTAGGCGGCCAGCGCCGGGCAGGTCTTGGTCAACGCGTCCAACGTTCCCGCCGGCGAGCGCCGCGAATCGGTGATCCGCCACGATCGATCCCTGCCGGCGGAGACGATCGCGCGGATCGCGGCTTCCACCGCCGCTGCGTCCCAGCCATGCGATGACGAAGGCCCGCCTAAGAGGATCAACCCACCGTGTCGCGGCCGGCCGTCCGGGGGGGGCACGCGGTTGAGCGCCCCGATCGTGGGAATCACGTGATCCTGCGGCTCCCGGCCTCCCAAGTCGTGCTCGGGCACCAAGCACAGGTCGAAGAGCGCCGCCGGCAAGGTCGGCTTCATCAGCAAGACGCAAGGGACGTCATAGGCTCGCGACAAGGCGAGCAAGGCCGGGTGCACCGCATGACCGGCCCCGATCAACAGCCGCGGCTTGGGCAGAAGCTCCGACTCCTTGAACGCTTTCTTCAGCCGAGCGAAGGGGCCAGGCAGTGCGGCGAGGTGGATCTTTGACGTCGTCACCGGCCGCAGCCGCCCGATCGCCTCGGCCAGCCCGTAGGACTGGTTCTCGTGGCCCGGCTTGCCGTCGGACAGGATATGGATTTCCAGCGGCGTCATGCTTTGCGGGCCTTTGCGGTGAGCACCAGATCTTCGGCCAAGCGCCGCCAGCCTTCGGCATCCGAGGGCATGGGAAAGCCTTTGGTCCACGGCTTGCCGGAAACCCCGGCCCCGATGATGGCGCGCAGCCCCATCCGCTTCGCCGCTTTGGCAAGCGACACCTCGCCGCCTAGCAGCAGGACGAAATCCAGCGGCGCGGGATGCGACGCTTCACAGCGCTCCAGTACCATCGCAGAAAGATGATCGGGCGCGTGGTGGTCCCAAGGAAAGCGCACGATCCGCGGATCGTCCGGCAGCAGTGGCAGGTTGCCGGGGTCGAGCACGTCGATCCGCAGGTCGGGCCGCAGCTCTAACAGGGCGACGAGCGCCTCCACCGCTTCGGGCTTGCCGCCGGGCAGGGTGACCGCCAGGCGGGTGGGCACGGTGGCAGCACGCGCGGCTTCGGTAGGCGCTTGCTTGGTGAAGAAACAGAGCGGCCGCGCCTTGTCGATGCGCCAGCGGTCGTGAAACCAGAAGACATCGGTGAGCCGGTCGCGCATCGCCGTTTCCAAGTGGGCGACCACCTCCGCGGTGCGGGACTTCTCCGGCACCGGGCGGACCTTCAGTCGCCAGCGACCGGTGCCGACGCAGAACACGGAAAGTGTGACCATTGCCGCGCCCGTGCGGCGGGCCAGCAAGGCGGGCAGGGGGGTGCAGGACGAAAGCCGGCCGAAGAACGGGCACAGCTCGCCGTGGCCGCCGGCGCGTTGGTCGGTCATTACCGTGACGACGCCGCCTTCGCGAAGCAGCGCCGCGGGGCCATTGAAGCCATCATGCTTGTCGAAGAGCACCGCGCCCTGCTGCGTCCGGCGTTTCACCGTAAGCTCATCGAGCAGCGGGTTCTCCAGCCGCCGGAAGATCGGGCCGCCCTTGGCGTCGGGGCCGAGGGTCTTCACGAGCTGGGCGAGCACTTCCCAGTTGCCCATGTGCGACCACACAAGCACCACCCCGCGACCGGCTTGGACCGGTCCTAACAGGTGCTCCAGGCCTTCGAACTCGATGTGCTTTTCCAACTGCTCCGGCGTCATCAGGGCCGCGCGTTGGCTGCTGAGCAGGTTATTGCCGGCGCGGCGAAAGGTTTCCCGTACCCGGCGGGAGATCTCCGCGGCATCGGGCGCCTCGGCCGCGGTGGCGATGCGCAGGTTGCGGGTGACCAGCTTGCGCCATTTCGGAAATAGCGCCCACGCCAGCAGACCGAGCCCTTGGCCGACCCGCACCGTGGTTTCCAGCGAGACGAGCGAAAGCAGCCCCTCCGCCGCGCGAAACGCCGCATACTCCAGCTTGTGGGCCAGGGTCGGCGGCTTCGGGGTGTCATCGGGAGCTTCGCTCATGCGCGGCCGGACTTTCCACGTCCGCCCCGCGTCCGGCAAGCCCCGGGGCTTGCCAGCGTCCCATCCCCGCCACTAGTCTCCCGCCGCTCCGCTCCCGTAGTTCAACGGATAGAACAAGGGTTTCCTAAACTCTAGATCTGGGTTCGATTCCCGGCGGGAGCATTC
>CBKZPU010000059.1:0-27264 GCA_966696705.1 uncultured Verrucomicrobiaceae bacterium | reverse complement strand
CAGCCAGCCCGGTGAGGGCACTGAAGTTTCCGTAACCCTTCCGACATGACAAAACCCATCCGCATTTTCCTGGCCGACGATCATCCGTCGTTGCGCGCCGGCCTTGCCGCCATCCTCGAGCGGCAGCCCGATTTGAAAGTCGTCGCCGAAGCCGGCTCCGGCCGGGAAGTCATGGAGTCGAAGGAAACGGCGGACGTTTACGTCGTGGATCTCCGCATGCCCGATGGTGACGGCGTGCAGACGATCAAGGAACTGCTCGCCCGCGATCCGGCCACCAAGGTGCTGGTGCTCACCACCTACGACAACGAGGAGGACATCTTTCAGGCGCTCGAGGCGGGAGCCCGCGGCTACCTGCTGAAAGACACCACCAAGGAAGAACTGGTCGATGCCTTGCGCCAAGTCCACTTGGGTGAGCGCTATCTGCCGCAAAACATCGCCTCGCGATTGGCGGAGCGTCTGATTCGCCCGTGCCTTTCGCCGCGCGAGCTGGACGTGTTGCGCCTTGCCGGCCGCGGCCGTTCCAACAAAGAGATGGCCGCGGCGATGTTCATCTCGGAGGAAACGGTGAAGTCGCACATGAAGTCGCTGTTTGCCAAACTCGGCGTCCACGACCGCACGGAAGCGGTCGCGGTCGCTTTCCAGCGCGGCTTGATCCGCCTCTGAATCGGGGGACGGCGCGCCGTCTGCATGCCCCCTGATCGAGGGAGGGGAATTTCCCTCCTTGGCGTTGTGGACGCCGGCGGCCTCGCGGTGGTCACCTAGTCGGCCCTCGAGTGCGAGGCTGACCGGGCCACGGCCATCGACTCGTTCGTGGCGGGATTCTCGGCACGAGCGACCTATCGTCCGCGCCGTGACTCGCGAGGGAACCCAGTCGCGTCGCACCCGAACCCATGCCTGATCCCGTGAGCCGCCGCTTGTTCCGTGTCCTCGCCTTTGCCGCGTTGTTCGTTGGCAATTTGGCCGCCGCCGCGGTCTCGCCACGCGAGCGTCTTTCACTCGATGAAAACTGGCGCTTTCACCTCGGCGACATTGCGCCCGATTCGTTCCCTGGCGGCCAGGGCGTCAATCTCTACGGCCCGGACATCACCTATCACGGCGCTAAGGCCGGGTGTGTGTGGGGCGCGGCGGCGCGCGGATTCGACGTCAGCAACTGGCGGCAAGTGAACCTGCCGCACGATTGGGCGGTGGAGCAGCCGTTCGATTCCAAGGAACTCAAACAGCAGGGCTATCGTCCGCGCGGCATCGGCTGGTATCGCCGCTCCTTCAAGCTTGATCCGTCCGACTGCGGCAAGAACATCGAGTTGCAGTTCGACGGCGTGGCGACGCATTGCGCCGTTTATTTCAACGGGTCGCGGGTGCATCACAACTGGTGCGGCTACACGTCGTTCCACATCGATGTCTCGCCGATGGCGCGCTACGGCAACGACGAGAACACCATCGCCGTCCGGGTGGATGCCGACGCGATGGAAGGCTGGTGGTATGAAGGCGCGGGCATCTATCGTCACACTTGGCTCGTCAAACGCAGCCCGGTCCATGTCGTGACCGACGGCGTTTATGCAAACCCGGTGAAAGGCGCGGACGGCAGGTGGACCATCCCCGCCGAGGTCACGCTGGCGAACACAGGAGCGAACGCGGCTTCGGCGTTCGTGGACATCGGCGTGTTCGATTCCGCGGGGAAGAAAGTCGCCGGAGGCAAATCCTCGGCGGTGCAGATCGTGCCGATGGATCAGGCGGTGGCGAAGGTTTCCATCCCGGTGAACTCGCCGCAGGTTTGGTCGGTCGAGCATCCGAATCTGTATGAAGTGCGAACGCTCGTATCGAGCGACAACCAGCCGGTGGACGCCGTCGCCACGAAGTGCGGTTTCCGCACGATCCGTTTTGACGCGAAGGAGGGCTTTTTCCTCAACGGACAACCGCTCAAGTTGCAGGGCACGTCCAACCACCAGGATCACGCGGGAGTCGGTGTAGCCGTGCCGGATGCGATCCATGAGTTCCGCATCCGCAAACTGAAGGAGATGGGCTCGAACGCCTACCGCACCGCGCACAATCCTCCGTCGCGGGAGTTGCTCGAGATCTGCGATCGCCTCGGCATGTTGGTGATGAACGAGACGCGCCATTTCAACGCCTCCCCTGAATACCTGAAGCAACTCGAATGGCTGGTGCGCCGCGACCGCAATCACCCCAGCGTGATCATGTGGAGCCTGTTCAACGAGGAAGGGCTGCAAGTGAACGAGGAGGGCATGGGGGTGACGCGCGTCATGAACGCGGTGGTCAAGCGGCTCGATACCACCCGGCCCACCACCGGCGCACAGAACAAGGGACAACTGACCTCCGACGGCAAGGCCAACCCGAAGAACGCCGCGTGGGCGCTCGACGTGGTCGGGATCAACTATCAGGCCGGCGAGTACGACAAGATCCTCGCCGCCTATCCGGACAAGCCGTTCGTCAGCACCGAGGACACTTCCCAGGTGATGACGCGCGGGGCGTATTCCACCGACTTCTCGAAGTTCATCCTCGCTTCCTACGACGACGTTTACCCGGGCTGGGACAGGCACAGCGCTGCCCGGAATTCCTGGCAAGCCATCGCCACGCGTACGCGCATCTCAGGTGGCTTCTCGTGGACCGGCTTCGCTTACCGCGGCGAGCCCACGCCCTTCGGTTGGCCGTCGGCGGGTTCATTCTTCGGCGCGATGGATCTCTGCGGTTTCCCGAAGACCGAGTTCTTCGCCCGGCAGGCGCATTGGGTGAAAAACAAGCCGGTGCTGACGCTCGTGCCGCACTGGAACTGGGCCGGCAAGGAAGGCCAGCCGGTCAAGGTGATGGCGCTCACCAATGCCGACCGCGTGGCGCTTTCCCTCAACGGCAAGCTCATCGAGGAGAAGCCGGTCGATCCGTTCCAGATGGTGGATTGGCAAGTGCCCTATGCGCCGGGCCGGCTCGAAGCCATCGCGAAAAAGGGAGGTCGTGAAGCCGCACGTTACGCCGTGGAGACGACCGGTGAGCCTGTTAGACTCCGACTCACGCCCGACCGCGGCACGCTCGCGGGTGATGGTCGTGACGCCGTGCCGGTCACCGTCGAGGCGCTGGACGAGCAAGGGCGGCCGGTGCCAACGGCGAACCTCGCGGTGGCTTTCGAAATCAGCGGGCCGGGCCGGATCATCGGCGTGGCCAATGGCGATCCTAACAGCCATGAACCGGAGAAAGGCAATCAGCGCAGCCTCTTCAACGGACTTGCCCAAGTCATCGTGCAATCCACGAAGGATGCTGGCGAGATGAGGCTGACCGCCACTGCCGGCGGGCTGGCGCCCACGACCACCGTAATGAAATCTTTGCCAACCCAACCAATCCCTGCACTGCCATGAGATCTGAAGAAAACGATGCCGCAGGAGCCCGGCGGATAAAGGGCAAGGCGTTCGCCGCATGGTTTTGGGCGGCCGGTGCTTGTCTGGCTGCGGCCCAAGCGAATCCTCCGGCGGACGATTGGAGGCCCGCGCCCTCCAACATGCCGGGCCGGGAGTATCCGCAGGTGAACTCGGAAGGCCGCGTCCGCGCCCGCCTGCGCGCTCCGGACGCGCATAACGTCCAGCTCGACATCAGCGGGGTGAAGTTTCCCATGACCAAGGACGCGGACGGCGTGTGGATGGGGGACTCGACCCCCCAGGATCCGGGCAATCACTACTACGGCCTGGTGGTGGATGGTGCGCAAGTTCCCGATCCCGATGGCTCGTTCATCTACGGCTCCGGAGCATGGCGTGCGGCCGTGGAGATTCCCGCGCCCGACCAGGATTTCTACGCGCTGAAAGACGTGCCGCACGGACAGGTGCGCGAGATTCTCTATTTCGGGAGAACCAGCGGCAGGCACCGCCGTTGCTTCGTCTATACGCCGCCGGAGTACGACAAGGATGCAACCCGGCGTTACCCGGTGCTCTACTTGCAGCACGGCTACAATGAGAACGAAACCGGCTGGAGCCATCAGGGCTGCGCCGGCTTGATCATGGACAACCTGATCGCCGCGGGGAAAGCCCGGCCGTTCATCATCGTGATGGAGAATGGCGACATCGGTAGGCCCGTGCGGCGGGGTGATGGCGCGTTCGACTTCGGCAGCTTCGAGCGCGCCCTGTTGGAAGATGCGATCCCCTTCATCGACGCCAATTTCCGCACCATCCCCGACCAGCCGCATCGCGCCATGGCCGGCCTGTCGATGGGCGGCATGCAGACCCGTGCCATCGCGCCGGCGCACCTCGACGTATTTTCCCACATCGGCGTTTTCAGCGGCGGCAGCATCGCGCCCGGGGACATCGCCGACATGGCCGTTTTCCGGCAGAAGGTCAAAGTCGTGTTCATCAGCTACGGCAGCCGCGAGAACGGCGCGGAGGGCAAAAAGAACGTGGCGGCCCTGAAGGAGGCTGGCGTGAACAGCCACTGGTTTGAATCCCCCGGCACCGCCCACGAGTGGCAGACGTGGCGGCGCAGCTTGCATGAATTCGCGCCCTTGCTGTTCGGAGGTCCATCAGAGTCCCGCGACAAACCCTGAGAACCTACCGTCTGAAGCATCAGCACTCCTGAAAATCGCTTCTGGCATGCGTCATCGCATGAATCCCCGACCCACCCTGAAAAACCCATGAGCAACCCGATCAACCATCATTTCGCCAGGCTTCTCGCCGCGTGCGCCGCGTTCCTGTTAGGTCTTCCTTCCGCTTGGGCGCAGATCAAGGTGGCCTGCGTCGGCGACAGCATCACCGCGGGATATGCCCTGACGAATCCGGGCACGCAAAGCTATCCCGCGCAATTGCAGATCCTGTTGGGCAGCGGTTACTCGGTCGGCAACTTCGGGCTTTCCGGTGCCACGTTGCTGAAGCAGTCGGACTTCACTTATTGGAATTCATCCCAGCACACGAACAGTTTGGCCTACAACCCGGACATCGTGCTGATCATGCTTGGCACGAACGATACCAAGCCATGGAACTGGAATGCCACGAACTTCGCCGCGGACTACCACGACCTCATCGCCCAGTATCAGGCGCTGCCCACCCAGCCGAAAGTTTACATCTGCCTGTCGCCGCCGGTTTACGCGCCGAATCCCTTCGGCACGGCGTTCGATCCCGCGTTCGTCCAGAGCACCCTGGTTCCGGCGATCCAGACCGTTGCCACCAGCAACGGGGTGAGTCTGATTGACAATAACACACCGTTGCTCAACCACCCGGAACTCTTCTCCGACGGCGTGCATCCCACGGCGCAGGGCGCGGGCGTCATCGCCTCGACCGTTGCCGAAGCCCTGGCGGTTGCCTTGCCCAAGCATAGGCTTCAGTCCACCGGATCCACCGCGCCAACTCCGGGGCCGAACGACATTTCCCAACTCGCGACCAGCAACACGACCTGGCCCGACGGGATGAATTACTTCACCGACAACAACCCGATCGCCGGTCAGACCTTCACCACGGGCCCGAACCCGATGAATCTCGTGTCGCTGTCTGTCAAAACGGCCGGGTTGAATTCCGGCGGTGGCTACGGCACGCCTGCGAGCACGCCGACGTATTTCCTGCGCATCTACTCCATCAGCGGCAACACGGCGACCCACCTCATCACGTTCAGCTCGCCGAATCCGGGCTTCACCGATGGCGACTGGTTGAAATGGACCGGGATGAAGGTCCCGCTGGAGGCGAACAAGACCTACGCGTTCTCCTTCGGCGTCAAGCCGAACAACGGCGGCTGGGCCGCGCTGGCCGTGGCCGCCAACGCCTACGCCGGCGGTGAGATCGCGATGATTCCCGTGAACGGCGGCGCGATCACCACCGGCGCAAGCCACAGCTTCGACGCGGCTTTCGCGCTGGATCTGGAAGCGTTCCCGCCCGCCATCCCCGCGACCATGCCGTTGCCGACGCCCACCTACGGGTTCAACCTCGGCAATACCTTCGAGGCGACCTGGGGCTATCCGTCTCCCACCCAGGCGGTGTTGATCTCCGCCGCCAACGCCGGGTTCAACGCCGTCCGCATGCCGTGCGCGTGGGATTTCAACGCCGACGATACGACCTACCAGATCAACCCCGCGTATATGGCGGAGGTCAAGCAGGCCGTGGACTGGGCCATCGCCGCGGGATTGCACGTCATGATCAACATCCACTGGGATGGGGGCTGGATGGAGAACAACATCGGGGAAACCGTCGATCCGGTCATCAACGCGAAGCTGCAATCCTACTGGACCCAGATCGCGACCACCTTTGCCGGCTACGACAACCGGCTGCTCTTTGCCGCGGCGAACGAGCCGAACGTGCACAATCCCGCCGAGATGAACACGTTGATGGCTTACTACCAGACTTTCATCAACACGGTTCGTGGCGTCGGCGGCAACAACACCGATCGTTGGCTCGTGCTGCAAGGGGGCGGCGACACGGCGTGGTTCACCACCATGCCGCCTGACCCGACTCCCGGCCGCCTGATGGTCGAGTATCATTGCTACTCGCCTTCCCAGTTCGCGATTTTGTCGGAAGACGCATCATGGGGCATTGCGAAATACTATTGGGGCCCGGCTTACCATTACGCCGGCGACCCGACCCGCAACTGCGTCGCGCCTGAAGAAGGGGCGATTGATTCGGGATTCCAACAACTGACCGACCAGTACATCAGCAAGGGCATTCCCGTATTGATCGGCGAGTTCGGGGTAGCAGGGAAGCCCACCACCGGCGAGGCGGCGGCCTACAGTCGTGCGTCCTCGCTCTATTGGCTCAAGTATGTGGTGGATTCCGCCCACGCCCACGGCCTGAGTCCCTTCAATTGGAGCACCCCGAGCAGTCTGTTCGAGTACTCCACTGGCGCGATCACCAACCTGGACGCGGTCTCGGTGTTGACCGGCGGAGTCGCGCCGCCGCCTCCGAACGGCGCCCCCTACGCGGCGTCCGGCCTCACCGCGACGACCGCCGGCGCCGGCCAGATGAACCTGACCTGGACCGCCAGCAGCGGTGCCACCAGCTACAATCTCTATCGGGCGGCGGAATCCGGCTACGGGAGCGCCATTGCCCCGGTCGTCACCGGCATCACCGGCACGTCCTACACCGATACCGGCCTCAACGACGGGACCACCTATTACTATCAGGTGGTCGCCGTGAACAGTTCCGGGCCGTCCGGTTTTTCACCCGAGGCCCAAGCGACAACGCCCGGCGCCAACCCGGATCCGACGCAGTACCATTTCGAAACCGACACGCAGCGTTGGTCGGCAAGCGGCGCTCAAATCGCGGGAATCGCGACTTCGACCGCTCAGCACTTCGCCGGCAATCAATCGCTGGCGGTGAACTTCAATGGCACCACGGCGGGAACATCGTCCGTGAATGTGGGCGACGTGAATGTGCCTCCCGGCACGACGATTACCTTCCGTGTCTGGATTCCGGGCGGCAGTGCGGTTACGGCGATCGAGCCCTATTTGAGCGACTACAACTGGGCATGGGCCTCCAGTTGGTATGGGAACCTGGCCGCCAACACATGGCACACGATTACCCTGACGGTCCCGTCCGGCCACACCACGCCCTTGAAGCAACTGGGCCTTCGGTTTTCGACGAATGCCGCGTGGACGGGCACCTGCCACGTAGATTCCGTTAGCTGGGGCGCCCTGTCGCCTCTCGCACCCACGGGCCTGGCGGCCGTCGGTGGCGGCGGCAAGGTCACCTTGGCCTGGTCTGCCTCGGCCGCGGCCACCAATTACCACGTCAAGCGTTCGACGACGGCCGGCAGCGGGTACGCGACCATTTCCAGCACTTCCAGCCTTAGCTTCATCGACACCGGAGTGGCCAACGGCACGACCTATTACTACGTCGTGAGCGCCGTGAACGCCACGGGCGAAAGCCCCGACTCCGTCGAAGCGAGCGCCCTCCCCAACGATCTCAGAGCGCTCTACGCGTTTGACGGCAACGCGCAGGACACCAGCGGCAACGCTTTCCACGGCACGCCGGCCGCGCTGACCTACGTGGCGGGCCAGATCGGCTCGCAGGCGGCGCAGTTAAACGGCACCACTGGCAATGTCTCGATCCCGCGCTCCGT
This sequence comes from uncultured Verrucomicrobiaceae bacterium, assembly GCA_966696705.1. Classification (GTDB taxonomy): domain Bacteria; phylum Verrucomicrobiota; class Verrucomicrobiia; order Verrucomicrobiales; family Akkermansiaceae; genus Haloferula. Next base: position 19,236 of record CBKZPU010000059.1, on the reverse strand, counting down.
GACGGACGACTTCACCGTCATGCTGTGGGTGAAAACCACCGACAACGGTGGTTGGGCCGCCGCGCAATGGTGGGCCGGCAAGGGCCTCGTGGACGGCGAAGTCGGCGGCGGCGGAGCGGATTGGGGCACGTCGTTGGTGGATGGAAAGTTCGTGCTCGGTGTCGGATCAGTTGGCGGTGATACGACCCTCGCCTCCTCGGTGAACATCAACGACGGCGCGTGGCACCACGTCGCCGCCACCCGCAGCAACACCACCGGCGCGATGGCGGTCTATGTGGACGGCGTCCTGCGTGGCAGCGGCACCGGCCCGACCGGCTCCCGCACCTTTACGCCGGGCCTGCGCATCGGAAGCCTGCAAACCGGCAACAACTTCCTCAATGGCACGCTCGACGACGTGCGCCTCTACGACCGCATCCTCACCGGCAGCGAGATCGCGGCGTTCGTCAACACGCCGCCGGTGCTCTCGGCCATCGGCGACAACACGGTGAACGTCGGCCAGACGGTCGGCTTCACCGCCAGTGCGACCGACGGCAACCAGCCGCCGCAAGCGCTGACCTACACGCTGCTCGCCGGACCGGCCAACGCGACCTTGGATGCTAACAGCGGCGCGTTTTCATACCGCCCGCTCGTCACGCAGGCAAATGCGACGCACGCCTTCACGCTGCAGGTTGCCGACGACGGTTCGCCGCCATTGACCTCCACGCGGAGTTTCTCCGTCACCGTCAACCCGCTGGTCACGCCGACCATCAGCAACCTCACGTTCGCCGGCGGGCAGTTCAGCTTTCAGGTCAATGGCCAGACCGGCCCGGACTACTTGGTCGAGACCTCGACCAACCTCACGCACTGGACGCCCGTTCACACCGCCAACTCGCCCGCGATGCCGTTCACCTGGACGCATGCCGACACGGGCGGTGCTACCCAGCGCTTCTATCGGGTGAAGATCGGCCCGCCGCTCGACGAGGAATAGGCATGACCGGAAATCAATCACCATGACCAAAAAACTTCTTACCAGCCTCTTGCTATCCTTCGCTTCGTTTGGAGTTTGCGATGCCCAAGCCAAGGAGCTCCCCCCGTTTGGTCCCGTCCCGTCGGAGAACCAAATGAGATGGCACGAGATGGAGTATTATGCCTTCATCCATTTCGGGCTGAACACCTACACCGATCAATCGTGGGGCTATGGCGACGAGGACATCAATCTCTTCAATCCGGCCAAACTCGACGCCCGCGAGTGGGTCCGGGTCTGCAAGGAGTCGGGAATGACCGGCGTCATCATCACGGCCAAACACCACAGCGGGTTCTGTCTCTGGCCGTCCAAATACACCGGGTATTCCGTGAAGAACGCCCCTTGGAAAGAAGGGAAGGGGGACATCGTTCGCGACGTGGCCGAGGCCTGTAAGGAATTCGGCCTGAAGTTCGGCGTCTATCTCTCCCCGTGGGATCGCAACCGCGCGGACTATGGAAAGCCGGAATACATCACCTACTTCCGCGATCAACTGACGGAGCTCCTCACCAACTACGGACCCGTGTTCGAAGCGTGGTTCGACGGGGCCAACGGCGGCACCGGCTACTACGGTGGCGCGAGGGAGGAGCGCAAGATCGACCGCTCGACCTACTACGACTGGCCGAATACCTACGCGCTGGTGCGGAAGCTCCAGCCTGACATCGTCATCTGGAACGACGGTGGTGACCGGGGCGACCTGCGCTGGGTCGGCACCGAGTCCGGCTACGTCGGCGAAACCAACTGGAGCCTGTTGAACGCGAAGGGCGATGTGCCGTGGAACATGCTGCATTTCGGACTGGAAGGCGGCGACTCCTGGGTTCCCGCCGAGGTGAACACCTCCATCCGGCCCGAGTGGTTCTACCATCCCGCCGAGGACGACAAGGTGAAGACCGTGCCACAATTGTTGGATACCTATTACGCTTCCATCGGCCGCAACGCCACGTTCCTGCTCAATTTCCCGATCATGCCCGATGGCACGATCCATCCGACCGACGTGAAGCATGCCTTGGAGATGGGCAAGGTCGTCAAGGAGACCTTCGCGGTCAATCTGGCCAAGGGCGCGAAGGCGGAAGCGTCCAACACCCGGGGCGACTCGCCGGCGTTCGGCCCGGAAAACGTTGTGGACGAAAACAAGGACACGTATTGGGCCACGGACGACAACACGAACACCGCGTCCGTCACCATCGATCTCAAGAAGCCGACCTTGTTCAACCGTTTCCTGGTGCAGGAATACATTCGCCTCGGGCAGCGCGTGAAAGGCTTCAAGGTGGAGGCGTTCGTTGACGGTAACTGGAAGGAAATCGCCAAGGCCACCACCATCGGCTACAAGCGCATCCTGCGCTTCTCCGGGGTCAGCGCGACCAAGGTCCGTTTCACGATCACTGATTCGAAAAGCTCTCCGGTGATCTCCAACATCGGACTCTACAACGCACCGCTGATTCTCGATGCACCGGCCATCACCCGGAACCGGGCGGGAGACATCTCCATCGTATCCGGCGATGTCGGGCCCGCGTTCCACTACACCCTCGATGGCAGCACGCCCACCCCGAGGTCGGAGCGATTCACGGGACCGGTGCCGACCGATGGAAAGGTCGAGGTCCGGGCGATCGCGGTCGATCCGTCCACCGGCAAATCCAGCCCGGTGGCCCAGGAGAAGTTCGACATCAACCGCAAAGACTGGAAGATCTTAGGAACCACGAGTGACGCGCCGTATGCCATCCTGGATGGCAACCCGGCCACCTCGTGGAAGCAGGGCAAGGACAAGACCATGCCCGTGGATCTGGTCATCGACCTCGGCAGCGAGCAAACCCTGGCCGGCTTCAAATACTTCCCCAATCAAGGCATGTGGGGTCCGGGAGTCATCGCCGAGTACGAGTTCCACGTTTCCGCCGACAACGTCGAATGGAAGCTGGCGGACAAGGGCGAGTTCTCGAACATCCAGAACAACCGCGTCTGGCAGACGAAGAAATTCGCCCCGGCGAAGGGCCGCTACATCAAGCTGCGGGCCTTGCGGAATACCGACCGTAGCAACGACGTCGGGTATGCCGAGGTGGATGTCATCACGAACTGAACGGATCCCGCACATGATCCATCGAAGCCGAGCCTGACGACGTGCGTGTGTTTCCCGACGCGTCCGCCGGCTTCGACAACCGCGGCCCGGCGTCGCGGCGGGACGAGACGAGGTTTTCACCTGCGACTCCACCGTCACCGGCAAGCGCCGCGAAGCGAATGTCTACATCACTTGCCGAGAGTGACGGCTTCGCATTCGCGAAACGGCTTTTCACCTGCCTCGTCATTCCTCCAGAATGACGGCCCATGGCAGGCAAGGTGGCAAGGATCCTCACGATTTTCGCACTGTCGGGAGGGGCTTATGCCGCGTTGCCCGGGGCGCCGGCGGAAGTGCCGACCGCCGGTGACGTGGTGCTGCGCGTTTGGAGCCTGCCGGAGGGAATGCCGGACCACCATGTCGGCTCCATCACCCGTTCGGCGAACGGCTACCTCTGGGTGACGTGTTTCAGCGGCCTGCTGCGGTTCGATGGCGACCGGTTCACGCTCATGGGGAAGGCGGCGATTCCCGGGCTGGAGTCCCGGTGGGTGTCGCCCGTGTTTGCAGCCAAGGACGAAGCGCTTTGGCTTGGGTTGGATCGGGGCGGCATGGCGCGTTGGAAGGACGGGGGCGCCCGAATGATTCGGCCGCTCCAACCGCGACCGAACCGCCTGCCATGGCCGAGTTCGATCGATGAGGATCGCGACGGTGGCATCTGGTTCAGCTACTCCCATGAATCCCGGGTCTATCGGTGGCACGAGGGCCAGTGGGCTGCTTTTTCCTGGGCTGAGGGGATTCCGGAGGGGCCTTGGTCCGTGGTCCAAGTTGCCAACGACGGGGCGGCTTGGGTGGCAACCGCGAAAGGATGCTTCCGTTTCAATGGCGAGCGCTTTGACGAGGTGGATCCCGGCGCTGGCGAGCCCTCGCGACTCACGGCCTCGCGGGACGGCGGCATCTGGGTGGTTCGCAGCCGTCGTTTGCTGAAGTATGGCGACGATGGCGGAAAGGTGGACGTCGGCGGGACGAGCTGGCTGGGCGATGGCAACTGGGTGACCTGTCTGGAAGAGGATCGCGAGGGAAGCCTGTGGATCGGAACCTGGGGAGGCGGGCTTTTTCGCTATCGCGAGGGTCAGCTCACCAAGGTGCCAACCTCGTATGGACAGATCAGTTGCCTGGAGTCGGATGCGGAAGGCAACGTGTGGGTTGGCACTTGGGGAGGCGGGCTGAATCGCCTGACACCGCGGCGTTTCTTTCTCAGATCTCCCCAGCAAGGGCCGGGGGAGCCGGCCACGTACGCGGCCTGCGAGGACAGCGAGGGCCGGCTTTGGCTGATTGATCACGCCCGACAGCCCGTGGTCGAGGAGGATGCCCTGAGAACCCGATTCAAACCGGCCGAGGGATGGAATCCGGCGAATGCGGCGCTCTCGGTCTGCCCGGACCCTGCCGGAGGCTTGTGGTTTGGCACCTCGAGGGGGTTGGTTCGCTGGCATGCGGGAAAGTTCCATCAGGAGGAATTCCACGAGCGCATCGAGAGCTTGTTCATGGATCGAGCGGGCGACCTCTGGATCGCCACCGGCGGGGGCGCGGTCTTCCGTCGCCAGGGTGCGGAGTATGTGCCTATCCCAACGAATGGCGGCCTGATCCAAGCTCGCGCCATGTCCCAGGATTCGGCGGGACGAATGTGGATCGGAACACACGACGGCTCGCTTTTCGTTCGCGAGAAGGACGTCTTCGCCCGGGTTGCGTTGCCGGAGGCCGGTGGAGACGAAACCATCCGCTTCATCGTTCCGGAAAGCGATGGCACGGTGTGGATCGGCTCCTTGGTGGGTGGGCTCTACCGATGGCTCGATGGTGTGGTTCAACGGGTGCCTGATGACGCGGCCTTGCCTTTGACCGAAGCGCGCTCGTTGCTGATCGAGCGTCGCGGAGGTGCGAAATCCTCTGGCAAGGATGTCTTCTGGGTGGGCACGGCGAACGGTCTATTTCGTGCGACGAGGGGAGAAATCGAGGAGGGGCTCTCAGGCGACCGCCGCGAGGTGAACGTGGTTCGACATGGAGTGGACGAAGGACTGCCGCCGCTGGATTTCGCCATGGGATTTTCCGGTGGGGCGGTTGCCACCCGCGACGGACAACTCTGGTTCGCCACCAATCTGGGAGCCCTTGGGATTGACGCTCCGGGAATCCGGTCTTCGCCGGTGGTGGGGAAGGTGCTCATCGAAGAAGCCCGGATCGGAGGCCAGCTTCAGCCGGAGGCCGGCTCCGGGAAATGGCGCATTCCACCCAAAGCGGGCCCGCTGCAGATCCATTACACGTTGCCGGAACTCCGTCAGCCCGCACACGCGCGCTTTCGCTACCGCATGGTGGATTCGGACGAGGGTGAATGGACCGAGACCGGAAGCCAGCGCGAGGTCACCTTCGCGCGCCTCGCACCGGGCGACTATCGTTTCGAAGTGAGCGCCGCCGTTGCCGACGGATCATGGCTTCCTTCGGTGGCGGCGGTTGAGTTTTCGGTAATGCCGGCGTGGTGGCAAACGCTGTGGTTCCGGATCGCGTTGGCGATCGCGGCTGCACTCGCGGTGTGGGGAATCGTGATGCTGCGGGTTCGCGCGCGCATCCGTCGCTTGGAACAGGAGCGCGCGCTGGAGCGGGAGCGAACCCGGATCGCCCGCGACATGCACGACGAGGTGGGAGCCAACCTCACCCACATTGCCGCCACCAGCCGTCTCGCCATGCTAAACCCGGCGGACGACATCCCCGGGCATCTGAATGAGATCGCATCGGTTGCCCGCCAGACGATCGACTCGCTCGACGAGATCGTGTGGGCGGTGAATCCTCACTACGACACCTTGGCCGGCTCCATCGAATACATCGGGAAATATGCGGTCCGCTTCGTTGGTGGAGCTGGCGTCGCCTGCGAGGTCAATCTCCCAGACGAGTTGCCCCCCGTCACCCTCACCTCGGATGTGCGCCATCACCTGTTGCTTGTCGTGAAGGAAGCGCTGAACAACGCGGTGAAGCACGCCCATGCCCACAAGATCCACCTGACGGCCACGCTGGAGGACTCCACCCTGAGGATCGCCGTCGCTGACGATGGTGACGGCTTCGATCCCGGCACCAACGAAGCGGGTGCGGACGGCTTGCGGAACATGCGGGAGCGCATGGCCGGCATCGGAGGTGACCTCGCGATCCAAAGTGAACCATCAAGGGGAACCCGCGTGGAACTGACACTTCCCCTTTCGATGGCCAAGTCGTAATCAGCGCGCTTGGTCGCGGGCCTCACGGTTGCCACCGCGACGATTCCATCTATCCTCTTATAGCCATGCCGGAAAACCCCACCGAAGAGGCGAAATCCGAGTCCACCCGCTTTTGCCTCGTCGAAGATCATCGCGCGACCCGCGAGACCTTCCTCAAACTCCTCAAGCACGGGACCGGTATTACCTGCGCTGGGGTTTTCACGAACGGGGAGGAAGCGCTGGAAGAAATCCCGCGCTTGTTGCCCGACGTCGTATTGATGGACATCAATCTTCCCGGGCGCAGCGGCATCGAGTGTGTCGCGATCCTGAAGCGCGCCCATCCGCGGATCGAGTTCGTCATGCTCACCACGTACGACGACACGGATCTCATCTTCGACGCGCTGCGCGCCGGGGCTTCGGGCTACCTGCTCAAGCGGGCCGCCCCGGAGGAGTTGTTAGGCGCGATCGACGAAGTCCGCCGCGGGGGCTCGCCGATGTCGATGGAGATCGCCCGCCGGGTCGTCTCCCATTTCCATCAGATCCGCCAGCCGGCCGGCGAGGCCGAAACGCTGACCAAGCGCGAGCGGGAGATCCTGGAGTTGCTGGCGAAGGGGCTGCCCTACAAGCAGATCGCCGATCAGCTCGGCCTCAGCCCGCACACGGTACACAACCGCCTGCGCGGCATTTATCGCAAGCTCCACGTCCAATCGGGCACGGAAGCGGTGGCGAAGTTCCTCCGCGGATGAGGTGGGAACCTTGGGACAATGCATAGGCCCGTTCGGGTCCATTGTCGTTTGGGGAGGAAGCAAGAATAGTTTCTTGTCCTCGCTCCTCAAACCCATGCAAAAAAAGTACCTTCCCATCCCGGTCCTTCTGGCGGCTGTCACCCTCGTTCACCCGGCCGATGCTGCCGTTCTGTTCGCTGACAATTTCGACACGTCGGCACAGAGCGACGATGTGAACTTCCAATACTCCGGCGGGCGTCAGTCCGGAACCGTGGGGAATCTCCAATATCGGCAAGGAAATGGCAGCCTCTTCGGCACCATCACCGGGACGATCGCGAACGAAGGCAGCGAAGGCTTCAAAACGCAGATCGGGAACAGCGGCGCTCCCGGGACTCTTTTCCTTGCCGGGAATAGCTTCACGATTGGTTCGGCCTCGCCCGAGTACAACTTCGACGTGGATCCTGGAGCGGGCGGTTATCTTTCCATCTCGTTCTCGCTCGACCCCATCATCGGAGACACCACGAGCGGCGACTGGGGCGCGATCACCATCGGTGCGGGCGACAATGCGAGCTTCGGCAGCGCCGGTTCCGGGGCGAGGGGGCAGGGCATCCTTTCGACAGCCCCGAACTTCGGCGTCCTGTTCGAGAGCGACGGGGGATTCCAGGCCTTCGACGGCGGGACCGGAGTAGGGTCCGGGACTTACACCGGCACTCCGGGCGGAATGATCGACTTCGAACTTCGAATCACCGGCCTCACGGACGGCAATCCCTGGGACGGCGTGAATGACTCCTTGATCGAGGTCTTCGCGAACGGGGCGGGTTCTCCCTTTTACTCCTTCACGAAAACCGGGGGCTATTTGGACAATTTCATCACGCTGGAGGCGTTCGGCAGCTCCGGAGGATTCAGCATCAGCACTTTCGACAATCTTGAAATTGCCACCGTACCTGAACCGGGCAGCGCGTCGCTGATTCTGGGCGCGGCAATCCTGTTCGCCCGTCGTCGCCGCCGCCGTGCTTGAAGGCGCGGATCGCAGGGCGGCTTGGTCGCTTCGCCAAGCCGCATCTTGCGATCGATCCCCATGGGGAGCCCCGCCGTTCGTCCCGGTAACTGAACCTTGATCGATGCCGAGTGCCGCACGTCATCTCTTGGCGCTCCTTGCGGGGATCATTTGCGCTGTTCTCTTCTCTCCGGCTGCAGCCGAGGGAGCGGAAGACCTTGCCATCGGGCGCACGACCACCAATGGCCGGGTCAACCCGCTGGGCATCGCTGCCGGAGAGATCTCCTTCGGCTGGGCAGCCACTTCGGGCAGCCGCGGCGTGATCCAGCAGTCCTATGAGATCCGCGTCGGCACCCAACCCGGTGCGGCGGACGTTTGGGCATCCGGCGAGGTGTCGTCGCCACGTCAGGTGGACGTCGCTTTGCCGCCGTCCATCGCCATGCAGCCGGCCACCCGTTACCATTGGCAAGTCCGCATACGGGACGGCAGTGGTCACACCAGCGCGTGGAGCGAGCCGGCTTGGTTCGAGACCGGTCTGTTAGGAGTTGCAGACTGGTCGGGTGCAGGGTGGATCACCCGCGCCGTTGAAAGTCCGGATCCCGCCGCGTGGACCGACTACACCGCGACTGTCGAGTTCACGCTGCAAAGCCAGGCGTTCGGGGTTTTCCTTCGCAGTTCGGCCGATGGCCAGAACGCCTACATGATGCAGGTCAACCTGACGGGCTCGAATCCGGTCTTCAGGCCGCACAAGCGCACCAACGGCGGCTACTCGGTGCTCGCGACGGTCAATCTCGCGCCGCTCGGCTTTACCAATGCGTCCCTAACAGGAACCCGCAACACGCTCCGCTTCGAGGTCTCGGGCTCCACCATCGCCACCCGCCTGAACGGTGTCCTCATCGATACCCGCAATGGGATCGCTTACCCGGGCGGCTTGGTCGGTTTCCGGACCTTCGACGCGGAAGCGGGCTCCGTTCATCGGGTCGAAGTGGTGGACCAGGCGAGCGGCGCGACGTTGATCGATCCGGACTTTTCCCAAGGCGAGAACGGGTTCAATGGCGGCGTGGTCGCGAATGGCGCCCTTTCCGTCTCCGGCACCACCGATGCGGTTTTCGCCAATGCCCCGCCATCGCTCCCGCTGCTGCGGGGCGAGTTCACGGCTCGCGACGGCATCGCTTCGGCGCGCGTGTATGCCTCCGCGCAAGGCCTCTACGAAATCTCGCTGAACGGGCAGAAGGCGGGCGATCAGTTCCTCGCGCCGGGCTGGACCGACTACGACGCGCGGATCCAGTCGCAGACCTACGACATCACGAGCCTCGTCCAACCGGGAGCCAACGTCATCGGCGCGGCACTGGCCGATGGCTGGCACCGCGGCAGCGTCGGGCTCAACTGGACGAAGGTCTATGGCAGCCAGCTCGCCTTCGTGGCGAAGATCAAGGTTAGCTACCTCGACGGATCCTCCGATTGGTTCGCGACCGACCTGACCTGGAAGGCCGGCGATGGCCCCCATGTCCAAGGCGATCTTCAAGACGGCGAGACCTACAACGCGAATCTGGAACGACCCGGTTGGGACACCACGGGCTTCGACGATTCCGGCTGGGCGACCGTTGGCACCGCCGCCAATGCGTCCGACCGGCTGGTGCCCCAGCCCGACGCACCGGTGCGGGCGGTGATGGTGCTCACGGCGGAAAGCCGCACCGAGATCGTTCCCGGAACGTGGCTCTACGATCTCGGCCAAAACATGGTCGGCGTACCGAGAGTGCGCCTGGCCGGAACCGCGGGTCAGACGATCACCCTCCGTCATGGCGAGGAAATCCACCGCACCGGCTCCCTAACAGGACAGCTCTACACCGAGAACCTCCGCAGCGCGAAGGCGACCGACACCTACACCTTCGCCGCCGACGGCACCGTCACCTATCAGCCCAAGTTCACCCAGCACGGCTTCCGCTACATCGAAATCACGGGCACGGATGTCCCGCCCGGGATTGCGGACGTGCAGGGCGTCGTCCTTTCCTCCGACCTTGCGGACATTGGCGATTTGGAGACGTCCCACCCCATGCTCGACCAACTGGTGAGCAACATCCGCTGGGGGCAACGCGGCAACTTCCTTTCCATCCCCACGGATACCCCGGCGCGCGACGAGCGGCTGGGATGGACCGGCGACATCAGCGTCTTCGCCCCGGCCGCGGCGCGTTATCAGGACACGCGGGCCTTTCTTTCGAAGTGGATGGCCGACGTGCGCGACGCACAAAAGGGCAACGGCAACATCCCGGCCATCGTGCCCCAGCCGCGCAACGAGTTCGACGCGACCGGTGTCGGTTGGTCGGATGCCTTCATCACCGTGCCTTACGCGGTCTGGCGGGCCTTCGGCGACGAAAAGATCCTCCGCGAGAACTGGGAGGCAATGAAGGCTTTCCACGCGTTCGTCCACAACAGCGCGACGGCGGACGGCGACTTGCTGGAACAAGGCAGAAGCTCTTGGTTTTCCGGCGACTGGCTGACGCTCGAAAGCGTGAACCGGCTCGAGGAGCACAAGGTCATCGGCACCGCCTACTTTGCCGAGAACACGCGCATGATGGCCGAGATGGCCGCGGTCATGGGCGAGACGGCCCAAGCGGCGGAATGGGCGGAGCTGGTGCCTCAGATCCGCGCGGCCTTCGTCAATGCCTACCGCGCGCCGGACGGCACCATCTACACCGGAACCCAGACCGCCTATGCCATGGCGCTCGGCATGGACATGATCGCCGATCCGGACCAGCGCGCGCAGACCGCCGGCAAGTTCATTGAAAAGCTCGCGGCCGATAATTACCACCTCAAGACCGGCTTCCTCGGCACGCCGTGGCTGCTGCCGGCACTTTCGAAGATCGGCCGCGACGACCTGGCGATGCGGCTGTTGCTCAACGAGACGTACCCCTCGTGGGGCTTCCCGATCACGATGGGCGCGACGACCATGTGGGAGCGGTGGAATTCCATTCAACCCAATGGCGAGTTCGGTCCGGTGGACATGAATTCGTTCAACCACTACGCCTACGGTGCGGTCGGCGACTGGATGTTCGCGAACCTCGGCGGCATCCAGGCGGTGGAGCCGGGCTACAAGACCGCGCGCATCGCGCCGCTCGTCGGCTACGGCGACCTGACCCATGCCCGGTGCTCGCAGCAAACCCCGTTCGGTAACCTTGCGACGGAGTGGAGCGTTTCCGGCGGGAGCATCCAGCTCGATGTGGAAGTCCCGGTGAACACCACCGCGGTCATTCATCTTCCGCGCAGTGCGGGCACGACCGTGACCGAGGGTTCCGTCGCCGCCAATGCCTCGCCCGGCGTGCAGTTCCTGCGCACGGAGGACGGAGCGAACGTCTATTCGGTGGGGTCGGGGACTTACGCGTTCCACTGGGCTCCGGCATTGGATCCGCCGGTCTTGTTAGAAGCCGTACCCGCTTCGAAGCAGGTGACGTTGAGCTGGGCCGCCACGCCGGGGGCGACGGGCTACGACGTGAAACGGTCCACGGTCGCCGGCGGGCCCTACACCACGGTTGCGACGGACGTGGCGGCGACCGGCCATACCGACACCGGCCTGGTCAATGGCGTGACCTACCACTACGTCATTTCCGCGAAAGCCCTGGGCGGCGAGAGCGACAACAGCGGGGAACTGTCGGCGCGGCCGGAGTTGTTCTCCGATTCGGGTTTCGAGCGGCCCGTCACCGCCTCGTATCAATACAACCCGGGCGGTGGATCGTGGACCTTCGGCGGCCAGGCCGGCGTCACGGCGAACGGGAGCTTGTTCACCTCGGGCAATGCCAACGCACCGGAAGGGCTCCAAGCCGCATTCCTCCAAGGCACCGGCAGCATCGCCCGGACCGTCAGCGGCCTGACACCTGGCGCGAGCTACGAGGTGATCTTCTCCGCCGCGCAGCGGGCGACCGGTGCCTCGTGGAACCCCAACGGCCAAACCTGGCGTCTGACGCTGGATGGCAACACCGTGGCCGATTTCACGCCGGGCCAATCCGCCACGGCCTGGTCCGGCTACGGTGCCACCATTACCGCCACCGCCGGCAGCCACACGCTGGCATTTGTCGGAACCAATCTCAGGACGGGCGACAACACCGTCTTCCTCGACGACGTGCGCCTCGTCCGCAGCGCTTCTTCGGGACTCTCGTCGGAAGGCGGCTTTGAAACCCCGGCCACGGGAACCTTCCTCTACAGTCCTGCCGGCAGCGCATGGACCTTCAGTCCTGAGTCCGGTGGCAGCGGCTCCGGCGTCGCCCGCAACGGCAGCCTGTTCACCGAGAGCAATCCCCCGGCGCCCGAAGGAGTACAGGTGGCCTTCGTCCAGCGGACCGGATCGGTCTCCCGGGACGTCGGCGGACTGGTCCCCGGCATGACCTACCATCTGCTGTTCTCTGCCGCCCAGCGCGCCGTGTATGTGAACGGCGGCCAAACGTGGCAGGTCGCCGTCGATGACAACACCATCGCCAGCTACATGCCCGGCGAGAGCCCCACGGCCTACTCCGGCTACCGCGCCACCTTCACCGCCAGCGGGACATCGCACGGCCTCGCCTTCGTCGGCACGAACGCCAACGGCGGCGACAATACCGTCTTCATCGACGACGTCCGCCTCGTCCCCGCCGGCTTGCCTGCGCCCACCGGGCTGACCGCCACCGCGGGCCCCTTGAGCGCGACCTTGCAGTGGACTGCGCTCGATGGCGCCGCCGGCTATGTGGTCAAGCGCTCTGTCGCCGGAGATCCCTCGCCGGTGGTCGTGTGGACGGGCTCGGCGCTTTCCTTCACCGACACGGACCTCACTGCCGGCACGACCTATACCTACATTGTCGCGGCCTTCGACGAAACGGGCCCGGGTCTCGACTCGGATCCGTCCAGCGCCACCCCAAGCGCGCCGCCGGTGAGTGACAGCGAGCTGCGGGCACCCGCCATGGAGCTGATCCCGGATGGAAGCGGGGGCGTGAGCGCCCGGGTCACCGTCAAGGACTCCGTGATCGGGCATGGCTACCTTCTCCAGTTCAGCGACGACCTGTCGGCCGGCGGCTGGCAGGCGGTTCCTCTCCTCGCTCCCCAAGCTGGGACCGGCGGCGACCTGGAGTTCGTCACACCCCTCGACCCGCTGCATTCGCGGCGGTTCTACCGCCTCCTGATCACGTTCTAACAGGACACATTGCCTCTCCCGAATACCCAACCCAGAACCATGAAGCCCAAGAACTCATCCAGCCATCCGTTTGTGGCCGGCCTTTCCCTGGCCGCGCTTGCCCCGATCCTCCTTTCCACCTCGTCGGCCGCCGTCGCCACCTGGACCGGCGCCACCGCCGACTGGAATGCCGCCGGCAACTGGTCCGGCACCAACACCCCGCCGCTCTCCGGCGACTCGCTGGTCTTCGGCGCGGCAGGAGCCGGCGGCACCGCCCTCAACAACAATCTGACCTCCGCCGGCTTCAGCGTGGCGGGGATCACCTACAACGCCGGAGGCTCGGCATTCGCCATTGGAGGCAACGACTTCACGTTGACCGGCGGGATCACCAACAACGGCGCGGCGCAGACGATCAACAATGCGATCACGTTGAGCGGTAACCAAAGCTTTGGAGTCGCGACCGCGGAGGGCACCCTGACCCTCGGTGGCTCGATCTCGGGCACCGGTGTCGATCTCACCACCAGCGGAGGTTCCGCCGCCGGCGTGCCGACCGCCACCACCTTCACCGGCGCGGTGACCTTGGCGAACCTGCTCTCGCAGGGCAACAGCGCGAACAACCCGTCCTCGGCCCCCCAGACCGCGGGTCTCTACACCGCCGAGCAGACCACCACTTTCAACAACGCGACGCTCGCCATCTCGGGCAACGCGCGCGTCGGTCGCTCCAACCTCGTGTTCGCCGGCAACACGACGGCAACCATCACCGGGTCGATCACGAGCGCCGGAGCGACCAGCACCGACTGGGCCAGCGTGAAGATCACCGGCGCGGCCAACGTCACCGCCGCGAGCTTGAACATGACAGGCAGCGTCGCCACCGGACAATTCTACCTCGACGGCGGCACACTGACGGTGGGCTCCATCTCCGCCATCGACTCAACCAACGGCACCTTGCCGGTCCGCAATGTCTTCAACGGCACCCAGGTCGTGGCCTCGCAGAGCAACCCGAGTTTCCTTACGGTCACGAAAAGCGCCTTCTTCACCGGTTCCAACGAGGCCTTCGTCGGCAACAACGGCGCGCTGTTCAACACCAACGGTTTCAACATCGGCACCGCCACCAGCTTCGTGAACGACACCGGCGCGACCGGCATTCTCACCAAGTCCGGAGCCGGCACGCTCACGCTCTCGGGCGCGAGCACCTACACCGGCGCGACGACGGTCGCCGGCGGCACTCTCCGCGTGAATGGCAGCCTTGCCGCGGAAAGCGCCGTGGCCGTCAACGGCGGCGCGGCGCTCGGCGGCACCGGCACGATCAACGGCGTGGTCACGCTGGCCACCGGCTCGACCGCCGGAACGCAGGGAGCCATCAACCTGGTCGATGGCGGCATCAACACGCTCACCTTGAGCAACGCCGCAGGGCTCGCGCTCGGCGGCACCGCGGGCAATCTCGCGAAGCTGGAGTTTGAAGCCGGAGCTTCCAGTGCCGACCAGCTTTCCCTGGGGGCCAATCCCCTGACGGTCGATGCCGGGGGAGCAACGATCAGCATCACCGGCTCCGGGATCGCGGCGGGCAGCACCTACGATCTCATCACCTTCGGTAGCGGCACCGGCGCGGGTTATGCCATGGGGAACGGCACCACCGTGGGCGCGCTCACGCTCGCCAATCCCAACCTCACCTTCGGGGTCTCCGGGACTTTGAACGTCACCGACACCGCGGTGCAACTGATCACCAGCGGTTCGGCCGCTCCGACCATTGCCTACTGGTCCGGAGTCCAAGGCACCTCGTGGACGAGTGTGAGCGGTGCCAGCGGCAACTTCACCACCAACGCGAATGGCACGGGCTTCGTGGGGGCCTATCCCAACAACCTCACCGACGTCATCTTCGCCGCCAACGGCAACGGTGCTCCCGCCAACCTGACCAACACGCTGGGCCAGGACTTCGGCGTCTTCAGCCTGACCTTCGCCGCCGGGACGGGACCCACCCATATCTCGGGAGCCAACCAACTGGACATCGACGCCGGCGGCATCACCCTGCAAAGCGGCAACGGCGGCGCCACCCTCGCGATGGACACGCTGGCACTGGCCTCGTCCCAGGTGTGGACGAATGCCAGCGCGAACGACCTGCTCGTGTCCGCCGTCGTGAGCGGGACCAACGGGCTCGTCATCGACAACACCGGCAGCGGCAGCACCGTTCTCTCCGCGGCAAACACCTACTCGGGAGGAACCACCCTGCAATCGGGCAGCCTCCGGACGAGCGGTAGCGGCACGCTGGGCGCGACCACCGGATCCCTGACCATCGACGCCGGCGTGCTGGATCTCAACGGTACCTCGCAGTCGGTCGGAAGCTTGTCCGGCACCGGCGGCACCATCGTCAACAACAGCACCGGCACCGGCGTGACCCTCACCATCGGCGCCGGCAATGCCGCGGGAGGCGACTACCAGGGCATCATCGCGGACCATACGTCCGGCACCGGCACCGTCGCCCTGACCAAGACGGGCAATGGCACGCAGCTCCTGTCGGGGGCGAATGCCTACAGCGGCAAGACCACGATCGAAGGGGGTAGCCTGATCGTTGGCAGCGGCGAGAACATTCCCGACGTCTCGGTGGTGGAGATCAACAACGGCGGCAAGCTGGCGGTGCAGGCATTCACCGAAACGATCGCGGGCCTTTCCAGCACGGCCGGGGATCTCAACGTGGTGCAGAATTTCGAAACCGGGAGCACCGGGGCCGGCGTTCTCGTCATCGATACCGCCGGCAACGACTTCACCTTCACCGGCATCGTCCGGGACAACTTCGGCGGCACCGGCACGCTCGCGCTGGTGAAGAACGGCGCGGGCACCCAGACGGTGAAGTGCACCAACGGCTTGGGTGCCGGGACGAGCACCAGCTTCTCGGGAGGTGCGACGGTCAACGGCGGTGCGCTGCTTCTGAGCGACAACGGCAACGGCAAGGTCATCGGCTCGTTCGCCAGCGACGTGACCCTCATCGCGGCGGGGGCCAGCCTGACCTTCGAAAACACGGCGTCGGGCAACACCCAAACCTTTGGCAAGGTCATTGGCGGCAGCGGCAACGTGGTCGTGACCGCTTCCAATGCCGGCACGGTGGCCCTGAGCCAGGCCAACACCTACACCGGCAGCACCACCGTGGCCGGAGGCACATTGAGCCTCGCGCAACCCTATCTGGCGGATGGATCCACGGTTTCCATCTCAGGCGGTGCCGTCCTCAACCTCACGCATGCCGGCGTCGATGTGGTCGGAAGCCTTTTCCTCGGAGGCGTTGAACAGCTTGACGGCATCTACGACTCGTCCACGCCCGGGGGCTTCATCTCCGGCTCCGGCAAGATTCAGGTCGGCGTGGTTGCCGGATACGCCGGTTGGGCCGCGACCAATGCGGGTGGCCAGGGTCCTGACTTGGACTTCGACGGTGACGGCATGGCGAACGGCGTGGAGTTCTTCATGAACGCCGCCGCCGGCTTCACCGCCAATCCGGCTCTCGTGTCTGGAACCATCTCCTGGACGAACGGTGGCAACATCCCGGCCTCCGCTTATGGAAGCCAGTTCGTGATCCAGAGTTCCTCGGATCTCACAATCTGGACGGACGTTCCGATTGGTAACCTCACCAGCAACACCGATGGTCCCGATGGAGCAGTCAGCTTCACTCCTCCAAGCGACCAAGGAAAATACTTCATCCGCCTTTCCGTAACTCCAAACTGATCCCGGTGGGAAATACTCACGTCGCTGCAGCGGTGATCAGGGTTTCCTGCTGCAGTGATGTGCGACCCATGTCGTCGCAGTGGTGAATCGGGTTTCCCACTGCGGCGACATGACTTTTCCATTTTGACCCTCGGAAGACCGCGCGTTGCGATCCTGCCGAACCGGAATTCAGATTCCTTCCAAACGACCCATAAACGCAATTGATGATGACGAAACAACAGCCCGACTCCCATCGGAACTCGTGCAAGGCGGCTTCGCTTCCGGCACGAATCTTTTCATGGCTGGGACGGGTGGAGCTGTTCGTGATCTTTGTTGCAGCCCATCTGGTGCTCCCCGGCTTCGCTCAAGAAGGCATCCAGCAGGTTCCGCTGCAGGTTGGCGGATTGGCCACGAACGCCCGCGTGAATCCGTTGGGGATCGCAGCCGATGACGTGTCGCTCGGTTGGACCACGGGATCCAGCGGCCGCGGAGTCGTTCAGTCCGCTTACGAGATCCGCGTGGGCAAGTCCCCCCGCACCGCCGACCTCTGGAACTCCGGTTGGGTGAAATCCGACCGGCAGGTGGACGTGGTCCTGCCGGGCACCGTGAAATTGGAGCCGGCCACGAGATACTGGTGGCAGGTGAGGATCCAGGATGGAAACGGCGTCGTCTCCGGATGGAGCGAGCCGGCGTGGTTCGAGACCGGGCTGCTTTCCGGGCGGGATTGGAAAGGAGCGGAGTGGATTGCCTTGCCCGCTACCGCGGTCCATCCGGAGGCGTGGACCGACTACACGGTGGAGACGGAGTTCACGCTCCATCGCGAGGCACTGGGCGTCTTCCTGCGGGCCGATGCGGAGGCCCGCAACGGCTGGATGTTTCAGGTCAACGTCACCGGCGACCGGCCGGTACTCAAGCCGCACCGGATCACCGGTGGCGTCTATCGGGAACTCACGCGCGTCGATCTGGGGCGGTTCGGCTTCGCCAACCGGTCGCTGTTAGAAGACAGGCACAAGCTGGTGCTGACCGCCAGCGGATCGACCCTCACCGCCACCTTGGACGGGAAGACGGTTTACAGCCTGAGGGACGGAACCTTCCACGGGGGGCTCACCGGCTTCCGCACCCATGGCGGCGAGAGCGCCACGGTGCACCGCGTCAAGGTCACCGATGTCCGCTCCGGCAAGACCTTGATGGAGCCGGACTTCGCGAAAGGCGAATCGGGTTTCACCGGCGGCTCGGTCGCGGACGGCTCCTACCGGATTTCCGGCGGCACCGAAGCCGTCTTCACCGCCGCTCCTTCATCGCTGCCCCTGCTTCGCGGCGAGTTCCACGCACGCGGAGAGGTGAAGAGCGCGAAGATTTACGCCTCGGCCCTCGGCGTTTACGAACTCTCGGTCAACGGGCGGAAAGCGGGGGATCAGTTCCTCGCTCCGGGGTGGACCGACTACGACAAGCGGATCCAGCATCAGACCTACGACGTCACCGATCTGGTGAGGACGGGGAAGAATGCCGTGGGCGCGGCGCTCGGCGACGGATGGTACCGCGGGAAAACCGGCCTCGCTTGGCGGGGAGTTTACGGAGGCGGACTCGGTTTCATCGCAAGGATCAAACTCGAGTATGCCGACGGTTCGACCGAGTGGTTCGCAACCGGCCGCGACTGGCGCGGTGGCCAAGGACCGATCGTGTCGGCCGACCTCCAGGACGGGGAAGCCTACGATGCGTCCCGCGAGCAGCCGGGCTGGGATCTTCCGGGCTTCGACGATTCCGGCTGGCGGAGCGTGGAAATCCTGCCTGGCCGGTCGGACAAGCTCGTCCCGCAGCCTGACGAACCGGTGCGGGCACTCGCCACGCTGACGGCGAAAAGCCGCTCCGTGCCGCTCCCCGGTCGTCACGTGTATGACCTCGGCCAGAACATGGTCGGCGTGCCGCGCATCACCATGACCGGAAGGAAGGGGCAGACCGTGACCATCCGCCATGCGGAAGAGCTTTACCGGAAAGGCCAGCGGACCGGACAGCTCTACACCGAGAATCTCCGCACCGCGAAGGCGACCGACATCTACACCTTCGCGGCGGATGGCACTGTCACCTACCAGCCGAAGTTCACCCAGCACGGCTTCCGTTACATCGAACTCTCCGGCCTCGACCAGGCACCGGCCCCGGAGGCGGTGCAAGGGGTCGTCCTGGGTTCCGATCTGCCGGACACCGGCGACCTGAAGACCTCGCACCCGATGCTGAACCAACTTGTCGGCAACATCCGCTGGGGGCAGCGCGGCAATTTCCTCTCCATCCCCACCGACACGCCGGCTCGCGATGAGCGGCTCGGGTGGACCGGCGACATCAACGTCTTCGCTCCGACTGCCGCCCGCTACCAGGATGTCCGGGCTTTTCTCTCGAAATGGATGGACGACGTCCGCGA
>CBKZPU010000058.1:0-27278 GCA_966696705.1 uncultured Verrucomicrobiaceae bacterium | reverse complement strand
AATTTGTCAAGATCGACCGGATCTGGGACGAGGAGGGCCGGGCGAGATTCAAGGTGGGTCACAAGTTCGTCGACATGATCGCGAAACCGGAGAAGGCGGCGCTGTGGGAGACGTGGGACGTAGCCGTTTCGAGCGCGGACAATCGTTACGTCATCGACATGACCATCACCCAGACCTGTGCGACCGACTCGCCACTGAAGCTGCCCGAGTATCACTACGGCGGCCTCGGCTTCCGCGGGAATCGCGCATGGGACGGTGCCGAGAACTGCAAGTTCCTCACCGCGTCCGGCCTCACCGACCGGCTCAAGGTGAACACGGCCAAGGAGGGTTGGTGCTGGGTGGGTGGCAAGGTGGATGGCGAGACCTGCGGCGTGGCGATCATCTGCCATCCCTCGAACTTCCGCGCACCGCAGCCGGTCCGCGTGCATCCCACCGAGCCGTTCTTCTGCTACGCCCCGCAGCAAGGCGGCGCGATGTCGATCGAGCCGGGTAAACCCTATGTCGCGCGTTACCGGCTGATCGTCGCCGATGGCGAGCCGGATGCCGCAGTGCTCAAGAAGGCGGCGGCTGAGTATGCGGCGATGAAATGAAGTCCTTGGCGAACTTGGCGACTTGACGGTTCAATCCGCCGCGTGACCGATGACCTCCGTGCCAAGTTCGACCGCGGGCTGGGCCTCTTCGACCTCGATGGCACCCTGATCGCGTGGGACACGCAGATGCTGTTCTGCGATCACGTGATCCGGCGCGAAGGCTGGCGGCGGGCCTATCTCGCCTTCTTCGCCGCGTTTCTACCGGCCGCGAAGATCCTCGGCGACGAGGGCATGAAGCGCGTCTTCCTGAGCTATCTCTGGCGGGCGGATCACGCGAAGATCGAGGGCTGGGCGAGGGACTTCGTCGCGGAGTTCTTTCCGGGCCGCTGCTATCCGGTGATGCTGGAGAAGCTGCAGCGCCATCGCGATGCGGGGGATTTGACGGTGCTGGCTTCGGCGAGTCCGGAATTCTACGCGAAGGAGGTCGGGCGCGTGCTCGGTTTCGATCTGGCCTTGGGCACGCCGGTCGAATGGCTGGGCCGCATGCCGCTCTTGCCGGAGCTGCACAATCACAAGGGAGCCGCGAAAGTACGACGACTCTCGGAGATCCTCGGTGCTCCCGAGGGGGCTTGGCCGCGCAGCCACGGCTACTCGGACAGCTCGGCCGACCTGCCGATGTTGAATTGCTGCGAGGCGAACACCTTGGTCAATCCATCGGCAAAGCTAACGGCGATCGGCGAGGCACGCGGCTGGGAGATCCAGCGTCCCGCGAAGCCATGGAGCGGCAAGGCCGGGCATGTCCGCGAGGTGCTGCGGCGGATCACGGGGATCTAACTGACGCCGGGGTGGCAGGGACCTTTCTCCGATAGGTCCGGCTGGGGACGGCTGCATTCAGCCTGCGACCAAAGAGAGTGGTGAGGGCCGCCAGAAGCCTGACCGCGCGGAGAGCGGTCCCTGCCTTGGCGCTCCCTGCCTCCAACACGGAAAAGGAAAAGGCCTTCCGGCGCGAACCGGAAGGCCTTGGCGTGTGCTTCTTATGAAAGAGAGACGGATCAGAACTTGAAGCGGAGGCCGAGTTCGGCACCGATGTCGTCGCCGATTTCCACCGAAACCGGTCCGACGGAGCTGTCGTCCACCCACAGCCAGCGGGCGCCGCCGTAGATCTCGAAGTTTTCGGTCACGTCGTAGCCGAGGCCGGCGAAGATCTGGGCAGCCAGCTCGACGGAATCGTCGTCGAAGGGACCAGCGCTGGAGTCAACGAACGCGCCGCCAACGCCGAGACCGGCGTAGAACGAGAGGCGGTCGTTGATCGCGAAGTCCGCCTTGTAGTTCAGCGTCACCGGGATGATGTCGGTGTTGACGATGCCGGCAAAGCTGTCGGTCTCGGTGTAAAGGCCTTCCACGAAGAGCGAGTGGGTCACCGAACCGGTTTCGGCGATCTTGGCGCCGAGGTGGAGGGTGTAGTAGGCTTCTTCGGCGTCGAAGAAGTAACCGACGGAGCCGCCAACGAACCAGGTCCAGAGCGGACCGCTGCTGGGAGCCGGGGTGTAGGAGGTGGTGGGGGCTGGCTCGCCCGCCTGAACAGCGGCGGAGGCGAGGCAGAGTGCGATGGCGATTGAAGTAGAGTGCTTCATGTCACTGGGAGACTTCCATGAGTCGTGCGATTGATCAAGATAAATTTTAAAATTACTGACTATTAATTTATCTTTACGAGTCGCGGAAGAGCGGTGGCGTCTCAAGGGGAATCTCGGCCCGGACCGGCTTGGCGAGGATGGCGTCGATCCTCGTCAGCAGGTCGAGGGAGGGGGTCACTTCCTCCTCGAGAACCTCGCGCAAATAGCTGCTCCAGTCCTGCGGCGTGCGGCCTTCCTGCCGGGACAGGATGAGCGCGATCTCGCTGAGCCGGCCGCTGCCCGCGAGCTGCCTGCGGGTGCGCTTCAGCCAGCTTTCGAAATACGGGCGGTCCGGTTTGCCGGGGAACACGTGGCGTGCGTAGCGGGAAATCCGGAGTATCGCAAGGCAACGGCGAGGCATGCACAACGCATGATGGACCGCCGTGCGTCGTGCATTCGATCTTGGAAACGATGGGGTTATGCTCTTAGAACGAAGCTTGCCGGGTGTCCCGTGGTGGGCCTCGAATCTGCGAAGGAGGAGAATTGAAACCCGAACCCATGTCATCGACCGGCACCGTCCGACCTCCGCCCCGCAATCGGCGCTCCGCCGCCGATTCGCTATCGGGGATCTTCGCGGTGTGCCTGACGTCCGCCTTGTTGGCGGGGATCTATTTCGGTCGCGATGTGTTGATTCCCCTGACGCTGGCGGCCTTGCTAACATTCCTGCTGACGCCGCTGGTCAACAAGCTGCAGCGATGGCTGGGCAATGTCACCGCGGTGCTGGCGACCATGATCCTGGTCCTCGCGGCGACGATCGCGCTGGGCTGGATGGTGGGCAGCCAGGCGATGGATCTGGCGAGCCAACTGCCGGGTTACAAGGAGAACATCCGCACCAAGCTGCGCTCCTTCCAGATTCCCACGGGAGGGGTGCTCAGCCGGCTGTCCGAGACGGTGGAGGACCTGAAAAAGGAGCTGCCCGGCAAGAAGGAAAAAGACTCCGAAGCGGCCGACGCCGGGATCGAGCCGGTGCCGGTGGAGGTGGTGGAAGGAACGGCGGACGGAGGGCCGATGAAAAGGGTACAGACTATGGTCGGCCAGATCGCCGGGCCGCTGGGAACGGCGGCCCTGGTATTGCTGCTCACCGTGTTCATGCTGTTGAAACGGGAGGATCTGCGGGGACGACTATTGCGGCTGATCGGGCAAGGACGAATCAGCACCACCACCAAGGCCTTCAACGAGGCCGGGACCCTGGTGCGGCGCTACCTGCTGATGCTGCTGGTGATCAACGTGACCTACGGCATCCCGCTGGCGATCGGCCTCTATTTCATCGGTGTGCCGAATGCGGTGCTGTGGGGCACGCTCGCGGCCGTGCTACGATTCATCCCGTACATCGGGCCGTGGATCGCGGCGGCCTTTCCGGTGCTGCTGTCGCTGGCGGTGTCGCCGGACTGGGTGGCGCCGCTGCTCACGATCGGCTTGTTCATCGTGCTGGAGCTGGTGAGCAACAACGTGCTCGAGCCGCTGCTTTACGGCACCAGCACGGGGGTCTCGCCGGTGGCGCTGATCGTTGCGGCGGTATTCTGGACCTGGATGTGGGGCACGGCCGGGCTGGTGCTTTCCACGCCGTTCACCGTGTGCATGGTGGTGATGGGCCGGCACATCCCGCAGCTTTCGTTTCTCAGCGTGTTGCTAGGTGAAGAGGAGGCGCTGACCCCGGCCGACGATTGCTACCAGCGGCTGCTGCGCCAGGGCGAGCACGACGAGATGGAACTGGCGGAGTCCTTCCTGAAAGAGCGGCCGCTCGTGGAACTCTACGATTCGATGTTGATCCCGGTGATGATTGCGGCCGAGCGCGATTTCCGGACGGGCTCGATCGAGCGCGATCACCGCGATCAAATCATCCACGCCATG
This sequence comes from uncultured Verrucomicrobiaceae bacterium, assembly GCA_966696705.1. Taxonomy (GTDB): domain Bacteria; phylum Verrucomicrobiota; class Verrucomicrobiia; order Verrucomicrobiales; family Akkermansiaceae; genus Haloferula. Next base: position 23,224 of record CBKZPU010000058.1, on the reverse strand, counting down.
GGCGAGCTGGTGGAAGAACTTGCCGAGCGGCCTTTGACGGAACAACCGGGCGGGCAAGCACCGTCCGATCTCGAGTGCCGCGTCTGCTGCCTGGCGGCACGGGCCGCGCGGGACGAGATGGCGGGCAACATGCTGGTGCACGTGCTGCGGCAGCAGGGCTTCGAAGCGGAACAATTGCCCGCGCGGCGAGCGGTCAGCGAATTGATCGATGTCATTCGGGACAAGCACCCGGATCTGGTGTGCGTGTCCGTCGTCGCCCCCTCCACCACCGGCCATGCCCGCACGATGTGCCGGAAGGTGCGGGAGGCCTTGCCGGACGTGAAGCTCGTCGTCGGCCTTTGGGGCAAGGAGGATGGCGTGCCAGAAGAGGACATGAGTTCGCTCAAGGAAGCGGGAGCGGACGAGGTTTTCACGGATCTTGCCGGGGCGATCGACTACGCGGGGCGCTTCGCCTCCACCTTGGCGGAAGAGACCGTGCCGGCCTCCGTGCCGGAGAATGAAGGCGAGCGCTTGATCACCCTGGAGCGTCTCGGCCTGGTGAATCCGGAGCGCGAGCCGGTGCTCGATCACGTGACGGCCAAGCTTGCCAAGGTCTTCGACGTGCCGATCACCGCGATCACCTTGGTGGACCACGACCGGCAGTGGTTCAAGGCGCACCGGGGATTGCCGGATGAGATGGCGGACGAAGGCGGCACGCCGCGCGATCTTTCGATCTGCGGATATGTGGTCGCGGCCGACGATGTCTTCGTGGTGAAGGATCTGAAGCGCGACCGCCGCTTCGCCAAGAACCCGATGGTCCTCGAACACGGGATCCGCTTTTACGCCGGCGCGCCGATCCGCGTCGGCAACGGGCAGACGATCGGCGCGCTGTGCCTGATGGACACCGAGCCCCGCACGCTGACCGCGCAGGAAAGCCGGCTATTGCAGGCCAACGCCGACGAGGTCGGCGAGGAGATCGAGCGCTTGGCGGAGGTGGCCAGCTGAGGGGCCGGGACTCCCGTTATTCGAGTGAGCGTCTCGGCAACCACGTTGCGACCGCCGCACACAAGACCCTGCTGATGGGGACGCAAATCCGCGTGACGCACCTGTCCAACGGCAAGTCCGGGGTGCTGCGTATCAACGATCGCGGGCCCTACACCAAGGGCCGGGTGATCGACGTTACGGAAGGGGTCGCCATGAAGTACGATGCGCCCCGTAGTTCCAGCCCCATCGCTCCCCGTTGGGGAGCCGATCCCGGCGCTCCAATCCCGGGGCTGCGCTGCGCTTGCCCCGGGCTATTTCATGGCCGCGCCGTTGGCGCTAAAACCAATCAGCCGAGGCCCATCGGTTAGGTTCACCGGTCAAGGATTGGGCAACGGTCAAAGGTCAGGTCAACCCCCTTACTAGAGAATGGGGTTTGACCTGACCATTGCCCTTTCCATGGGGCAACATAGGTCAAAACCAATGGTCAGGCCCTTGTTGACCATTGCTCCTTTTGTTCGGGAACACAGATCCACACCAATGCCTTCCCGCCGTTCGGGTTCGGCTCGGTGAAGGTGTCCACGTTGCCGCAGCCACGCTTTACTGCACCTGCGCGACGGCCATGGCGGCGATGCCTTCGCGGCGGCCGACGAAGCCCATCGTCTCGTTGGTGGTCGCCTTGATGCCGACGCGGGCGGGATCAAGGCCGAGCGCGCGGCCGATGTTTGCCTTCATCGCTTCGCGGTGGGGCAGGATCTTCGGGGCTTCGGCGACGAGGGTGCTGTCGATGTTCACCAGCGCGAATCCTTGCTCGCGGCACAAGGCGGCGGCTTTCTCGAGGATCTTGAGCGACGAGATATTGAGGCACTCCGGATCGCCCGGCGGGAAGTAGTGGCCGATGTCCGGCAGGCCAAGCGCCCCGAGCACCGCATCGGCGATCGCGTGGCACAGCACGTCCGCATCCGAATGGCCATCGAGGCCATGGGTGTGCGCGATTTCCACGCCGCCGAGGATCAGCGGGCGGCCTTCCTTGAAGCGATGAACGTCGTAGCCGAAACCGATCATAGGAGGAGAAGAAATCACCAATCACCAATCTTCCAATCACCAATCAGAATGCCTGAAGAATCAGGATGGCTGCCGCCTGACACTCTCCTGTCTCTCTTCCAAACACTTCGATTGGTGATTGGAAGATTGATGATTGGTGATTCGCCTTTCAGAGGATCTCCTCGATCGGGATCTTGCCGTTGGTGGCGACGATCGCCCAGGCATCGGGGCAATCCTTGGCGGGTTCGAGCTGGACCTTTCCGCCCGCGGCTTCGACCAGCAGCTTGCCGGCGGCGATGTCCCAGAGGGAAATGCGGGACTCGATGTAGCCGTCGAGGCGGCCGCTGGCGATGTAGGCCATGCCGAGCGCGGCGCTGCCCATCATGCGCATCTTGCGGGCCTTGAGCGAAGCCTTGCGGAAGCGCTCCAAGCCGGTGCGCAGGGCTTCCTCGTCCTTGCCGCAGCCGACGAAGAGTGCGCACTCTTCCAGCTTGGTGCGCTTGCTGACGGAAATGGGGCGGCCATCGAGCATCGGCACGCCGCCTTTTTCGATGGTCCAGGTCTCGCCGATGATGGGATCGTGGATCACGCCGAGCACCACCTGACCCGCTTCACGCAGGGCGATGGAGACGCAGAAGTGCGGGATGCCGTAGAAGAAATTCACCGTGCCATCGATGGGATCGACGATCCACTGGCGATCGCTGTCGGGATTGCCGCCGATGCCTTCCTCGCCGTAGAGCGCGTCGCCAGGGCGGGCGCCGAGCAGGATGTCCTCGATCAGCTTCTGCGACTCCCGGTCGAGCGCGAGCTTGATGTCGTGGTGGGTGGCTTCATCGACGGCGGCTTCCTGGCCGAAGTTCGCCTTGAGCAGCTTGCCCGCTTCCTTGGCGGCGTGGAGGGTGAGTTCGAGGTCGGTCACGCGGCGGAGCGTGGCGTGCCGGACCGGCGGTGCCAAGGGGAGAAAGCGGGTGCGGGGCCAGGGGCACCTCATTCTGGAAGTGCTGGAAGGCAAGGAGCCGCGCGGCAGCGTGGATAGGGACGGTCCGCCCTCCACTCCTTCCAATTTCGTCCATTTCAATCGTTTCGTTGTGCTCCCAGTCTTCCCGCGCTTCCCCGCAGCAGGGCTGCTGGCATTGAGCGGCAGCAGGGCTGCCGCAGTCCGGGCCTCCGGCTCCTGGTGCGGCGTTTCAAAAGTGGGGGCAGCCGCTCCAACAAGTGCGGCGGAGACCTTCTTTTAACCGCAAAGAACGCAGAGATCGCAAAGAGGAATGCAGGCGGCGGGCTTCTTTGGGATCTCTGCATTCTCTGTGGTTAAAAAAGAGGCCGCCCAGGGGATCCCGGGCGGCCTTGAGGTTCAAGACGGGGCTGACCCTTACGGGATATCGACCCGCAGGCGGGCGAAGAGCTTGCTGCCGACGGCGAGGGTGCGCGGGATCTTCACCGTGACGCGGTCGATGCCCGCTCCGAAGAATTCGTTGTCCTCGCTGACGATCACGCCGCTGACGCCGGCCTCCGCCTCGGTCCAGCCGGACAGCGAGGAGCCGTATTCGACATACGGATCATGGGCAGCCGCGGCGTCGGTCCGGCGGAAGACGAAGTTGAGGTAGTTGGGGTCGGTGGTGAGGGTCGGCAGCAGCGCGTTCGAGTCGGAGTCCGGGCCGGACGGATCGCCGCCGATGACGAATTCGATGCCATTGTCGATGCCATCGCCATCCGAGTCCGCGTCGGCACCGGCGCCCGAGACGCCATTGGCCGCGGCCCACGAGTCGTAGGCGGAGCCGCCCGCGGTGGTGACGACCAGCGAGCCCGAGCCGGTGATGATGCCGGGGTGGGTGGTGGCGTTGTAGGTGCCGGGGGCAAGGCCGGCGCCATTGATGAAAAGCGAGCGGACCGTGTCGTTGGCGCCGTGGGTCAGGTTGAGGACGGCGCCCGAGGCGATGTAAACGTCGGCGGCATCGGCCAAGGCCGCGGTGGCCAAGGTGAGGCGGCCGCCATCGACGCGGGTGTCACCGGCGTAGGTGTTGGCGCCGTTGAGGAGCAGGGTGCCCGTGCCAGCCTTGGTCAAGCTGCCAGTGCCGCTGACGATGCCGGTCAGGGTGACGTCGCCCGCGGTGCCGTTGCCATCCACGCCCGCGACGCCGGGTTGGCCGACCATCGTCGAGGTGTCGATGGTGGCCGGGCCGGCGAGGGTGATGGCGTTCGAGAACGAGAAGCTGTTGCTGATGACCAGGCGCGAGCCGAGGGCACCATCGCCGAGCGCGACGTAGTCGGTCGGGGTGGTGCTGGTGCCGCCGGTCTTGATTCCGACGCCGATGCCCGCGGTGGCCCAAGCGCCCACCCCACCGACGCCACCGGCACCCTGAAAGGCGCGGACATCGATGGTGTACCAACCGTCGTCCGGCGCGCTGAAGGTGCCGGTAGTCGCGGTATTCCAGACGCCGTCGTTGACGATGGTGGTGCCGTTGATGGTGACCGAGACCCCATCGTCGAAGTTTTCGCCGAAGGACCACTGGCCGGCGGTCAGGTAGATCTGGCCGTGATAGACGTGGGTCGTGTTGCCCGGAATCACGTCACCGGTGGTGGCGTGCAGCGGGGCGAGGCTGTTGGTGGTGACGTCGCTGGTCAGCGTGCCGCCGGTGAGGACGCTGTTGGCGAGCGTCGTGAAGTTGGTGCCGGAGTTATCGAAACGGAGCGTGCCGCCATTGATCGACACCGGAGCGGAGACCAGCGCGTTGGGATGGCCCACGGTGGTGACGCCGCCGTTGATTTGAACCGATCCCGTGAAGCCGGTGCTGGCGCGGCGCAGGGTGATGTCGGCGCTGCCGGCGGTCCGCACCGTGCCCGTGCCTTGGAGGGCGCGGTTCGGCATCGCGGTGCCTGCCTGCTGGGTGCGGCCGAAGGCGCCGGTGCCGGTGAGTTCCACGACGCCGCCATTGACGGTGAGCGCGCCGGGCGAGCTGATGGGGCCGGACAAGGTGAGGGTGCCGGTGCCGGTTTTGGTGAGGTTCAAGTGATCCGAGCCCTGGGGCCGCCACGTGCCGGAGAAGGTGCTGGAGGCGTTGGTGCCGCCGAGCGTCAGCGTCGGCTTGCCGGCGACCGGCTGGAGGAAACCGGAGCCGCTGAGCGCGCCGATCGTTTCCGAGGTGTACACTTGGAAGATCGCGTCGGTGCCGACATCGACCATCGCGGCATCCGGGACCGGATTGCCGCCGAAGGTCTGGAAGATGGTGCCGGCATCGCGGATCAGGAGGTTTCCGGCGAAGGTATTGTTGCCGGACATGGTGACGCGCTTGCCGCCATTGACGGTGAGCGTGCCGGTGCCGGAAATCACGCCGCCGAAGTGGAGGCGGTCGGTGTTGTTGAACGAGCTCAGGGTGACATCGCGCTGGAGGGCGATGGGGCCGCTGTACTGGGTGAATCCTCCGCTGGCGGCCTGACCGATGGTCACGTCGCCGGTGGCCAGCGACGAGACCGTGATCGGATTGCCGAGATTGCGGCCGGGACCGATGAGCAGCGAGACCGGCGAGGAACCGGTGGCCGCGTCGCCAAGGGTGACGGTGCCGGTGCCGAGGCCGCCATCGATGCCGGTGACGACAACGGTGCCTTCGCTGATCACGGTGCCGCCGCTGAAGGTGTTCGGCGCGTTGATCGTGAGGGTGGAGCTGCCGGTCTTCAACAGCGAGCCAAGGCCCGAGATGATGTTCCCCGCGCTGCCGGTGAAGGTGTAGTTGTTGGTATCGGCATCGACGGTGATCTGGTTCGGAGCCAGCTCGCCGGTGATGGCCACGGCGGTGACCGCCGAGGTGTCATCGAAGCGGACGGTATCACCCCAGTAGAAGGTGTTGCTGCCGCCATTCGACCAGCCGGAGGTGGTGTTGAGGTCCCACAGGCCGCCGCCGCTGCCGGTCCAGGTGAGGTTGGCGTTGTTGATGGTCAGGCTAATGACGCCCGGGTTGAAATTCACCGAGGCCGAGCGGTAGTTCGTCGCGCCGGGCAGCTCCAGGTTGCTGGCATTGCCGGTGAGCGTGCCGCTGTAGGTGAGCAGGTTCGTGGTGCCACTGAAGGGCGCGCTGAGGGCGATGGTGGAGGTACCGTTGAGCGTCAGGTTCCCGCCGACATGAAAGGCACCCGGCGTGGCGACATTCACGCCGAGGGTGGCGCCGCCGCTGAAGCCAAGCGAAAGCGCGCCGCTGGTGGAGCCTTCGCCGCTGAAGGTCACGCCGTCATTGATATCGACGATCGAGAAGGCATTCGAGCCGGTGAGCGAGAGTGTGCCGGCATCGTGGAAAAGCGTGCCGGAGTGGGTGTTGTTGCCGGCCAGCACGAGCGTTCCGCCTCCGACTTTCCGCAGCGTGGCCGAGCCGCCCAATGCCGGGGTGATGGTGCGGGTGCCGGAAACCTGGTTGAATTCCAGCGTGCCGCCGCCGGCGGTATCGTTGACGGTCACGGTGCCGGTGCCGGTGAAGCCGCCGGTGGAGAGGATGATCGAGCCATTCACATCGAGCACCGAGGTGGTCGCGGCGTTGGCATTCATCAGCGATGCCCAGGTTGAGCCCGCCATGGCCTTCAAGGTGCCGCCGCCGAGGTTGATCTGGCTGCCGGTGGTGCCGTCGTTGGCAATGCCCCCCGCGCCGACCTCGATGGTGCCGCCGGTCAGGTTGACGATGCCGGGTTTGTCCGCACCGGCGGCATCGACGTGGAGCTTCCATGCTTTCGCGAGGCCGGTGCCGCTGACGTTGAACGTGGCGGCGCCATCCCAGCCAACATTGAGGGCGAGGTTGTCGGCGCCCACGTCGAGCGTGCCACCGGACAGGTTATACACCGATCCCGGGCTGGCACCGTTGTCCCAGTGGCCGATGCGGAAGCCAGTGCTGCCGAGAGGGATGGTCACCGTGCCGCCGGTTTGATTGACGATGCCGGCGGTGTTGCCGCCGTCGCCGATGTTCATGAAGCCGGTCTCCAGCACGGCTCCGGGCTGGATGTTCAGCGTGCCGACCTGCGCGGTGGCGCTATTGGCCGGCGTGCTGGTGACGGAAACGGTGCCGACCAGCACGTCAGCGCCGGAAGCAAGGGTGATCGCACCGGAACTTGCCCGCAGGATGCCGGTGGTATTGGCCACGCCGAACTCGGTGTTGATGGTCATCACGTCGCCGGCATCGGTGCCCTGCCAGGCGAGGACCGAGCCGGTGTTGCCGAAGGTGACGGGAGTGGCGAAGGTGAACGACCCATCGAGCTGGTAACGCATCGTGGCCGCGGCGGAGGAATCGCCGATGGTGATGCCCGAGACATTGGTCAGAGGGTTGGAGGCAAGGACGCCATTGCCCGCTTGGAAGGTGCCGCGCTCCAGCATGAGCGAGCCAGTGAATCCCGAACCGTCGCCGGCATAGATCGCCGTGCCGCCATCGGTGCGGCGGATGCTGCCGGATCCGGAAAGCGTGCCAGTCAGCGTGGAGGTGGCCGCGCCGTAGTTGCGGAGCACGCCGCCATTGGCGCCGACTTGCAGGTTGCGGGTGAAATTGCCGGTGGTGTTGAAGACGATGCCGCCGCCATCGAGGACGACGCTGTTCGCCGCATCGCCGAAGTTCGAGGTGTAGCCGACCACCCCGGAGGTGATGGTCGTGTTACCGGTGTAGGTGTTCGTGCCGGTGAGGGCGAAGATCGTGTTTGAGCCGCCGCCGGTGCTCGAGGTGTCGCCATTGGCGGCGAGGGTCAGGCCGCCGGAGCCGATGATGGCGGAGGAGATCGTCTTGGATCGCCCGGTCGCGCCGCCCGCGGCGATGGCATCCAGCGTCAGGCCGCCGGAGGTCATGTCGATCGAGCCGCCGGAGATGTTGTGGACCGTGTTGGCGGTGCCGTTGAAGGTGATCGAATTCGTCTGGACGGTGCCGGTAATGGTCACGTTCCAAGTTCCGGCCGCTTCCGTGCCGGCGGAGAAAATGGCGGCTTGGCCATCGGTCCATCCCACGGTGGCGGCATCGCCGGCGATCTCGGTGGACCAATTGGTGCCGGTGTTCCATGCCGCGGCGGCGGGCGTGCCGGCGTCGGCGGTGGGGCCGTTCGCGTCGAAGTAGAGTTGCGCCTGCGCGGAGGTGACGGCGGTGAGCAGGGCGGTGTGGAGGAGCGTCTTTCGAAGTGTGGAGGTTTCCATTCGGTTGAATCGAGGTCGCAGAACCAATGGGTCCTCAATCCGGGAACGGCAATAAATTAGGTTTTATTGGTAGAAAAATGACAAGAAGGGTCAAATCGGATATGATAAAGGGTCGATCTTCGTTAAATTGACCCGGATCAATTGACTCTTGGTGTCAGTCGAATTTTGCGACGTGCCGGCTGAATGCGTGTCGGTGCGCGCATTTCCCGGTCAACGGTGCGCGGAATCGCAGGGTGAACCGGCCGTTTTGGCGCGGTTTTACCCGGGAGGAGAAGCCTGCTTCTCGCGTCTGTCAGACGCAGAGCGCGCGGGCGATGTCCATCCACTCGTCTTCGAGTGGCGCGTTGCGGGAAGGCGCGGGCTTGCCGGCGCGGGCGTACCAGTAGCAGGCGTTGCCGTAGTCGCCCTCTTCGCGGTGCAGCCAGGCGTGGATCCAGGCACCGGCGGGGTCGGGGAGGTCTTGGCAGGCGTCGTGGGCCGCGTCCCATTTGCCGGCGCGGGCGAGCCACAGGGTCCGTTGCTCCGGCGACAGCCCGGCGGGCGGGGTGGCGTCGGTGCGGGCGGAGGTGGCGAGGGTGGCGGCGTCCATAGGCAGAATAGCCAATAGGCAAAGCGGCCTCGGGGAGTCTCTCCTTGTTCCCGTCATGAAATGCCTCGCTCTTGGACTTTTTGCCGCCCCGCTGATGCGGGCTCTTTGCCGAGCACCGGCAAGCAGCCGTGGTTGACCCAGTATGTGGCCTGCGAGCACATGCAGCCAAGCGCGGAGGGTTCCATGAACGGGTGATCGACGGGAGGAAGGGCGGAGCTACGCTCGTCGCAAACCATCATGAAATTTCCCCTCATGCTCCTCCTGCTCGTGGTTCCCTCGCTGGCTGGTCCTTTGCCAAGCTCCGGGAAGAAACCCTGGGTCGCCTACTACGCCGCCTACCAGCGCAAGGACTTCCATTTCACCATCAACGCCGAAGGGACCGGCGAGCTGCTCGTCCATGATGCGAAGGGCAAGCCGATCACCCATCGCAATTCGATCAAGTTCCTGGCGGTCATCGAGGATACCACCGCCGATGGCAAGGTGGTGCAGAAACCGGCCACCAAGGACGGCTGGGAAGCCGTCACGCCCGCGGCGATCGATCCGGCCAAGATCACGTTTCGCGGTACCTCCAGTGGCGAGTCGCGCTTCGAGGTGAATTTCGAGTTCGATGGCGACGAGATCCGCGCGGGCGGGATGCTGCTCGACAAGGGCAAGTTGAGGAACCCGCGCTTCGTGCTGCGGGTGGCGGTGCCGAATGTCTATTCCTACGACAAGGACCCGGCGAAGCTGGACAAGAAGGCCGCGGACGACCGGATCGACTTGGCCCGCACGGACGGGAAGAAGCTCAAGCTGGGCTCCCGCAAGGCGCTCGATGCCGAGTCTGCCGAGGTGAGCGGGCCGGGGATCAGCGAGGCGCGGATCGAGATGGCGGGTCTCCAGGATCACCGCTTCGAGTTCGAGGCTGGCACCGGGGCCACGTTCCAGCTCTGGAACAAAGAGGCAGGCCCGCTCAGCGAGGGCTTCTCGCTACTATGGAAGCCGGATGCCGCCAAGGATCCGGAGGGGAAGGGGCGGTTGGTCCTGAAGGTGAAGTGAGGGCCCTACAGGCCGCCATGGCCTCCCGGCGGAAACCCCGCCCGATGGGCGGGGCTGAGGGATTTCGCGCCGTTGGCGCTGAAGAAGCACAGGCGCCGGCGGGGGGACCCCGGTGGGACCTGATTCCACGGCTGGGAAGGTTCAGTACACCGGAACACACAAATTGGCTTCCAAGTACACTCGAAGTGCACCATCGTGCTTCTCAAGCCGCATGACGCCCAAAATTGGTCCTGAATTTTCAAAAATCAGGGCATTCTTGTGGGGCGAAAGCTTCGGAATCAGGTAGAGGTGGAGCCGGGTTTTCGATTTAACTCATTGAAAATAAACGATCTAAAATTTTATTTCGGGAATCCTGAATTTGGTTTGACGGTTTTGGTGTACTTTGGTGAACTCTAGAGCATTCCGCGGGCGTTCCCGCCTCTGATGTCCTCCACGTCCAAAGTCCACGAAAGTCACTTCGACTATAAGATGGACCCGAAGTTCCGGGTTTCCGTCCCTGTCGAATGGCGCCCCGAGACCGAGGAGACGCCGATCCGGTTGCAGCTCTCCAAGGAGCACGACCTGCCGGTGATCAAGGTGTACAGCGAGGCGGAGTTCGACCTGAAGTTCGAGCAGGTGGAGAAGAGCGATCTGACCCCTGCGAAGAAGCAGCAGATCGTCGGGCACCTGCGGATGATGTCGAAGAAGGCCAACGTCAGCAGCCAGGGCAAGCTCACCGTCCCGAAGGACTGGAGCGAGCGAGTCGGGCTGAAGGCGGACGGTCCGGTGATCCTCGCCGGCCGTGGTCCCTTCTACATGCTCTGCACGCAGGAGACCTTCGAACGCATCACCGAGATCGAACTCGGCATGGACGACGGCGACCTCGGCGTCCTGTGACCCCCCAAAAAGATTTTCACCCACACCCACACCCGAAAGCGACAACATGCTGTTCGCCCCTCCAACCCTGGCATCCGCACATGGCGGACTCGCGGCACCCACCGCGGGAGAGAGCCGGGTGTCAGGGTTGGGCTATGTTTTCCCATCGGCACGGACCGGCGCACTCGGGACAGCGCGCCCTTCCGGCCATCCCTACACGGCTGTCCGCTCCGCATTCCATGGCTGGTTGGCGGGGCGGCGGCCGGAGATTTTCCAGGCTGGGCGGATGAGGCTACTCGGGACAGTGCCTCCTTCGCCTCTTACATCGGTGATCCGCGCGGCTTCTGGCTGGTTGTCCGCGCGGGTCGCCGGCGATTTTCCATCCGAAACGACAGGCGCACTCGGGACAGCGCGCCTCTCGGTTCACACCCAAACGGCTGTCCGCCCCGCATTCCATGGCTGGTTGGCGGGTCGGCGGCCGATGGCTTTCCTGGCTGGGCGGAAGGGGTTTCTCGGGACAGTGCCCCTTTCGCTTTTCAATCCGGTGATCCGCGCGGCTTCTGGCTGGTTGTGCGCGCGGGTCACCGGCGATTTTCCATCGGTCCGGACCGGCGCACTCGGGACAGCGCGCCCTTCCGGCCATTCCCAAACGGCTGTCCGCCCCGCATTCCATGGCTGGTTGGCGGGTCGGCGGCCGTCGGAGGATTTCCAAACGAACGAAACGAATGGCTATCACCTCTCCGTGCTCCCTGCCGAGACGGTGGAGTGGATGGCCGCGCAAGAGGGCAAGCTGATCATCGACGGCACCCTCGGCGGCGGCGGGCACAGCGAGGCTTTCCTGAAAGCCGGCGCCTCCGTCATCGGGATCGACCGCGATCCTGAAGCGCTCGCGTTCGCGACCAAGCGGCTCGCTGCCTACGGCGACCGCTTCCGCACCTGGCAGGGAAATTTTGCCGATCTCCGGGACATCCCCGAGGTCCGGGGGGAAAGTCGGGCCGATGGCCTGCTTTTGGACCTCGGGGTTTCCTCCCGGCAGCTCGACGCCGCGGAACGGGGTTTCTCGTTCCGCGGCGCCGGCCCCCTCGACATGCGCATGGGCCCGGCCTGTCCGTTCGATGCCGCGCACGTGGTCAACACTTGGGCGGAATCCGAACTGGTCCGCATCTTCTTCGAACTCGGTGAAGAGCCGAAAGCGCGCCGCATCGCCGCGGCGATCGTGAAACGCCGCGCCGAGCGCGAGTTCACGACCACCACCGACCTCGCGGACTGCATCGAGAAAGCGATCGGCCGCGGCGGACGCATCCATCCGGCGACGAAAGCATTCCAAGCGATCCGCATGACGGTGAATGACGAGCTTGGCTCGCTGGAGCGCGCGCTGGAGGCGTCGCTCGACGTGTTGAAGCCGGGCGGCCGTCTGCTGGTCATTACTTTCCACAGCCTGGAGGACCGCATGGTGAAGCGCTTCATGCAGCACCGCGCGAAGCCCTGGCTGGACCAACCCGATTGGCCGGCACCGCGGCCGAATCCCGACTGGTGCCTGCACCTTCCTGTTAGAAAAGCGATCGCCGCGAGCGACGCAGAGATTCGAATCAACCCACGGGCCCGCAGTGCGAAACTGCGGGTCGCCGAGCTTCTGGACCCTACCGTTTCACGCCGATGAACCGTCTCCGTTCCGAGCCCACGACGCACATCTCCGTTTTCATCACGCTGATCCTTGCTGCCCTGGTGGTCATCACCGGTGGCATCATGCATGCGGTCGCGAAAAACTCGCAGGTCCAGGTCGAACGCCAGATCGACCAGGCGCAGACGCGCATCGAGCAGACGAAGGTCAAGATCCGCATGATCGAAGTGCGGACGGACAAGTTGCTCGACCGATTTGAAATGAAGGAGCGGCTCAAGGAGTCCGCCTCCGGTCTCGTGCCCATCACCCCCGCCGACATCGAGGAGGTCCGGCCGCTGCCCGCGGTCCGGCCCGGCTCGGAGGTCGCCGATGTCCGCGACCCATCATGACGCGACGCCATTTCCAGACAAGGTGTGTCTTGCTGTGCTCGGTCCTGGTGACCGGGCTCAGTGCGCTTTCGGCGCGCCTGATTCAGATCCAGGTGTGGGACCGGAAGCATTACGCGAACAAGGCCCGCCAGACCTTCGAGCGCCGCGAGGTGCTTGCGGGTCTGCGCGGGACCATCGTGGATCGCAATGAAGAGGTGCTCGCCAAGAGCATGCCGGTGGCGTCCGTCTTCGTGGACCTGAATCACCTCACGGATCCGCTGTTGGTTTCCTATCCGCTCGCCTACGAGCGGGTCAGTGTGGAGGCCGGTTGGGAGAAGCTCACGCCGCAGGAGCGCAAGAGCCGCATTCTCGCGGAGCGCGGCGTGATCCTGAAGGAGTCCGAGGACATGCCGGAAGGCGCGCTGGTGGAAAAGGGCATCGCCCAGGCGGTGAGCCTGTTGGCGCGGCCGCTTGGCATGAAGCGCGAGGACATGCGGGCCGAAATCAAGAAGGCCATCGCCCGCAAGTCGATGGAGTTCTGTCTGGTGAAGGATCGCCCGGCCGATGACATCGAGCGCGTCCGGGAGATCATCTCGAAGCACTGGCTGGAAGGGTTCTTCCTGCGCGAGTCGTTCAAGCGGTGGTACACCTCGCCGGACCTCGCGACTCACGTCGTGGGATTCACCGGCGAGCAAGAGCAGGCGGACGCGGACGGTCGCAAGTCTTTCCGGCAGGTGGGCAAGTTCGGGATCGAGTCGGCTCTGGAGGAATATCTCGCTGGCGCCGATGGCTGGCAGGAGCACCGCCGCGCGCCGAATGGCGCGCGCATTCCCGGCGACACGTCCAGCCTCAAGCCGCCCCGCGCCGGGCTGAACGTGCAGCTCACGCTCGACATGGGCGTGCAGGCCATCCTTGAGGAAGAGCTCGATGCCGGTCTCGCCGAGTGGGAGAGCAAGCGCGGCTGCATCATCGTGATGGATCCGAAGACGAGCGAGATCCTCGGCATGGCCAGCCGGCCGCACTTCAATCTCAACACCCTGCAGGACATCGACAAGGACCAGCGGGGGGTGAACTTCGCGCTGCAGGCGATCTACGAGCCGGGTAGTACGATCAAGATCGTAGCTGCATCCGCCGCAATCAACGAGCGGCTGGTCACGACGCAGACCTCGATCTTCTGCCACAACGGCCACTACCAGCAGGGCAAGGTCAGCGTGCCCGACCACCATCCCTACGGCTACCTGACGGTGGAAGGCGTGCTGCAGAAATCGAGCAACATTGGAGCTTACAAGCTCGGCCAGCAGCTCGGCATGACCCGCTTTTACGACTACATGGGCGACTTCGGCTTCGGCAAAAAGAGCGGCATCCTGCTCAGTGGCGAAAGCCGCGGCGTGGTCCGCAACACCGGCAATGCGGTGGATTTCTCCCGCGCCACCTATGGCTACGCGCTCGCCGTCACGCCGCTCCAGGTCGCCACGGCCTACTGCGCCATCGCGGGCGACGGGAAGCTGCGCAAGCCGCACATCGTGAAGTCGATCATCGCCAATGACGGCACGGTGGTGGAACGCTTCGAGCCGGAAGTGGTGAGCGAGGTGCTGCGCCCCCAGACCGCGAAGGCAATGCGTGGCGCGCTGGAAAAGGTCGTCGATATCAAAGGCACCGCCGTCCAGGCCAAGGTGGCTGGCTACAGCGGCGCCGGCAAGACCGGCACCGCCGTGCGCATCGACAAAGGCCGCTACCAAGAGGGCCACTACACCGTCTCCTACGCCGGCATGCTGCCCGCCAAGGATCCGGCATTTGTGTGCGTGGTGGTTATCGACGATCCTCTCACCAACAAGGTCAAACGTTATGGGGGCACCATCGCCGCGCCGGTCTTCGCGAAGGTCGGCACCCGACTCGCCGCTCACATGAACCTCACCCCCGACCAGCCGGTGGAGGAGAAAGACAAAGACAAGCTCGCTGGAACCCAGGACCCGTGATTTTACGCGATCTCATCGCCCACCTCGACCGGCCGTTGCACGCCGGCCCTCTCGACACCGACATCCGCGCGGTGACCGCCGACTCGCGCCTCGTGGAGCCGGGCATCGCCTTCGTTGCCGTCCGCGGGGAAAGCCGCGACGGACGCGAGTTCATTCCCACGGCGCTCGAGCGCGGGGCCGCGGCGATCATTTCCGACACCGCGCCGGAAACCGGCCATCCCGCGGAGATTCCGTTCATCCAGGTCAGCGACACGCGCCATGCACTGGCGGCTTTCGCGCGGCTGTTGGCTGGCGAGCCTTCGAAGAAGCTCCGCCTCGCCGGTGTGACCGGCACCAATGGCAAGACCACGACGGCTTTCCTGATCCATCACCTGATGAAGCGCGTCTGGCACCGTGCCGGCGTGATCGGGACGGTGATCGTCGATGACGGCGAGGAGACGAAGCCGGCGAACTTCACCACGCCGGGACCGGTCGAGCTCAACGGGCTGCTCGCCCGCATGGTCGATCACGGTTGCCGCGGCGCGGCGATGGAAGTTTCGTCGCACGGCATCGACCAGAAGCGCATCGATGGCATTGCCTTCGACGCCGCGATCTTCACCAATCTCACGCAGGACCACCTCGACTACCACGGCACGCTCGACGCGTATGCCGCGACGAAGTTCTCGTGGTTCGAGGCGCTGGCCGCCGATCCGCTCGGCAAGAAGCCGGTGGCGGTGATCAATTTCGACGACGGCTACGGCGAGAAGCTGGTGACGCTGCTGGGCGACCGGATGCCGGTGATCAAGTACGGCTTCAACGTTCACTGCGACTTCCGCGCGAACAACTTCAAGCAGAGCGCCCGGGGCATGGAGTTCGAGCTGACGGCGAAGGGGAAATCCTACCTCGTCCGCGCGCCGCTCATCGGCCGCTTCAACGTTTACAACATCCTTTCCGCTCTCGCCGCCGCCAGCGCGATGAAGATCAACCTGCGCGACGCCGTGGCCGCCATCGCCGAAGCGCCGCAGGTGCCGGGCCGCATGGAGCACTGCGGCACCAAGGACGGCATCAGCGTGTTCGTGGACTACGCCCACACGCCGGACGCGGTGACGAATGCCTGCCGCACGCTCAAGGAACTCAATCCGAACCGCCTGATCACGGTCTTTGGTTGTGGTGGGGATCGCGACAAGAAGAAGCGCCCGCTGATGGGCAAGGCCGCCGCGGAGATCAGTGACGCCTGCATCATCACCTCCGATAACCCTCGTAGCGAGGATCCCGAGGCCATCCTCAAGGACATCGAGGCTGGCATGGGCGGGGCGCGCTATCGAAGCGTGGTCGATCGCGCCGAGGCGATCCGCATCGCCATTCACGCGGCGGGCAAGGGCGACATCGTCCTGATCGCCGGCAAGGGCCACGAGACTTACCAGCAGTTCGCCGACCGCACCATCGACTTCGACGACCGCCGCGAAGCGCGCCGTGCTTTGGCCGAGCGCCCCGAACCGCCCACTCGCAAGCGATGATTCCCATCGACGCAAGCACCCTGGCCCTGCATGCCGGTGGCGTGATCGCCGCCGGAAGCGGCGACGTGCTTGCGACGTCCGCGTCCACCGATACGCGCACGATTCCCGCCGGCTCGGTTTTCTTCGCGCTGCGCGGCGAGCGTTTCGATGCAAACGATTTCGCCCGCCAGGCGATCGCGGCCGGTGCCTCGATCGTCGTCGTCGAGCGTTGGGAAGGGGAGTGTCCGGAGAACGCCGCCGTGATTCACGTCCCGGACGGCCTCGCCGCGCTGCAACGTTTCGCCGCGTGGTATCGCCGCCAGCTCGAGATCCCGGTGGTGGGCATCACCGGCTCGAATGGCAAGACCAGCACCAAGGATTTCACCTCCGCCGTGCTGGGTCGCGCTTTCAACGTCTGCGCGACGCGCGGCAACCTGAACAACCACATCGGCGTGCCGCTCAGCGTGCTCTCGCTGGAGGAAAGCCACGGTGCGGCGGTCTTCGAGATGGGCATGAACCATCCGGGGGAGATCGCGCCGCTGTGCGAGATCGCGCGGCCGAACCTGGGCATCATCACCAACATCGGCACCGCCCACATCGAGTACATGGGCAGTCGCGACTCGATCGCGGAGGAAAAGGGCGCGCTGGCGCGCAGCTTGCCGGAGGACGGTGCGTTGTTCATTCCCGCGGGCTGCGATTTCCACGACTACTTCAAGCGTCGTACCAAGGCGCGCGTCATCGCCGTGGGCAACGGCCGGGGCGTGATCCGCGCGGAGAACCTCGTCACGAGCGAGAGCGGTTCGAGCTTCACGATGGTGATCGATGGCAAGCCCGCCGCCGCGGTGGACTTGCCCGTCGCCGGTCGCCACATGGTCACGAATGCCCTGCTTGCCGCGGGGGCCGGATGGTTCCTCGGCATCTCGCCGGAGGAAATCGCGGCAGGCCTTTCGAACACGACGCTCACGAGCGGTCGCCTGCGTCGCTTCACCAGCGGCGGGGTGGTGATCTTCGACGACACTTACAATGCCAACCCCGAGTCGATGGCCGCGGCGATCGACACGCTGGCGGAGACGCCGGTGCGCAATGGCCTCGGCAAGCGCATCGCCGTGCTCGGCCGCATGGGTGAGCTCGGCAGCCACGGACCGGAAGCCCATCTCAAGGTGGGCCGCCTCGCCGCCTCGCGCGGACTTACGGTGGTTGCCGTAGGTCCCGGCTCCGAGGGCATCGCCGAAGGGGCGGGCAGGGCCGAGCATTTTGCCGATCAAACCGAGGCTGCCAACTGGCTCGCGAGCCATGCGAGTGCCGGCGACGTCGTCCTTTTCAAAGCCAGCCGCAGCGCCGCGATGGAGCGGGTGATGCAGCAGGCTTTTCCGACCCAAGACTAACACATGCTTTACTGGATCTATGAATGGTGGAAGGCCGCGTTCGACGCGGAGAAAGCGCAAGGCGTCCAAGAGTGGGCGCACACCTTCTCATTCCTCAATCTGCTCGGCTACATCACCTTCCGCGCCGCCGTCGCTTGCTTGCTGGCGTTCGTGGTCAGCCTGATGGCCGGACCGCGCGTGATCCGCCGCCTGATTTCGCTGAAGGTCGGCCAGCCGATCCGCACGGCGGAAGAAGTCCACAAGCTCGCCGAACTCCATGGCGGCAAGGTTGGCACGCCCACCATGGGCGGGGTGCTGATCCTCGGCTCGGTGCTGATCGCGGTCTTCGTCTGCGCCCAGCCGCTCAATCCCTTCGTCGCCGTTTGCTCGTGCACCATGGCCGCGCTCGGCTTGCTGGGCTTCTGCGATGACTACAAGAAGGTGAAGCAGAAGAAGTCCGATGGCGTCAGCGCGCGGACGAAGTTGTTCTGGCAGCTCGTGGTGGCGGTGGTCGCCGCGTGTTTCATCTATTTCAAGAAGGAGATCAGCGGCTACGGTGCGACGCCTGATGAACTCGCGATAAACGTGGCGGGCTTCCGGCTTGGCGACCAATCCATCGGCATTGGCCAGATCTGCTTCCCGCTGTTCAAGACGGGCATCATCGACCTGGGCTTCCTGGTCATTCCGTTTTTCGCCGCGATCATCATCGGCTGCTCGAATGCGGTGAACCTGACGGACGGCCTCGATGGCCTGGCCACCGGCTGCACCATCACCGTGGCGCTCGCCTATGCCGGCCTCGCTTACCTCGCCGGTCACTTCTACATGGCGGCCGAGTATCTCGTCATCCCCTACAACCGCTACATCGGCGAGCTCGCCGTGCTGCTGCTCGCCCTCGCCGGTGCGGGCTTCGGCTTCCTGTGGTTCAACTGCCATCCGGCGAAGGTTTTCATGGGAGACACCGGCTCGCTGGCCATCGGCGGCGCGCTCGGCACCGCGGCCATCTGCGTGAAGCAGGAGTTGCTGCTCGTCATCATTGGCGGCGTCTTCGTGATGGAGGCGATGTCGGTGATGCTCCAGGTCGGCAGCTTCAAGCTGCGCAAGAAGCGCATCTTCGCGATGGCGCCCATTCACCACCACTTCGAACTCCGCGGCTGGCATGAAAGCCAGGTGATCATCCGTTTCTGGATCATCTCCATCATGCTCGCGCTGTTCGGACTCGCCCTGCTCAAGATCGCCTGATGACCCTGTCTGGAAAAACCGTCGTCGTTCTCGGTGCCGGCCGTAGTGGCCGGGCTGCCGCCGCGCTCGCGCTGCGCGAGGGCGCGGAGGTCCACGTCCACGACGCCGCATTCGCGATCGAGGGAATGCCCGCCGGCGTGCACGTCCACCCCAATGCGTCGGTGGAAAAGGGCGGCGCGGTGAAGTGCGACCTGCTGGTCGTGAGCCCGGGCATCGACACCTACGGCCCGCTCGTCGCCGCCTACTCGGCCGCAGCGGGGGAAACGATCGGCGAGACCGAGTTCGGCTTCCGCTACTACAAAGGTCGTATCATCGGCATCACCGGCACCAACGGCAAGACGACCACTACCGAGCTGGTCGAGCGCATCCTCAGGGCCGGCGGCTACGATGCCGCGCCCTGCGGCAACTACGGCCACCCGCTGTGCGAGATCGTGCTGCGCGACCCGATGCCGAACGCGGTGTCGCTGGAGCTCAGCTCCTTCCAGCTCGAAACCATCC
This sequence comes from uncultured Verrucomicrobiaceae bacterium, assembly GCA_966696705.1. Lineage (GTDB taxonomy): Bacteria > Verrucomicrobiota > Verrucomicrobiia > Verrucomicrobiales > Akkermansiaceae > Haloferula. The sequence continues at coordinate 4,052 of CBKZPU010000058.1, read as the reverse complement.
ACGACTTCCGCCCGGACGTTTCCATCTGGCTCAATTTCGCGCCGGATCACATGGACCGCTATCCGACGGTCCAAGCTTACTTCGACGCGAAGTTCCGCATCTTCATGAACCAGACGGCGGACGATACCGCCATCGTCCGCGGCGGAGAAAACCTGCCGGCGATCAAGCCGAAGGTGGTCACCTTCTCGACGGAAGATCCGGAGGCCGACTGGTTCTCCGATGGCCGTCGTATTTCGCGCCGCGGCGTGGAGGTGCTGGACCTGGAAGTGAGCACCCGCATGCGCGGCCTGCACAATGCCGAGAACGCGATGGCTGCCATCGCGGCGTGCGAGGCGATCGGCATTCCGCTCGAAGCCGCGCGCACCGCACTCGATGGCTATGCGCCACCGCTTCACCGCTGCGAACTGGTGCGCACGCTCGATGGCGTGGAATATCTCAACGATTCCAAGGCTACCAACTTGCATGCGCTGGAAAGCGCGCTACGCTCGCAAACGCGGCCGGTGGTTCTCATCGCCGGTGGCAAGGAAAAGGGCCTCGACTATGCGCCGGTGGTTCCTTTGTTAGAAAAGAAAGCGGTGGCTGCCGTGACCTATGGCCAGATCGCCGCGCCGCTCGCCAAGGTTTTCTCCGCCGCCGTGCCGGTGGAGCAGGTGACCACCCTCGCCGAAGCGGTGGAAGCCGCCCGCAAGCTCGCGCCGCGCGGTGGCACCGTCCTGCTTTCCCCCGGCACGTCCTCGTTCGATCAATTCTCCGGCTATGAGCAGCGCGGGGATGTCTTTCGTGAACTCGTTCTCAATCTTCGCTGATTCGCACCCATGAAATTCTCCGATCTTTCCGTGAAGCGCCGTCCGGCAAAGAAGCCGGTGTTCCGCAAACTTTTCGCCAACGTCCGCCGCAAGCAGCAGAACGTCGCCGTGGCCGCTCCGATGCCGGAGGGGGAAGGCGATGTGCCGAACCTCGGCATCGCCCGCGCGCTGGTGGTCATCCTGATCATCCACATCGTCGCCATCGCCGGTATCTTCGCCCACAGCAAGTGGTTCGAGAAGGACGCCGTCGCCGCAAAGGACGCGATGGTCATCGAGCCGGCCAGGCCGCTGCGCGATGCGGGTGAATCGCTGCCGAAGATCGACAAGAACGACGAGCCGTATCAGCCGAAAGCCGGGGAGACGTATGCGTCGATCGCCCGCGACAAGGGCGTGACCGAGCAGGAGCTGCGCGAGGCGAACAACAACGTCGAGATCCGCCCGAGCCGTATCCTTCGCATCCCGCAGCGCGCCATCGACGCCCTGGCGCCCGAGGAGATCGCTCTTGCCCGCAATGGCAATGGCGGTGTGGTGATCGAAAACGGCGCCGGTGCGACGCCGAACGAGGAGGCCGCTCCCGCGCCGACTCCAGCGGTCGCGAATGATATCCGGACCGAGGCACCGATGGTGGAGACCGCCGCCGCAACATCCGGCACCGTCTTCAAGCCTCGTGTCCATCGCGCCGCCACCGACGAGCCCGCTGCCGCTCCAAGCGCGCGGGAAGGCCTGCCCGCGGCGACCCGCAAGTACACCGTCAAGGCGGGCGATACCTTCTACAAGATCGCCAAGACCTACAAGACCACGCCGGACGTGGTCATGAAGACGAATGGCATCTCCGATCCCCGCAAGCTCAAGGTCGGCATGCAATTGATGGTCCCCTAGTTTGTCTTCGAAATCACTGGCCCCCCGCCCATGAACCGCAGCGCTTCCATTCTCCTCTGCACCGCCGTTGCCGCGCTTGTCGCGCTCGGGTTGGTCATGCTCACCAGCACCGGAGCCTGGGTGAAAAGCGCGGCGACGCCGTATGCGTTCGTCATCGACCAGTCGAAGTACGCGGTGATTGGTTTCATCGGGGCAGTGATTGCATCGCGGATCGATCCGATCTGGCTGCGCCGCGGTTGGCCGTGGGCGCTGGCCTTTGTTTGCGTGCTGCTGGTGCTGTGCTTCGTGCCCGGTGTCGAACGTCCCGAACTGGGAGCGCATCGCTGGATCGCTCTTCCGGGCATCCCGCGCTTCCAGCCATCGGAGTTGGCCAAGGTCGTGGCGCTCATCGCGATGGCCGGCTGGTTCGCGCGATGGCAGACGGAGGTGCACACGTTTTGGCGGGGGTTTGTCTTGCCGGGCATGTTGGTCGCGATTCCGACCGGTCTGATCGCCATCGAAACCGACGTCGGATCGGCGCTCGCGCTTTCGGTTGCCGTGGGAGCGCTGTTCTTCTGTGTCGGCACGCGGCTGCTTTACATCATTCCGACGGCGCTCACCGGCATCATCGGCGCGTCCTGGTACATTTGGTCCGATCCCGTGCGCAAGACGCGCATCGAGGCATGGCTTGACCTTGAGGCGCACCAGCAGGGCAAGGGCCAGCAGCAGTGGCGCGCCTTGCTCGCCTTTGGCAATGGCGGCCCCGAGGGCGTCGGTCTCGGCAATGGCTCGGAGAAATTCGGCACGCTCACCTACGCTTATAGCGACTTCATCTTCCCGGTGGTTGGCGAGGAACTGGGACTCGCCTTCACGCTCGGCACGGTGCTTTGCTACGTGCTCATCGCCGTCTGCGGCTGCTCCATCGCGATCCGTGCCTCGAACCTTTTCGACCGCTGCCTGGCGCTCGGCATGACCTGCGTGCTGGTGGTGCCCGCGATGGTGAACATCGCCGTGACCACCGCGGCGCTGCCGAACGACGGCCTGCCGCTGCCCTTCGTCAGTCACGGCGGCACCAGCCTCATGATCTGCCTCGGCGCGGTGGGATTGCTATGCGGGATCCATCGCCGCTCGTATGTGACGCTTGAGCGCGCCGAGCCGGTGGTGGGCGCGAAGGTGTATGCGGTGAAGCTGTGAGGGCTCCAGGCACGCAGCGTCCTGCGAGATCGGAAAAAGAGAAGGGCGCGGTCGGGAATCCGGCTTCCTTCCTTGTGGTTTCATGCTCTTCTGGGAGCTGAGATCCCATGCACCTGAAACACGTCGCGATCCTGTTGATGATGCAGGGTGCGTTTGCTGAAGAGCGTCAGCCAACGACTCTGTCCGATCTCGTCTCTGGCTCCCCGCGCGTGGAGTTTTACACCCATCCATCGGACAAGGGAATTGTTGCGGCCTATTCTGAGCGGGACCCCCGATGGTGGGGAAAGATGACCGTTCTCCATCATGCCGAAGGGAAAATCGATTGGGAGTTCAAGTTTCCCGAGATGTACACGGAATGGCGCGGGCACTATGTCGTTCGCTGCCGCTGGATCACTTTGGCCCAAGTGAAAACGCCGGTGCTCGAATTGATCGAGAGCACGCACATGGGGAACGGTTCGATTTTTCTCTTCGAGCTCCAAGACCGGGAGCTACGGCTTTTGCTCCACACCAAGGTGCGCGGCCAATTGTTTGAGCATCTGGAAGTCTTCGGAGTGCCACCGTACGGGGCGGCGTATATCAAGGGGGATCACCTCGCGGTCGAATACAAGAAGTCCGATGACCAGAAGTCCGATGCGGTCATTCTCACCGGAACCATCGAGATTGCCGATATGGCGGAGCGTGCGAGGCCGGTGAGGAAGTACGAGCAGAAATGTCTGTGGGATGACGAGAAACGGGTGTTTGTTCCTTCCGATCCCACTTCGCCGTGAGCGGAGGTGTGCGTTCCGCTCATCCTCCCTCCGCCCACGCCTTCGCCGCGGCTTCCATGTCCTCGTGGGACACGTCACGGACGTGGCTGGCGAGGGTCCAGCGGTAGCCATAGGGGTCGTGGACCTTGCCGCTGCGGTCGCCCCAGAACATGTCGGTGGGCGCTTGCACCGGCGTGGCTCCGGCGGCGACGGCTTGCTCGAAGGCGGCATCCACGTCGGTCACGTAGATCATGAAGAGGCCGCCCTTGCCGGGTTCCGGCGCGACCGAGCCGTAGTCGGGATACTCGTCGGAAAGCATCAGCCGCGAATCGCCGATGGTGAACTCGGCGTGCATGATCTTGCCCGAGGGCTCCGGCATGCGGAACACCTCCACCGCACCGAAGGCACGGACGTAGAAATCCAGCGCCGCCGCGCCATCGTGGACGGT
>CBKZPU010000057.1:0-27600 GCA_966696705.1 uncultured Verrucomicrobiaceae bacterium | reverse complement strand
TTCGAGTTGGCCGGGATACTTCTTCGCCAATCTCCCCAGATAGGTCCCGCAGGCATTGCGGAAGCTGAAAAGACGCTCGGCACGGTTCGGCTCGCGATGGCGAACCGCGGTCTCGATCTCCGCGGCGGTCGCTTCCACGGGCACGCGATGAAGCGCGGCATCCGCGTAGGCGAGCTGGAGCAACTCGTGCAGCTCCGCCTCCGGCGAAAAGCAATGAAGCGCCCCTGCCAGCTCCGGATGATGAAAGGTCGCCACATTGTAGCGCCAGGGATCGATGACTTCTTCCGGCACCTCCCACTCATGGATCAACCAATGGAGGTAGGCCGGAATCTCCCTCAGGATCGCCGCGTGGAAGCCCGTGCGATCCGCCGTGGTGATCATCGGCATCGGCCACTCGAAGACCGAGGCGCGCAGGAGGATGATCTTGTCGGCGATGTGCTGGTCCAGCGGCGGCAGCACCATCATGGCCTCGGGATCGTCATTGAGCGTGATCGACACGCGCCACCAGCCGGGGAGGTTCACCGCATTGCGCCCCTTCGCATGCAGGCTGCCGAGATAGGTGGAGACGGTGTGCTGCTTGATCGATGACCCGAGCTTGAGCCGGCAATCAATGCGGGTGGAGCAGTGCTCGTCCTCCAGCATCAGATGCTCCGCGCCGTAGAGGTCGGCATTGAAGGGCGTCCTGCCGGAAAAGTAGCGCTCCGCCTTCGCTCCCCTGCCCCCGAGCATGTGGGTGATGATGCCCTGGAGGAAGGACTTCCCGCAACGCGGCGGCCCGCACAGCGCGAGTGCTTGCTGCTGTTGGATCTTGCCCGCACGCAGGGCTTCCACGCTGCTCTTGATCCACCCGTGGAAGGTCGCCACCTGGCGCCGGCCGATCGCTTCGTCTTCGCCCTTTTGAAGCAGGCCCTCCAGCACCGCCCGCAGGATCGCCCATGAACCTGGCGCGGGCGTGGCGAGCCGCAGGTCTTCGGTCACCAGGACCCGCTGTCCATTGGCTTCTAGCAGCCCCGCATTCTTCCCGCAGATCGGACCGTAGTGCGAGATGTCGCGATGGTCCTGCACGTCGAGGATGGCGGCATCGATGTCGGACAGTGCGTTGCCTTCATCCGGCTTCGACTTCAGGCCGCGGGCGCGGAGCCGCCGCTTGTAGCCGGGCTCCAGCAGCGGCAGCCAGCGGCCGGTGGCATTTCTAACAAGATAGCGGGACGAGTGCGGCTCGAAGTAATCGGGCTCCTCGCCGAAGGACGAAAGGGTGATCGGCTGTGGTGACTCTGGCTTCATAGGATAAACTCAGTGTGTGGGGATGAATCAGGCTTCGACGGGAGCGATGCGGAAACGGCGCTCGATCGCGGCGCGGACTTGCGCGGGATCGAAGAACGTGCGGTGCCCGATCTTGATGACGGGGATGTAGCCCTTCGCCTGCCATGCGCGGAAGGTGCGCAGGCACGGCCGGGATTTCTCGTGGGGGAAGAGGATCTCGATGCACTCTTCGGCACCGACGAGTGGCTGATAGTGAGTCGATGTAATCATCGGCACTAACATGGCATGACGGCCCTCCACAGGGCCATCGCATCGACTGGCCCCCATGCGCCCGCCAGCCCTAGAGCCAAGCGGCCCGCAGGAGCCCAGTGGCCCCCATGCGCGTCGAGGCCTCCACGCTGGGGCACTTTCATCAAAAACGACCGACGGTCACCCGCGGGCCGTTTTGTTTTGCCCGGTCCGCACTGGTGCTTCAAAAGCCATCGCCATGGAAAAAGTCACAGGGATCGGCGGTGTGTTTTTCCACAGCGATCGGGCCGGGGAATTGGCGGACTGGTATGAGCGGCATCTCGGGGTCCGCAGGGTCGGCAAGACCTACGAGGACGGATCGTGGTGGCAGGATGAAGGCCCGACGGTTTTCGGTGGCGAGCCAACGCCGGGTTTCGGCCCGGCGAAGAAGCCGTGGATGATCAACTTCCGGGTCCGGGATCTTGATGCCATGGTGGCACAGCTCCGAGCTGCCAATATTGATGTGGAGGTGGATGCCGAGATCTATCCCAACGGCCGCTTTGCCCTACTGAATGATCCCGACGGCAATGCCATCCAACTATGGCAATCAGGCGGGACCGATGCCGTTCGCCCCGCGTAGGAGGCCTATTGTTTTGGCGGATGACGTGGTTCGATTGCAGGAAATTGCCCCCGGGGCACGTGATAGTGTCGCCATGCTTGCCCGCCTCTTCTGCTGCTCGTGCGTCGTCTTGTCCGGCGCCACGGCCACGGCATTCGCCGCCGAACGGGGGATCGCCGGATTCGCCCAATGGCAGGCCACGGGGAAGGCCTTCTCGAAGGGCCCGGCTTCCGGCGACTTGCTCGAAAAGCTGGAGATCCGGAATGCCCCGGACGGCCCCGTCGCCAGCAGCGAGATAGACGGGGACGCGCCTCGCGGCTTCCTGACCTCGCCGCCTTTCACCATCGACCGCGACTACCTCGCCTTCTCGATCTGCGGCGGGGATTACGAGCGGCACTGCTGCATGAACCTGGTCGTCGAGGGAAAGGTCGTCCGCAGCGCCACGGGGAGGAATCACGACCGGCTCACGCCCGCGAGTTGGGATGTCTCGTCATTCCGCGGCAAAGGGGCGCGGATCGAGATCGTCGATCAAGCGAGCGGCCAATGGGGCCACCTCAATGTCGCCGGGCTCACCCTCACCGATGCGCCCGCCGCTTATCCGGTCGTCACCGAGCCCCTCTATCAAGAGGCGCTGCGGCCGCAATTCCACTTCACCGCCCGCCAATGGACGATGGACCGGCTCAATCCCGGCATGCGCCAGGAAGGCTGGATCAATGACCTCAACGGCCTGGTCTATCATGACGGCGAGTATCACCTCTTCGCCCAGCGCTGGCACAAGTGCTGGCTGCACGCGGTGAGCAAGGACCTCATTCATTGGGAGGAACTCGAGCCCGCCTTCTGGGCCACGGAACTCGATGAGGGCGTGCAATCGGGCTCCTGCGTGATCGACTCCAAGAACACCTCGGGCCTCTCGTCCGATCCGAACAAGCCGCCGATGGTCGCCTTCTGGTCCACCGTCGATAACCGGAGCCAGTGCATTTCCTACAGCCTCGACAAGGGCCGCACCTGGACCCTCCGCGACAAGGACCCGGTGCTGAAGTTCCCGGAGCGCGACCCGAAGGTCTTCTGGTACGAGCCGGGCAAGCACTGGGTGATGTTCCTCTACGGCGGCGGCCAGTATCACCTCTTCACCTCGGCGAACCTGCTGGAGTGGAAGGACGAGAAGAATCCGATTCCCGACAGCTACGAGTGCCCGGACTTCTTCGAGCTGGCCGTCGATGGCGACGCGTCCCACAAGAAGTGGGTGCTGGTCCAGGGTGACGGCAAGTATTCGATCGGCAGCTTCAATGGCAGGAAGTTCACGCCGGAGACCGCGCGGCTCGCCGGCGACATCAACGAGCACACCTTCTACGCCACCCAGAGCTGGAACAACAATGAAGCCGATGGGCGGCGCATCCAGACCGCGTGGATGCGCGGCAGCCATTTCCCGAACATGCCCTTCAGCCAGCAGATCAGCATCCCCTGCGAGCTGACCTTGCGCACCACGCCCGCCGGGCTGCGCGTGTTCCGCCGGCCGGTCAAAGAGATCGGGAAGCTCCACGCGGGCGAAATGACGGTGGAGGAACTCAAGCTCGGCAGAGGCGAAAGGAAAGAACTCGCCGTCTCGGGCGACCTGTTCCGCATCAAGGCGGAGGTGGAGATTCCCGATGGTTCGCGACTGAAGTTCCTGCTGCGCGGCGTGCCGCTCGTGCTTGCCCCGAAGTCGATCCAAGTGGGCGAGACCCGCGGTGAGGCCATCGAAGCGGTGAAGGACATCGAGATCCTGTTGGACCGCGGCTCGCTGGAAGCGTTCGTCAACGATGGCGAGATCTCATCGACGAACTTCGCGCTCCCGAATGCCGAGGGACTTTCGGTGACGGCCGAGGGTGGACCGGCCGTGATCCGCCGCCTCTCCGTGCATCCACTGAAGTCGATCTGGCAGAAGTGAGATGACCTGTTGGATCGTGGAGGCGCCCTCGTCTTGAAACGCCGCCCCAGTAGCCGGACGCCCGGACTGCGCGCAGCCCTGCTGCCGCCCAATGCCAGCAGCCCTGCTCGGGGAAGCACGGGAAGACTCGAAGAACAACGAAACGAGCGAAACGGACGAAATCCGAAGGAGCCGAGGGCGGATCGTCAGAATCAGGTGACCCTGGAAGCCATGGGCGGAAGGCTTCGATTCAACCGCGAAAGAACGCGAAAATGCGCGAAATCTGGAAGACAGGTAGAAATCCTTCCTGCTAAATTTTGTGCTCCATCAGCATTGAGGAATGCTCGCAGGTCAGTTCCGCGCGAGGAACCACTGAGGCACAGAGAAACAGTCGGAGGTCACGGAGGAAAAGGCAGGATGGCGGCTATTGGTCATTGGAAATGGGCTATTGGTTACCGGCCTGCCGAAAGACCGGGTGAGAGCGCCACGCCGATTCAAATTCTCGCTCGCTTCGTTGTGCGCCAAGTCTTCCCGTGGTGCCCCGCAGCAGGGCTGCTGGCTTTGAGCGGCAGCAAGGCTGCGCGCAGTCCGGGTCTCCGACCACTCCGCGTCACCGCAGGCCGGTTGCGGGAGCTCTTCGAACTTCGCTCGTTTCGCTCGTTTCGTTGTTCCAATTCCCCTGCCTTTCCCCAGCCAACCTAACAAAGACCAGAAGACAGCCGCCTTCCCTCAGTCCACATCCTCCTCCGGCGTTGGCGGTGACCAGGCATCAACGTCCGGATGGTGCTCGTGGAAGTCGGCGCGCATCACTTGATCGAAGATCACCCGCGCCTCGCGGGCGGCACCGAGGTAGCTCTCGTGCTCGTGGCGTTTCGCGGCGAACTCGCGGACGAATGCCTCGTCGGCCTTGCGGTAGCGTTTCGCGGCGCGATGGGCGGCATGGGCCGGCTTGCCGAGCGCGCACAACACGTCCGTGCCCATGCGCAGCGAGGAATCCAGGGTATCGCGATAGATCTCCTGCTCGCCGGCATCGAGGAACTGGTAGGCCGCGCTCCGGCTGAATGCGCGCAGGAAAATCCGCAGGTGCGGATAGTGCTGCCGGGCCGTCCCGACGATCTTCATGGCCACGTCGGCCTCCCGCAGCGCGATCACCAGCACTTTCGCCCGCGCCGCGCCCGCGGTGGCGAGCAGGTCGGGCCGCGCCGCATCGCCATAGAAGACCGGCATGCCGAGCGACCGCAGCGTTTCGACCTGGTCGGGGTCGTTGTCGAGCACGGTGCTCTCGATGTCCTGGGTCTGAAGCAAGCGGCCGATCGCGTGGCCGAAGCGGCCGAAGCCGCAGATGATCACCGGCGCGCCTTGGTCGTGGACGTCGCTTTCCCGCTCCACCTCGTCGCGGGCCACGCTGCGTGCGGTGAAGCGATGGGCCGCGAGAATCAGCAACGGCGTCGCCGCCATCGTCAACGCGACGACGGCGATCAGCGTGCGGGAGATTTCCGCGGGAAAGACCCCGGCATTCGCCGCGATGGCGATGAGGACGAAGGCGAACTCGCCGCCCGCCGCGAGCGCGGAGGAAAAGACCAGCGAGCTCGCGCTGTTGGACCCTTGGAATCGTGAGAGGCCGAAGATCACGCCTCCCTTCACCAGCAGGAGCCCTGCCGCACCACCCAGCACGATGCCCCAGTGCGAGCCGATGTGGCCGAAGTCGATGCCCGTCCCGACGCCAAGAAAGAACAGCCCTAACAGCAGCCCCTTGAATGGCTCCAGGTCGCTTTCCAGCTCATGGCGATACTCGCTGTTGGCGAGCACCACCCCGGCGACGAATGCCCCGAGCGCCGCGGAGAGCCCCACCTTGGTCATCAGCAGCGCGATGCCGATGACGAGCAACAACGCCGCGGCGGTAAAGGCCTCGCGTTGCCGGGTGGCGGCGATGGCGCGGAAGATCGGCCGCACCGCCAGATGCGCCACCGCCACGACGATCGCCACCGCGGCGATCGTGGCAATGGCGCGCCCCCATGCCGGCCAATGAGCCATCCACGAGTCGCTGCCATGGCCGTCGTGAACATCCATGACCTGGCCGCCGGCGAGCAGCGGCAGCACTGCCATGACCGGGATCACCGCGAGATCCTGGAACAGCAGGACCGCGAACGAATTCTGTCCCGCCTCTGTGCGCAGCAGGTTTTTCTCGGACAGGCATTGCAGCACGATCGCCGTGCTCGACATCGCGAGGATGAGCCCGATGCCGAGCGCCGCTTTCCAACCGAGGCCTAACAAGAGCACCACCCCCGCGATGGCCAGCGCGGACGCGACGACTTGCGACGTCCCGAGCCCGAAGATCTCGCGGCGCATCTTCCACAAGTGCGACGGCTCCAACTCCAGGCCGACGAGGAACAGCATCATCACCACGCCGAACTCGGCGAAGTGCGTGACCTGCTCGCCCTCCCGGCCGATCCAACCGAAACCCCACGGGCCGATCAGCGCGCCGGCGATGAGATAGCCGAGCACCGCGCCGAGGCCGAGGCGCTTGCCGACGAGGATGGCCACCAGCGCCGCGGCGAGGTAGAGGAAGGCTTGGGCAAAGACGCTTTCGAAGGCCATCGGTCAGGGAGTGGAAAGCCACAGCGGAGCCGCGCCGTCGCGCAAGGAGCCGAGCCACGTCTGGTAGCGCCGCGACTCGGTGGCGAGCGCGGCGGCATCGAGGTGATGCGCGCCGTGCACGGCGAATGCCTCTGCATACCCCATGCCGCACAACCGCGCGGTTTGCTCGAAGGGCGCGAGGAGTTCGCGGACGGAGAAATGATTCGGGCCGCCGCGGCGATAGGCCATCTCCGGGCCGCCGGCACTGATCGCCTGGGCGAGGATCTTCCCGCGCAAGGCATCGCCGCCCTCACCGTAGGCCCATCGGTAGGCCAGCACCAGATCCAGCCATTCCTTCACCAGCGCCGGGCTGCTGTACCAGAAGAACGGATGCTGGAGCACCACCGCGTCGTGGCTTTCCAGCAAGCGCTGCTCGTCGCGTGGCTCGATGAGGAAATCGGGATAAGTCTCGTACAAATCGTGGACCGTCACCCCCTCGGTCGCACGCGCCGCGGCCACCAGGGCGCGGTTCACCCGCGACCGCTCGAAGGCGGGGTGAGCAAAAATGACAAGCACGCGAGCCATCGTTCCCCGGTTGTCTGGCAAAGGCGGCCCGGCTTGGCGAGGCGGGAAAGTACGTCACTTCGGCACCGGAGCCGATTCGATGGCATGTAGCAATCCTTTCCGCAGCGCTTCCACGAAGCGCGCGTCCGCGACCGACATGCCGCTGCCGCCGGGGTCGGGATGAGCCAGGGGATCGCGCTGGACCCATTTCGACTCCTCCCGCTTTAGCAGGGAAGCGGATGCCAGAAGCAGCAGGCCCGCGCCGATGAAACAGGGGACCAGCATCCGGCAAACGATGACACCCGGAAGGGCCACCTGCCGCGGGCACAGGATCAACGCGAACGAGCGCCATAGCAACCAGAGCAAGGGCAGGCCGGCGGCGACACTGCCGGAGTCCACGAATTCGTCCCCCCAACCCTTTGGCAAATATCGCACCACTCCCATCGCTGGCACGAACAAGGCTGCAATGACTGCGATCGCCCACCCCGGCCAGAGTGCTGGACGGAAGCCGAGCAACCCGCCGCGCTTGGCCAAGCGCCATCTTGCGGATTGGACCAGCATGCAAGTGGCGAAGAGGAAGCTCCCGGCGGCTCGCAGCGCGATCGGCTTCATTTCCTCAAAGGCGATCGTGAAGTCCCGGCAGCCCAGCGGGGAGAGCCCCGCGACCGCCACGTGCCATGCGGCCGGCAACGCAATGCCGAGACCGCAGATCCACAAGAAGTCCGATGGACGTAGTAGCGCTCCCACCCCATCGGCCAGTCCACGCACTGGCTGCGCACGCCGCCACCCTTCCAAGCCGGCGAGCCACGCCAGCACGCCGAACAGGATCGCGGCGGCAACGGCCAGCATGCGGTCAGCCATCGCATGCTCGGCGCGGCGGCTTGGCTCGAGTTCGCTTTCTTGGACGAGGCCCGCGGCAGAGTAGTACAACCAGATAGTTTGAACGGGAGCCGCCACCCTCCGGGAGAGCTCCTCCACGCCGCTCGAGGACACCGGAAGCGATTTCCGAACCTCCCGGTTCCAATGATCGAGGCGGGCCGCTTCGTCGTTCAAGCCCAGCCGCCTCAAGATGTCCGTGAAATCCCGGGAACTGCGGAATCCCAGAAAGCCACCGATGTTGATAAGCCGCTCGTCTCCAGATTCCTTCCAGTACCGCGACTGCAATCGCTCGAAGGTCTCGAACCACCGGCGCATGCCTTCCCGGTCCTGCGCTCTCTCCAGCTCATGCGCACGGGCTTCCCAGAATTCCGCCCACCGATGGAAGTAGCTTCCGGTGCCGAGTTGATCCCGGGCGAACATGCGCCGGTCCGCAAGTTCCGCCAGATCGGAAGCCGGGCCCAGCATCTCCAAGCGCCTCGCGTTCCGGGATGGAATTCCTGTTTCAAATCGAGGTGCCAAGGTCGCCTTCTCTATTGATGCGACTGCTTGTTCAAAAGCCTCGTCGGTGGTCAGGACTGGAAAGGCCGGGCCAGCGCCTGTTCGGGGCTTCGAAGCCAAATACCTGAATTTGGAACGAGCCAAGCAAGCCCCCGCCTCGCGCAAGTCCCACAAGCCATTGCCCGCATCGATCCGCCGCGCTTGTTCGAGAATCCGTTCGCGCACATGCCGGTTGTTGATGCCGTAGCTGACCGCGTATTCCTCCAGCCAGGCCGGATCGTCCGGCAGGCACGTTTCGTGGCGTTCCCGCCAAGCCTTCCGAAGCGCCTCTCCCATCGTGGCGTTGTTCGCAAAAAGAAACAACCGGTCCTCCTCGGCGACCTTGGCTTCAAGTTCCCGCTTCGCCGCCGCGAGGTGATCGGGATCGCCGGGAAGGACATCGTAAAAGGAATCGATCCGGACCAGATCCCGCCAACTCGAGAATGACACCGCCCCGAGCACGGCGGTGAACGCGATTAGCAGGAGGAGCACGGGCATTCCCGTTTTGCGCCAGCGACCGGACGACGCTTCCAGCCGCGCCGTCGCCATCTCCAGTGAATCATCACCCGGACCGGGCCGCGAATGATTCAGGCGCGCCATCAATTCGCCGCGCGCCAAATCTTCCTCGGACGCCTTTCCCGCGAGCGGACGGAGGGCGAGTTCGATGAATCGTTCGGGAAGTTCAGTCACCGTGGTCGATCTAGCAGATCGTCGGTCTCGACGGGAATCGGTTTCACGCGCGATTTGTCATCGCAATTCCACGACCTCGATTCGTCCCGAGTCCGCGCCCTTCAGCGCCTTCGGATAGACCGCGTTTCCCAGCGAATGGAAGATCCGCGCGCCGCCGTGGCTTTCCTCCCGTTGGACCACATGCGGGCCCGAGCCCACGATGACCTCGGCCCCACGTGCGACCAGCCAGCGCGCCCAGCGGCGCTGGTTGTCGTTGACGAGGTCCTGGTATTCGTCCCCGCCGTGGACCAGCACGATGATGCGTTCGCCGCGGGCGCGGGCCTGGGACATTTCGTTCTCCACCAGCGCGGAGTCATCGTGCAATCGCGCCAGGAATGCCGGCTCTCCCGACCGATACGAGGAATCCAGATAGAGTCCAAACACGGCCAGTTTCACCCCGCCCTTCTCGACTCGCCACGGGCGACAAGCCTCCTCCTTGGTGCGGCCTGCGCCGGCCACGGGAATGCCCGCCTTCCGCAAGGCATCCAGGCCATCGAGCAGGCCCTTCTCGCCGGCATCCCAAACGTGGTTGTTGGCGAGATTGACCGCGCCGACTCCTTGGCGCTTGAGCCAGCCCAGGCGTTCCGGCGGAAAACGAAAGTCGTGGCGCGATTCCTTCGTCCCGGGCAGCGACGTGGGGATGCCTTCAAGGTTGATGAGGAAGAGGTCAGCCTTGCCACGGCCGAAGCCTTCAATCACTTCGCGTTGGTCACCGGCCATCACCACGTCGCCGGCGAAGGCGATGCGAACTCCGGACGATGGCTTGGGAACCCGCAGCGCGAACTCCGGACGAGTCGCCGCGAGTTTCGACAACTCGATCACCTCCGGCAGCCCGCCGAGATGATGCAGCGCCAGATCGTTGCCGCCGAGCACGCCCTCCGGCTCGCGGTCTTCCCACAGCGCGGCGACGTGTTTGCCGAAGTCGATCGCGATGCCGCGTTCGATCTCCTCCGCGGCGATCTTCGCGGCGCTATCGAGCCGAAGTTTCTCCGCCTTGGTCGCGAGTTGATCGCGCAGCCGCCCGGGATCACCCCAGGCAAGTGGCAGGCCATTGCGGCGCCACGCGTGGATCAGCAGGTTCGAGCAATCGCTGCCCCAGCCGGTCTCGACGCCGCTCAAGTCGCGCTCCGACACGCCGGCGATGCCAAAGGCGTACGGCATGCCGAGGCATTCCGAGAGGGAGCCGCGAAAGCCTTCCGCCGAGCGGATCCGCAGTTCCACCCCGGGCACCGGCAACCAGCCATCGGCAGTTTCATACTCGGCCGCAATCCTGAATCGCCCGCCGCGATCCGTCCGCCACGCCTTCGGATCGAGCTGGAAATCATCGGTGGTCCCCAAACTACGACGTTTCTCGTAGATCCGCCGCCCCGGAGCCTTGGCAAACTCCTTGCCGAGGCCCGTTTCAGGGAGCAGGTCATACGCGGATCGTGCCGGCTCCAAGGCGAACCAGCGGACCCGGCCCGTGGCCCCCTCGGAGGCATCGACGCGCAGCACCGGCTCTTGGCCGAGCGGATAGCGCCACACGCCGTCGCAATCGATCTCCCCGGCGGACGGCTTCACCGAGGCGACGCCGTGGTTCATCCCCCACGCGCCGGGCACGGTCTCCCAATTGAACTTCGGGTCAATGAAGGTCAGCCGGGTGCCAAGCGCCGCCAGGCGCATGCGGAGTTCCGGCCGGGTCTGCGGCAAGTCCCAGCGCGGCACAGGGCGACCTCGCCGCGCGAGTTCCCCCGCCCTGAGCGAGGTGTCGGGTCCGCGCTCCTGCACCAGATCGATTTCCAACCGCGCGCCGCGGGTGCGCCGCACCGCTTCGGCCACGAGTCCGACCAAGGCATCGGCCTCGGAGTCGTCGGTCAGCCACGGTCGCGACACGGCGAAGGCCACGCCGCCGAGGCCGGGCCAATCCATCGCGCGCTCCCAGATCGCCTCGAAGTTCCGCTCGCGATCCTCCGCCTTCATCCCGGCGAAGAAATCGAGATCGATGGCAAGGATCACCGGCCGCGCGCCGGGCTGCCAGGCGGCGTAGCCTTTCAAGTCGCAGGTCTCCCAGCGGGTCGCAAGCGATCCCGCCGAGCGCGGCTCGACTTCCAGCCGCCCGTCTAACAAACCGGTCGCCTCCGAGGTGGCGGCGAGTCTTTTTCCGGCCGTCAGCTCTGGTGCGGCCAGCCACAGCACGCGGTCGAGGGGACGCGGCAGCAACGGCTCGATCCAGTTGAAGGCCTGCAACCGCCCTGTCTTGCGCCACTCCTCGACCTTCGCGGCGCGGGCTTCCAAGCTTGGCACGCGGCGCAGTCCTTCGCGGAGTTCCTCGGAGCGCTCGACAGCGGAAGCGTCCGAATGCGCATCGACCAGCACCAGGACGTGCGGGTCATCGGGATCGAAGGTCCGCGCGATCCAGCCGAAGGTCTCGGCGTGGTTGTCGGCGAGGAAGACGGGAAGTTCCTGGGCGGCATGGAGCGGCGCGCCGAGGACGAGCGCGAGCATCCCGACAAGGCTTGCGGCGGGATGCCGCGGCCCCGGCCTAGCGAGCCGGCCGGATCTCCGGCTTCTTGTCGAGTCGCACGTGGAGGCTGATGCCGCTGATGCAGAGGTCTTCATGCTTGGTACCCTTCCAGACGTCCTCAATGGTGAGCTTCACCGATTTCACCGGTTTGGCGTAGTTTCTCACCGGGATTTCGCAGTGGTCCTTGGAATCCGGGACGTCGGCGTGGAAGCGGTGCTCGCCATTCAGCTCGATGAGGATCCTTTTCGGCCGGGCATTGGCTTTGAAGAGCTCGTCAGACTTGGAGTAGCCGGGCTGCACCCCGATGGCGAACAGGGGCTTGGCCACTTCCGGTTTCAAGAGCAGCCACTCGCCCACGCCGGAACCTGCGGCTCCCTCACTCCATGACTTCTCATCCCAGAAATCCTTCACATGGGTCGCGTCGTACGTGAAGGAGTCATCCGCCGGCAACGTGGAACTCGCGGTCACGGTGTAATTCGTGTGCGCCATCGACCACTTGCCATCGCGCTCGACGTAGGTGCCGCGGGGTTCTTGCCAGGAGTTCTCGCTGTTTGGATTGAGCGAGCGCCCGTAGGTATTGATGACGGGTGAAGCCTCGATCTCCAAGTCATCCGCCAAGGCGGGTTCGAGATTCTCGAAGTTCCATACCCATGAATCGCCTTCCTTCTTGAAGCGGTTCACCGGTTTGAGGACCTTGAGGTCTTCGGGCAGGATGCCGGCTGGCTTGAGGACGATCCGTCCGGTTCCGATGGTCCCGGCCCAACAGGCCGCGGTAGACAGCCGGTATTTGAAATGCCGGGCGCTGATGTGCGTGTCGTCGCTGACGCTCCACTCCTCCAGCGGATAGCCGCTGCGGAAGCGGATCATCACCGGCTTCTCCTCCTTCGCGGCGAAGGTCACTTCGGAAACCAGCCATCCGGCGATGCCCTTGAAGCGCTCGTCGTCACCCGCCTTTTCCTCGCCCTGCCACTTCGATTTCACCGGCTTGCCACCGGCGGTCAGGACGTAGTCGCGGCAGTACTTCAACTTGCCGGTCTTTTTCGCCTCAACCGGGTCGGTCTCGCCGCCTTCATTGAGGTCGCTATCGAAAAGCTCCTCCACCGGGAAGCCGAAGCGCACCGTGACCTTCTTGTCGGTCTCGTTGCGCATCAGGTAACGGACTTCCACGTTCGCCTCCTCCTTGCCGAGTTCCACGGTCAGTTTCTCGTCAAGAATCCGGATTTTCTCGACCTCCTCGGGCTCGAACAACTCGACATCTCCGGCGCGGGCAACCCCACCTCGGAAATACCCGCCGCCATTCGCATGCAGGGGAAGCGTGGTGGTCGTCGCGGCGAGCGCGAGCATGAGCACGGTTTTCATGACGACATGTGATCCGCTTTCCGACATGGAATCAATCCATCTCGCGTTGCGACGCGAGAACTGTCGATCTTTCCCGCGCCCATGAACTTGCTCCGCGAAAAGCGCTCCGTGACCTATGCCATCGTGCTCGGCATCTGGGCGGAGGTCTTTCTCTACTGCCTGCTTCACGACCAGTACCTGATCCGCATCTCGCCGGAGCATTTCACGGTCCATCATGATCCGCTGTGGGGCATCACCGACTTGACCCTGCTCGCCGCGGCGTGGGCGTTCCGCGCCTCGATCGGGCCCGGCCTGGGGCTGGGCCTTGCCGCTTTGTTCCTCGCCAGGGCCGGCCGCGGACCGAAAGTCGCGCCCGGACGGCTGCTGAAGATCGTGCCATGGCTCTTGCTCGGGACCGAAATCGCGGGCCTGGCCGCCGGTGCGTGGGTATGGAAAACCCGGCAGCCGCTGTTCCCCGAGAACATCTATCCAGACCTGACGCTGCCGATGCTGATCAGCCAGAGCATCCAGCTCACCTGCTACGGCATGGCCCTGCTGGTGTCGCTGGGCTTCCTGGGCTGGATCGTCAGGCAACGGCGGCGCCAAGGCGGCACCGATGCCGCCTGAATCCTCGCGGCCTCACTCGGCCTTCACCTTCTCGATCTGCTCTTTGACGAGCTTGGCCTGCTCCTTCTCGCCCGCCGTCTCCATCGCCTTTTGAAGGCGGACCAGGATCTCGACGTCGTGGGTATGCTTGCCTTGGGCTTCCACCAGGATGTCGATGGCGGCTTGGGTCTCCCCGCGGGCCAGGTGATACTCGGCCAGCCGCGTTTCCATCGGCAGGAGGGTGATCGGTGGCATCAGCAGGGTCGGTGGCGTCTGGCGGTCGAGTGCGGCACGATACCAATTGAAGGCGGAAACCATGCCCTCCTTGCCACTGGCCATGGCAATCGCGCCACGCATCTCGCTGGCGGCGATCTCGAGCGCGGTGTAGCCGCGGGTCCACGACGAGCGCTCGCCGGCGGCGCTCGCGGCCTGGCGGGTCTTGCCCATGCTCTCGCCGTGAAGGGTGAGCGCGTCGGTGATCTTGCGGGCCTCCTCAAGCTTGCCGGCCTCCAGCGCCTTGCGGGCTTCAAGGGCGCAAGCGAGTCCTTGATAGAACCAGACCGCATGGCTGCGCTTGCCGTAGGCCTTCTGCTTTTCGGGATCTGGCAGGGTGTCCAGCGCCAATGCTGCATCACCCTTCAGGCCGCGGCGCATCAGCAGGCGCGCGGCAAGCGTGCGGCCCTCCCACATCAGGATCTGGCCGCCCTCGCTATTGGCGCGCTCCGGCGTGACCTCGATTGCCGCCACTGCCTTCGCCGCGGCCAAGGCATTCGCGTAGTCGCCCTTCGAGGCGAGTGCCGCGGTCCGGTAGCACTCCGCCTTCACCCAGCCGGGACAATCGGCGTGGCTGACTTTGGTCGCCTGCATCCAGCCCCGGTAGAGTTCGGCGGAGCGGGCGAAGGCTTCGGCCGCCTTGGCCGCATTGCCATTGCGCAACTCGTAGTGGCCCAGCAGGTGCAGGAACGGCGCGTAGCCCGGCGCCAACTGGCACAGCCGCTGCGCCCGCGCCAAGTCGCCGCGCAAGTCCGGTGCCTCGGCACGAATGGTCAGGTAGGCGTAGAGGTAGAGCGGATGATCGGGATCGCGGGTCAGCATCTCATCGATCAGCGCCTCCGCCTTTTCCTGGTCGGGATTCGGCTTGCCGCTCTCGTCATAGCCGGAGCGCCCGAAGGCCGCCATCAGCAGCTTGAGCTGGGGGTCGTTGGGAAATTTGTCCGAGACCTTGCGGAAGGCATCCGCCGCGGCGAGCGCTCCCTTGTCGAAGAAGACGGCGATGGCGTAGGCATACGACCGCTCCAACTCGGTACCGGCGTCCGCCTTGACCAGCGAGACCATCCGTTCCAGCGAGGCGATGCGCTCGTCCACCAAGTCCGGCTCCGGATTGATCAGCGCGACGACCACCCCCCAGTGGGCCATCAGGCAATCCGGATCGAGCTTCAATGCCGCGCAGAAATGCCGGTAGGCCTCGAAGTCCCAGCCGGCGTGGAGGTTGGCGAGGCCGTCCAGCACGTGCTTCTGCGCCGCCGGGTCGCTCGTCGTCACCGCCATCGTGAGCCCCTTCGGAATCGGCACGGGCGCGGGTTCCGGCAGGTCCTTCAGCCGTTCGGAAATCACCTTGTCCACGGCCGGCACCGCCTCCTCCTCTTCCGCCGCAGCGGAGAACCCCATCGAAACCGCGAGAGCCAGCAGCAGAAAACGCATGCGCCGACGATGTGCCGCGATGGGGCGGCCTCAAGGAAAATCACGACGCGCCGGTGCGGGCCAGCAGTCCTGAGGAGAACGGCAAGAAGCCATGCCCGAAATGGCGCTCGCCCGCCGCGAGTCCCCCGCCCTAGTCTGCCGCGGCATGAAACTCGGCGTTATCGGCTGCGGGAAAATGGGCAGTGCCCTGGTGGAAGGAGCGATCCGCTCGGGCGCGGTCCCGGCGACGAAGGTAAGCGGCTGCGACGCCTATCCGGATGCCGCGAAAGCCTTCGCCAAGGCGACCGGAGCCACCTTCGCGGAGTCGATCCCCGCGCTGAATGCCGATACTTACCTGCTCTGCACCAAGCCGAATCAGGCCGAAGCCGCGCTGGCCGCCCTGCCCGCGGGCGAGGCGCTGGTGATTTCCGTGGCTGCCGGCCTGAGCACTACCTGGCTGGAAGCCCGCGTGCCGGCTGGCGTGCGGGTGGTCCGCTGCATGCCGAATACCCCGGCCCTGGTCGGGAAAGGTGCCGCCGCATATTGCCGCGGAAAGGCCGCCACGGCCGCCGATGCGGAGGTGGCGAAGCTGCTGCTGGGCTCCGTGGGCTTGGCCGTCGAGTTGCCGGAATCGCTGATGGACGCGGTGACCGGCCTGTCCGGCAGCGGACCGGCGTTTGTTTACGTCATGATCGAGGCGATGGCGGACGGCGGCGTGCGCGCCGGCTTGCCACGGGCGGAGGCGTTGAAACTGGCGGCCCAGACGGTGCTGGGAGCGGCCGCGATGGTGCTCGAGACCGGCATTCACCCCGGCGCGCTGAAAGATCAGGTCACCTCGCCCGGCGGCACCACGATCGCCGGACTGGCCGAGCTGGAGAAGCACGGGATGCGCGCCGCCTTCATCGAGGCGGTGACCACCGCGGCACGCCGCTCGGCCGAACTCGGCGGCTGCTGACTGCCGCGTGAATTTCGCTTTCCGCCCGGTCCCCCGACTTCCTAGTTTCCCTGCCATGCGAATCTCTCGCCTCGCTTTGCCCGCCCTCGCTGTCCTGCTCGCCTCCTGCGGCGACGATGCCGACCTCCCGCCGCTGGTCGGCAGCACCTCCACCAACAACGAGCGCGCCGAGGCCCTCTACAGCCAGGCCCAGGCCGCCGAAAGCGCCGGCAAGCGCGACAAGGCGATCAAGCTCTACGACGAACTCGCAGACACCATGCCGATCGCCCAAAAGGCGCCGGATGCCCGCTTCCGCCAGGGCGAGCTATTGGAGCAAGACGGCAAGATCCGCGAGGCCTTCGACGCCTACCAGGATTTCATCAGCCGCTACAACTCCAGCAACCTCTACGAAAAGGCGCTCAACCGCCAGGCCAGCATGGCCCAATCGGCCGCCGATGGCCAGGTGAAGACCAGCTTCCTCGGCCTCAAGTCCGGCATCTCCAACGACAAGATCACCGAGATGCTGGCCAAGGTCCGCCAGAACGCCCCGCGCTCGCCGCAGGCGTCGAAGGCGCAGTTCACCATCGGCCAAGTCTGGGAAAGCCAAGGCAACTCGACCGGCGCGGGCAAGGCGATCGCCGCCTACCGCGAGGTGGTGATCGATTTCCCGGACAGCAAGGAAGCGCCGGAAGCGCAGTTCCGCATCGGCAAGGTGTTGATGGAGGAAGCCCGCCGCGGCAACCAGGACCAGGCGAACCTGGAACGCGCGCGCGAGGCCTTCCAAGACTACCTCCGCCAGTATCCCGGCCACTCGAAGAACGGCGAGGCCCGCCAGCTCATGTCGAACCTCGGCGGGCAGGACATCCAGCAGTCCTTCAATGTCGCCCAGTTCTACGAACGCAAGGGCGACATCGGCTCGGCCCGCTTCTACTACGAGGAAGTCGTCCGCAAGACCAAGTCCGGCGACCTCCACGACAAGGCGAAGGCCCGACTGGCCGCGCTCGGAAACTAACACCCGCTGCCCTGCCCATGCGCCCGCTCCTTCTGCTCTCCGCCCTGGCTTTCACTTCCTGCGCCGGCTACCAGCTCGGCGGAGCCAAGCCGGCCATCCTCCGTGACGTGCACAACGTCAGCGTCCCGATGTTCCACAACGACACGCTGCACCCGCGCGCCGAAGCGCTGGCCACCAGCGCGGCGGCGGAGGCCATCGTGATCGACGGCACCTACCGCATCACCTCCCACGACAAGGCGGACGCCGTGCTGGAAGGCACCGTCCACCGCATCGAATACACGCCGCTGCGCAGCACCCGCCTCGACACCCTGCGGCCGGAAGAACTCCAGAACACCGTGATCCTGAACTGGAAGCTGACCGACGCCCGCGACCGCTCGAAGGTGCTGGCTTCCGGCAGCTCCACCGGCACCAGCCGCTTCTTCGTGGACTCCAACCTCCAGACTTCGCGCAACAACGCCCTGCCTGACGCGCTCCAGCGCGCCAGCGAGTCGATGATCTCGCGACTGGCGAACGGATTCTAAGTCCTGTAGCGGCGGTCTATGACCGTCGCACTTCGGCGGCATCGGCCGCATCGCTGTGAATCCGAATTGGCAATCCCACGGTGCGGCTTGCTGCCGCCAGTTTCCGACGGTCATGGACCGTCGCTACATTTGAATCCATGTCTCCCGGCCGCTTCGTTCTCGTCCCCACGCCCATCGGCAACCTGGGCGACATCACCTTGCGGGCGATCGAGGTGCTGAAGGAAGCCAACCGCATCGCGTGCGAGGACACGCGGCATTCCGCGCCGCTGCTTTCGAAGCTGGGCATCACCGGCAAGCCGCTGGTCTCGCTGCATGAGCACAACGAAGTACGACGCCTGCCCGAGTTGCTCGACGCCGTGCGTGGCGGCGAAACGGTCGCGATGGTGACGGATGCCGGCATGCCCGCCGTTTCCGATCCCGGCTACCGCGTCGTGCAGGCGTGCATCGAGCAAGGCATTCCCTTTGAAGTGCTGCCCGGTCCCTCCGCCGTGCTGACGGCGCTCGTCGGCTCGGGCTTTCCCGTCCACGCCTTCCGCTTCCTCGGCTTCCTGCCAATCAAGAAGGGCAAGCGCCTGTCCGTCCTGGAAGAGTCGCTGGCCACCGAGGGCTCGAGCATCTTCTTCGAGTCCCCTCACCGCTTGCTTTCCACGCTGGAGCTGCTGGCGGAGAAACATCCGGACGCGCCCTGCTGCGTGGCCCGCGAGCTGACGAAGAAATTCGAAACCTACCACCGCGGCACCGCGGCGGAGTTGTTCGCGCACTTCCAAGCGCACCCGCCGAAGGGCGAGATCGTGTTCCTGGTGAAGGGCATTTGATTGACGTAGGCGCGGTGGTGACACCGCGGGAAGCAACGGGAGAAGCCAGCATCACCTTTGCTACCCGCGTTCTCACGAACGCGCCTACAGTTCACTCCCAGCCACCGGCCGGCACAGCACGAAGGGCGAGACGACCAGCGCCTCGAATTCCGGCGCTTCCTTCTCCCACTGGGCGGCGTGAATCTCACCCATCTTCACGAGATCGCCGGATTTCAGCCACGCTTCCACTTTCGCGGATTGATTGTGCGCGAACGCCGCACCGACTTCGGTGAGCGCCAGCGCCGGATCGACGAAATACAGCACGCCGTTCGCACAGTGCGGCCGCAGGTAGCTCCACGACACCACGCCGGTGTAACCGGAAAGCTTGTCCTCCGTGCTGGTTCCGTCTTCCCCGAACAGGACGTATTTCATCGAATCCTCCGACCCAAAGTGCTCCGGCGCGATCATGGCGCGGCGAGCGTACGCAGCTTCACCCGCCTGTCACGTCGCGAGCGTTTTCCGGTTTGCCAAGCGCCAGACTCCGGCGTCATGTTCATTCTCCCGCGAAAGGAGGAATACCATGCCAACCTACATGAGCAGCCACAAGGTCCCGCCCGGTGCGATCAACCGGGAGCAAGTCAACCAACTCGCCAGCGCCGCGCTCAGCGATCCCGTCGTCCAGCCTTACCGGAGCTTCCTCAATCTCTCCGAAGGCACGCTCTTCTGCGTGATGGAAGCTCCCGACCGCCAGGCACTGGCCGACTGGTTCCAAAAGATGCAGGTGCCGTGCGAATCGATCAGTCCGGTCGAGCTCGAAGGCGAGCGCGGCATCATCCACGTCGTCTGATCAGCTCACTGCGGTACGGAAAAGTCGAAATTCCGGACCGCCGTGCCACTGACACAGAGGTGGTCGGCCTTCCACTCGATGGCGACGACGGTAACTTGGTAGAAACGGTCGTCGCCCGAGGAAAGCTGGCCCGTCGCGCCGGTCGTGAGCGGTCCATTCGACACGCAGAAGCGGATCGGCGCCGACTCCGTGGTGTAGCTGACCGAGCCCGACCGCACGCTGCCGTCGGGCAGATGGACGAAGGAGGGACGGCTCTCCCGCCGCCGCTCCCAATCGCCGAAGCGGAGGTCCCATGCGGAGAAGAGGTTGCCGTCTGGCAGGGCAAAGGCTTCACGGTCCATGAACCGAGCATGTTGGAGAGGCTGTGGCGGATTTCAAGACGGCAGCTCGACTTTTCCCGTGGACGGACCGGGCCGGCGATTAGAGTGAGGCGCATGCCGGAGCTGCCCGAAGTCGAAACCACCCGCCGCGGGATCGAACCCCACCTCGTTGGACGCCGGGTGGCGGAAGTGATTGTCCGGCACCGCGGGCTTCGACAGCCGGTGCCGGAATCGCTCGACTCGGTGGCGGGCGACCGGTTCACGGCGGTGCGCCGGCGGGCGAAATATCTGATCCTGGATCTGGAACGCGGTGGCTGCCTGCTGGTGCACCTCGGCATGTCCGGCAGCCTGCGGCTTTCCGATCCGGCGACGGATTTCAAGAAGCACGACCATGTGGCGCTGACCCTGGATTCCGGGAAACAGCTTCGCTTTCACGATCCGCGCCGCTTCGGCATCTTCCTGCACGTGCCGGAAGGCGATCCCTTGGAGCATCCATTGCTGCGAGGGTTGGGTCCCGAGCCGCTCAATGGCGAATTCACCGCCGCGCATCTGGCGAGCGCCTGCGCCGGGCGCAATGTCGCGATCAAGCTGGCGATCATGGACCCGAAAGTCGTGGTAGGCGTCGGCAATATCTACGCGAGCGAGGCGCTGTTTCGCGCCGGGATCCGGCCGGCCACCCCGGCATCCCGCGTGACGAAGCCGCGGCTGGCGAAGCTGGTCGAAGCGATCCGCCAAGTGCTCGCCGAGTCGATCGAACAAGGCGGCACAACGCTGCGCGATTTCCTGAACTCGGATGGCGAGCCGGGTTACTTCAGCCAATCGCTGTTTGTCTATGAGCGGAAAGGCGAGCCATGCCGGGTTTGCGGCACGCCGATCCGCCAGGCGGTGATGGGACAGCGCTCGACCTACTGGTGCCCGAAGTGCCAGCGCTGAAGATTTTCATTTCTCCAGCAGCACCCAACGCATCACGCGCGACGGTCCGCCACGCGGCGCACTGGCGATGATCTTGCCACCTTCGATGCGCACTTCGACGCCTTCGCCGGACCAATCCGCAAGATCGTCCGACCATTCGGCGCGATAGTCCACGTCCTCGCGTTCGGCCGGCAGGTCGCGCAAGATTTCCATGCGATCGACCGTGACGGTGACCGTATCGGCGGACGCCGAGGGTTGAGTGGGATCGGTGGAAAACGCGTATTCGATCCCGTCGGCAAGTCCGTCGCCGTCGCTGTCCGCCTCGAAGGCGAGCGCCTCGGATGGATACTCGTAGGCTTGGAAAGCGGCAAAGCCGGTGAGCGCCTCGGCCGCGGACGTGGGCGTCACCAGCAGAGCCGGACCCCACGCGCCGGGCGTGGTGCCATACATCGATCGCACACGAAGCTGCAGGGTCTGGCCGACGACCAGCGGACGCCCGGCGGTGACCTCATCCAGCCTGACGGTGGTGATTCCGGCGGCAACCGCGGTTTCATTCGACCACAGCACGGATGCGGGTGCCGTCACAGTGATGTCATCCAACCAGACGCCGGATTTCTTGGCGTTCCACCTGAGGTTCTTGCCGCCGGAATTGCGAAGGGCGAAGCGGAGTTTCACCGCCGTGCCCGCCCAAGCGGAAAGCGACACGGATTGGCGGGTCATTGCCTTGTCGGCCTTCTTGATGCCCGGCAGATTCCAGATCGAGGTCCACGTGTCTCCGCCATCGGAAGAGAGCTCGACGTGCAGGCGGTTGGTCACCGCCATCGGTCCGCGACGGGTCCAGAATTCCAACGCGCTGGTGGCACTGGGCGTGGCAGCGCGCTCGACCATGAAGAGATCTTCCTGATCGCTCGTTGTGGCGAGGCCGAGCCGGAACGAACGGGCACCGCTCTTCCGGTAGCCGGTGAGATTGCTGAGGACGGTGTAGGAGGAAGACGTCTGGGTGGAAATCTGCGGCGGCGGGGAAGCTTCCGCGCCCTCGGTCCACGCTTCTCCGCCCGGAGCCGAAACCTCGAAGCGGTATGAGGTGGCCGCGGGATCGGCAATGAAGCTGTAATTCGCGCCGGTCACCGGGGGGGCCGTGCTGCCGATGAGTTCGAGCGGTCCGCGCGGAGTGACGACCTTCGCCGCGCCCCACGGGAAGGCCTTTCCGCCGAGGTGGGCGCGGGCGCGCAGCCACCAGGTCTGCCCGGAGGCGATCACGGTCCCCGTGGTGGCGGAATTGAAGGCGAAGGAGGTGAGGCCCGCCGCCTTCACCGAACCCGCGGGCTCCAGCCAATCGCCACCGGTCACGGCGATGTCGTCGATGAAGATCCCCGTCGCATGGGTCGGGTAATCCTCATGCGCATAGAGCGGCGAACTGGAATCCGACAGGTAGAAGCGGAAGCGCACGCGCAGCGGCGAGCCCGCCGCAGGCAGCGGCAAGGAAGCCGCTTGGAACGCGGAGTCACCGCTGGCACCGGAGCCGGAAAGAGTAGTGAGAGTGGTCCACGTCAAACCGCCATCGGCGGAGCTCTCGACCGCGAGCTTGGAGGCGGAAGTCATCAGCCCGCGCCGGTAGTGGAACGCAAGCGAGGTGGAGGCACCCGGCACGATCTCGCGGTCGAGTTCGAAAGACTGCGGCGGGACGCCATTGATCAGCGGATCATAGCGCGTGGGAAAGGTCAGGCGGAATGCCTTCGTCCCGCTTTTCACATAACCGGAGACGGTCGCGCGGAAGGGATAGGTGGAACTGGTCTGCGAGGTGACTTGCGGTGCCGGGCTATCTTCCGCGCCTTCGGTCCACGTGGCCGGCTTGCGCAGGAACATGCCGGCCTCGACTTCCTCGACACCTTCCAGTCCGCTGACTTGGTAGATCGCGCCGGTCGCGAGCGGCGAGCTTTCCCCGGTGACCAGCGCGCTCTGGTCCAGCCGCTCGGGATCGATCAGGGTGACCTGATAGGTGTGCTGCGACGGCACATCCGTGCCTTGGATCCCCGCGACCGTGACATGGAACGTGGTGTCGGCGGTGACGGAAAACACCGCCGCGGAGGCAGGCACTTGCCAAACGATCGAATCGTCGCCGAATCCCCTTCGCCGCGAGACCACCGTCACCGGCAGCACATTCATCGCCGCGTCGCGCAGGGTCACCGTCGCCGCCGAAAAATCGGCATCGGGAAAGGACAGCGACCAGTAGGGTGAATTGTGCCGGGCCGGGAAGAAGCCGGCCGCCGGGAACGAGTGGAACAGCGGATCGACGTCGAAATCCACGTCGGCCGCGCTGGGCACCACGTACATCGCGTTCGAGGGCGGGCGCACGGTGCTTCCGCTGAAGTACCCCGGGGTGTCGCCGGTGGCGAAATCGGTGGACCAATGGCTCAACAGCCAGCGACGGTGGCCGACATCGACGTTCCAGTTGGAAATGCCGATCACATTTTCCTGCACGTAGGCATCGACCGCGCCCGGGCCGTAGAAGCCGAGCGCCAGGTTGCCATTCTTGTTGGCGTTCCAAGCGGCAGCGGTCCACGCGGTGTTGCTTTGCGGCGGATTGTGGCTGAGGCCGCCGTTGTTCGGATAGGTCCGCGCGATCATCAGCGCCGAACGCTGGGCCGCCGCGGCTTTCGTGGTGGAGGCGTCGGGCTTATAAGTGTCCGCAGCCTGGATGTTGACCGTCGAGCCGGTGTTGACCCGCACGTTCGCGGGAACGCCGCAGAGCGCACGGAAGTAGTTCAAGCGCCGCTCGACATCGCCGGCGAACACCGCGGAGGTCGTTCCTTCCGCACCGGCGGCGGTGGAAGTGTAGTTGCCGGTCCAGGCGAGCCGGTCGCGGTAGCCTTCGGACGCCTGATAGATGGATTGGTAGAACGCGACCACGTCATTGCGGTCCGAGGTATCGACCTCGAAGCCGCGGGTCGCGACCGGCTCTTGCGCCGTGAGCACCGCGGCCAAGCAGCTCACGGACACGACAGAGACCGGCCAGAAAAATCTGGTCGTAAGGGACAGCACATTCCTATTTACCTTTAGTAAATCCTAACAATCAAACGGGAATTTTTTCAAACCCACCTGAACTATTGGGGCTCAAAGGCCCGAAAATTCATACCGGAGGGCGGAAATCCCAAAAAATGCCGCCGTTTCCGCCCGTAGAATGATCTCCCCGAGCGTGGCGGGCAGGAAGCCGGCGGCCAAGGCATTCTCCCCTTCCTCCGAAGTGAAGTCTCCCTCCGGGCCCACGAGCAAGGTCACATCTTCCGGCATCCCGGCGGCCCGCAGCACATCGCGGAGCGGCCGGGCTCCGGGAAAAAGCGAGGCGATGACCTTCAGGCCGGGCCCGCATTGCGGCAGCCAGCCGGCGAAGCTGCGGGCGGGTTCCACCACCGGCAGCAGGTCCTGCCCGCACTGCTTGCAGGCTTCGAGGGCGACGCGCTGCCACTTGGAGGATTTGCGGTCGGCATCGTCCGCCTCGACCTGCACCACGGTGCGGCGGGTGATGAGCGGCTGGATCGAGGCAACACCGAGTTCGACGGCCTTCTGGACGATCAGGTCCATCGTCTTTCCCTTGGGGACGGCTTGCGCGAGGTGGATGCGCGGCCGCAACGGCGGGCGCTGAGTCGCCTCGCCGAGGGAAAGGCGGATCTCGCTTTTCGAAACCTCGAGGATCTCCGCCGGAGCCGAGCGCCCCGCGCCGTCGAAGACCGTGATCCGGTCGCCGCGGCGCGCGCGCAGGACTTGGGCGGCGTGTTTCGCCTCGTCGCCGGTGAGGGCGGCGGCGCCGCCCCAGCATTCCGGTGCGAGGAAGAAGCGCGCCATGCCCCTCAGAGATCAAAGAAGCGGCGGGCCTTTTGGAAAAAGCCCTCCTGCATCGGGGAGTTGTGCTGGCCGATCGATTCGGAAAAGGCGCGGAGTTTCTCCTGCTGCTCCGAATTGAGCTTGGTCGGCACCTCGACCTGCACGCGGACGTGGAGGTCGCCCTTCTTGCCGCCGGAAAGCGCCGGCACGCCACGGTCGCGGAGGCGGAACAAGGTACCGCCTTGGGTGCCGGCCGGGATCTTGATCGAGGCCTTGCCGTCAAGGGTGGGCACCTCCAGCTCGCCGCCAAGGGTGGCCGTGCTGAACGGCATCGGCACCTCGCAGAAGAGGTCGTTGCCCTCGCGCTCGAAGACATCGTGCGCCTTCACGTGAAGGAAGACGTAAAGATCGCCGGCCGCGCCGCCGCGGACGCCCGCATCGCCATTGCCGGTGGAACGCAGGCGGGTGCCATCTTCCACGCCGGCCGGGATGCGGATCTTGATGCGGCTGGTCTTGTGGGTGCGACCGTCGCCGCCGCAATGGCCACAGGGATCGGATACCGATTCACCGGCACCACGGCATTCCGGGCAGGTCGTCTGCTGGATGAAAATGCCGGCTTGGCGGGCGACCACGCCACGGCCACCGCAGGTCGAGCAGGGCTTGGTGCCGCCGCCGCTCTTGGAACCGCTGGAGTGACAGGTGCCGCAGGGTCCGTAGTGCTCGATCTCGAGTTCCTTTTCCGAACCGCGGGCCGCTTCCTCGAGCGTGATTTCCAGATCGTAGCGCAGGTCGCTGCCGCGCTGCTTGCCGGTCCGCTGGCGGCGACCGCCGCCGAAGAATTCCTCGAAACCGCCGCCGAAGGCGCTGCCGAAGACCTGCGAGAACAGGTCCATCGGATCGTGGAAGCCACCGCCACCTCCCCCGCCGCCGACACCACCGAAGGCAGCGTGGCCGAAACGGTCGTAGGCCGCGCGCTTGTCGGCATCGCTGAGCGCCTCGTAGGCCTCACCGAGTTCCTTGAATTTCTCCTCCGCCGCGTGGTCGCCCGGGTTCTTGTCCGGGTGAAACTTCACCGCGAGCTTGCGGTAGGCTTTCTTGATCTCCTCGGCGCTGGCGTCACGGGACACCCCGAGCACCTCGTAGTAATCGCGCTTGGTCGTCATTGTCAGCCTTCCTCTCCGTCGGTTTCCGGGGACGCCACCTTGCCCACCACCACCACGGCGGGGCGCAGCAGTCGGTCGCGCAGCATGAAGCCGCGGCGGTTCACCCGCAGCACCTTGCCGTCCTGATCGGGTTCGCAGTCTTCCTGCGAAATCGCCTCGTGGACGTTGGGATCGAAGGTCTTTCCTTCGGCCGGGATCTCGGTCACGCCTTGGGCTGAAAGGAAGTCGTTCAACTGGCGGCGGACCATGTCCATGCCGATGTAAATCATCGAGCTCTTGTCCTGCGCGGCCGCCAGCATGCCCATCTCGAAGTTATCGATGACCGGCAGCAGGTCCTCCAAAAGGCCCTGGTTGGCGTAGCGGATCGCCTCCTCGCGCTCGCGGGCGGAGCGCTTGCGGAAATTGTCCAGGTCGGCGGCCGTGCGGACCGCCAGCTCCTTCCACTTGAGCACGTCCGCCTCCAGCTCGGCGTAGGGGTCCATCTCGCCGGCCGGGGCGTCGGAAAGATCTTCCTCCACGGCGGTGGCCGGCTCCTTGTCGTCCTCGGGATTCATAGGGGCTGCTTCCTGCCACTCCCCGGGCGGATCGTCAACGGTTGCTTGGCGGCGATGCCGGGCTTCCGCAGGCCGTGCCTGGCTTGATTTCGGAGGGGAAGCACCGGCTCCCGTCCGTTTCCGCCGCGGACGCCCGGGCGAGCTGGACCGCCCCCCCGGCCTCGGGGTGGCGGGCGCAAGACCGTGGAAGCGTAACGGATGCCCGCGCGACCGCGTTGGTGAATCGGGATTGGAGAGAGAAGAATATCAGGCGTTTCGTATTCTTGGCCATTCCCCCGCCGGAAACATTTCCCGCCTTCCGACGCCCGTCGGTCCAAGAATATGAAGACGTCAACCTACGCATCCATCCTCGCTCTGGTTCTCGTCGCAGCGACCCCCGCGGAAGAAGAGAGTGACGAGTATCGTGACTTTCCAATGACCTACTCTCAGACGATTGAGGACAAAGGGACAAAGGTCGAGATCACGATCAAGATGCGGAAGTTCGACTGGACCAAGAACAAGGTGGAATACAACACCAACAACTACGAAGGCGAATGGAAGCCAGCCACACCTGAGAGCCCTCACCCATTCCGTGTCAATGGAAAGCCGGCGCTAGGGACGGATGCAGGCGTGCCGGGTCATGAAATCCAATCCTTCAGCATCATATGGGGCGGGAAGAAGGTTGGGTTGCCCGAGGCGCTCTGGAGAGATTGCTTCCAATTGTTCATGTGGTCCGAGGAGCAACTCAGTGATCCGGAACACGAGGGTCGGTGGGGAACTACCCGTGCGGAGTTGTCCGAGTCCGGCAAAACCCTGATGATCGTGAGCCTCGGGGGTGGCGGCGCTGGGAGCTACAGGGTGACATGGATCATCCCTCGAAATGGAACACCTGATCGGTTTATTGAACACCTGAGCTCGTGAGAGTGCCCGACCAGATGGCGCACCGTCGGGGCTGCTATCCTCATACGTTCACCCCAACCACTCCAGAATCGCCTCAGCAGTCTTCTCCGAGATTCCGGGAATCGCCGCGATTTCCTTGGCACTCGCCTTCCGGATGCGGTCCACGCTGCCGAATTTCTGCAGCAGCGCCTGCTTCTTCTTCGGCGAGACGGCCGGGCAGTCGTCTAACAGACTCTCTTTCATCCGCCGGCGGTAGAGCAGCGCGTTGTAGCCGTTGGCGAAGCGGTGGGCCTCGTCGCGGATGCGCTGGAGGAGCTTCAGCGCGCCGCGATCGTGCGGGATGAGCAGCGGGTCGCTCTGACCGGGAAAGAAGACTTCCTCGCGCTGCTTGGCGAGGCCGATGATGGGCAGGT
>CBKZPU010000056.1:0-27818 GCA_966696705.1 uncultured Verrucomicrobiaceae bacterium | reverse complement strand
GCATGAGGAGCAGGAAAGCACCTCAGGCGCTCAAAGCGAAGATACAAGCCGTGGGATTCATCCCACGGACCACCTGCCTGATGAGGTTCCAGTGTCGCGACGCGACACCATGCGCTGCCCGGCCGACCGGTGGACTGAAGTCCACCGCTACCGTCCTCGACCGCGACGCGGTCGGAAAGGCAGGCGTGGCGGCTTCCTTCCGCGGGTTGTTCGCTATTCCCGTGCCGCGGCCAGCTTCGGATCGTCGAGATCGAGCCGGTAAAGGATCTGGTTGTAGTTGTAGCGCGGTGTCGGCTGCGCGTGGTTGGCGAACTCCGCGGTGTAGGTTCCTTCGAAGACGACGAAGCTCGCGTCATCCGGCGTGAGTTCCGGATGGATGCGCGGGTTATAGAAGGTGTAGTTGTCGTGGGTCAGGACCTTCACGGCCTTGCCCCATGGGCCCAGCGGGGAGTCGGCCTCGGCATACCAGATTTCGCCGAAAGCCGAGGGCTTGCCATGAGTCTGGGTGAAGACAGTGACCCAGCGCTTGCGGAACGGATTCCACGCGACCGAACCGCGGTGGGGTTTCACTTCCGAGCCGTCGTCGGCGGAGCGAGGGGAGTCCGGTGCGGCGATTTTTTCCCACAACTCCCGCCGGTCCCAGCCTTCGAAAGTCACCGGGCAGCGCATGGTGGGAAAGGGGTCGCCGAAGAGGAGCCACTCCTTGCCGCGCTCGTCTTTCCAACGGAATGGGTGCCCGCGAGGAATCAGGCCTTTCTCCCCATCGCCTTCTTTCCAGAGGACGCGATGATGCTCGAACGCGTTCTTATCCGGATCCCAAACGCACAGGCCGATCTCATACTCGTCGAGGTGGTTCTTGATCTTCGCATAGGTGGCGACCAGCCGGTCGGGCAGGCCGACCTTCCATTTCACGCTGGCCATTCCTGTCAGCCATGTCGGCCCCTCGCCAGGTATCGGCGCCACGCCACGCACTTTTCCTTCGGCATCCCGGAAGTGCGAGAATCGGATGGAAAGGGGGGGCTTGAACTCCGGAATCGGCTGCGCCGTCGTACGCGCCGCGGTCGAGTGGAAAACGCCGAGCGGATAGCCCGGCAAAGTGGTGTCGCCCCACAGCCAGAACAGATCGTTGCCCTGCCGCGCCACCTGCACTGAATCGCAGCCGAAGACCCCGTTTTCTTTTTCCGGTGCTTCACTGCCGAGCTTCTGCCGCTCCGCGAATAAGCCGGCACCGGTCAGCCGGCCAAGTCGCTTGGCAATGTTCCGCCGTTCGACTTCGACACGGATCGTTCCACCGGCGCTCGGCGAAGTACGGATGCCCTCGTAGCCGAAGCCATCCCTTTTCACCCCGTAGCCGTGGCCCTTCACGTGAAACCACACCGCGCGATCGAACAGCTCGGGATCGTCCAACGCGATCAAGCCGGCGTTGTCGCTCACATAGCGCGCGTCGTGGGTGGTCCGCAGCTCGACCAGCGGCACCGGCCAACCGTTTTCCTTGTCCACGATTTCGATGCGGCAGGGCTCGACCGCGAGTCCGGCGGATGAGATCGCGAGCAGCGTGATGGCCTTCATGGCCGGTCCTTACTTCGTCTCGTCGAGATCCCTTACACAGCGGAAGCCGGTATGGTTCGTCGGCGACTCGCTGTCCTGCGAATGCCGCGCGGCGGGCCGGTAGCGCATGCAGTAGGAGACGTGGCAGAGGAACGAGCCGCCCTTCGTCACGCGATGGACCTTGCCGTCGCCCTTCATGCCGGTGTCGCGATTGACCCAGACGTCGGGGCCCTGCGGATTCTGGGGATCGCACTCGGTGAAATAGGCAGGGTCGTAGAGGTCGCTGCAGAGTTCCCAGACGTTGCCGGCCATGTCGTAGAGGCCGTAACCGTTCGGTGGGTAGGTCTTGGCGGGTGAGCTGCCCTTGAAGCCATCGTCGCCGGAGTTCTTGTTAGGAAACTCGCCCTGCCAGGAATTGGCCATCCACTTGTCACCGGGTTTCAGCTCGTCGCCCCAGGTGTAGATCTTTTCTTCCAGTCCACCGCGGGCGGCGAATTCCCACTCGGCTTCGGTCGGCAGGCGCTTGCCGGCCCACTTCGCGTAGGCGACGGCATCTTCGTAAATCACGCAGACCACCGGGTGGTTCTCCTTGCCGGTGATCGAGCTGCCTTCGCCGGTCGGATGCTGCCAATTCGCCTTCGGGTCCCAGCGCCACCACTCGATCGAGCGGCCGGGAATGTTCGGGTCGCCTTCGACGTGGGCGTCTTCGCGGAAGACGATCGAGCCGTTGTTGAACTTCTCGGCCGGCAGGTTGCCGCGCGCTTCCTCCGGGAAATCCTCCGCTTTCACCTCGCGCTCGGCGAAGGTGACATACTTCGTCGCCTTCACGAACTCGGCGAACTGGGCGTTGGTCACCTCGGTCTCGTCGATCCAGAAGCCCTTCACCGTCACCTTGTGCGCCGGGCCTTCCTCCGGGAAGGTCTTCGTTCCATAGGGCGTCTCGAACGACCCGTCGTGGCCCATCATGTAGGTGCCACCGGCCAAGCGGACCATGCCGTCCTTCTTCTCCAAGCCGGGCACCTGCGCCGGAGCGGACGACGAGGCCGGCGCTGCCTTTTCCTTCTGGCAGGACGGTAGCAGGGCGAGGAACAGGAGCAGTCGCTTCATGGCAGATGGTTTCGGCAAACGGTGAACCGTTCCACGCGGTGCGGCACGGAGAAAAATGGGGTCCGCATTCTCCGAGTGCGGAAATGGTGCGAACGACGGCGGGGATGGAAGTGGCGGAGAGGCCGGTTCGACCCGCCTTTTGAAGCGGACTTGCAAGTCGCTCCGACCGCACTCGGAGAGTGCGGACCACTTTGATTGCAATGCCCGCCGATCCGTCGAGGATGTCGCCGCGCCATGAACGATCGCCGTTTCTATCCGCTCAAGGGCCTGCCGCAGCAACGCCAGATCTGGAGCTGGATCTCCTACGACGTGGCGAACCAGTCCTTTACCCTGATCGTGAACACGATGCTGTTCTCGGTCTTCTTCGGCGCGGTGATCGTGCAGGACGATACCAAGGACGACCGGCTCTGGTCGCTGGCCTTCGGCGGCAGCATGCTGCTGGCGGCCCTGCTGTCGCCCCTCGCCGGTGCGGCAGCCGACGAGCGCGCATGGAAAAAAGCCGGGCTGATCGTCACCGGCATCACCTGCAGCCTGTTCACCTGCGGGCTCGCGTTTATCCGGCCGGGGCAAATCTGGCTGACCATGTTGTGCTACATTCCAGCGAATTTCGCCTTCGCCATCGGGGAAAACTTTCTCGCCAGTTTCCTTCCGACTTTGGCCCGCCAGAACGAAGTCGGCCGCGTGAGCGGCTTCTCGTGGGGGCTCGCTTATTTTGCCGCGCTGATCCTCATCTTCATCACCGCCGGCAGCATGATCGTCTTCAAGCTGGATTCGCCGGAAAAGTGGCGGCCGTTCTTCCTGATGGCGGGGCTGTGGTTTCTTGCCTTCACCATCCCGACGATCCTTTGGCTGCGCGAACCGGCGATCGAGCATTCCGTCCATGCCGGGAAGTCGTGGCTCACCGCCGGCTTCGTGCGGATGGGGGAGACCTTCAAGCACCTGCGCGGCTACCGCGACCTCGCGATGCTGATCGCCGCCTCGTTTTTCTTCGCCACCGGAATGAGCGTGGTGGTCTCCTTCGCCAGCAAGCTTGCCGGCGAGTATGGTTTCAAGAACGAGCAAATGGTGATCTTCATGGCCGTGATGACGGTCTCGGGGATCATCGGGACCCTGGTACCGATGCTGTTCCAGGACCGTCTCGGTCACCGGTTCACCTCGGCCCTGCTGCTCGGCGTGTGGGTGCTCGCGGCGACCGGCTTCGCCGGCTACGCCCACCTTTACGAGTCTCATGCGGCGAACGGAGGCAGCGGCTATCCAACCTGGCCGCTGTGGGTGATCGGGAACTTGCTAGGCTTCGGCCTCGGCTCGCTGGGATCGGCGAACCGCGCGTTCGTCGGCTATTTGGCACCGCCGGAGAAATCCGCCGAGATCTTCGGGATGTGGGGATTCATGATCAAACTCGCGGCCGTGATGACCTTCCCCTTCGCCTGGGTGAAGGACACCACCGGCAGCCCGCAGGCCTTGCTCTTGTTAGCCGGTTTCATCGCCGTCGGGCTGGTGCTCACGCTGCTGGTCGATGAAAAACGTGGCCACGCCGCCGCCCAGCGGGGCGTCGAGTGAGCGGAAACCACGCGGAAACGTTCGTTCAAATTGTCGCAAGGCGGGTTTGTCATTTCCCGCGGGGCCGCTAGTGTCCGCGCCGTGAGCGACCCTTCCGATGAGCTGGCCAAGCGCCTGCTGTCCGCATTCGAGCTGGGCCCGTCGTGGGCCCGGAGCGATGCACCGGCAAAAAAACAACCCGAGTACCGTGACGAAGAAGCCCCGCGCGAGCGCGAGCGGCGGGATCGTGGCGACCGCGATTTCCGTGGCCGTCGTGATGACCGCGGCGGCGACCGCCGGGACCAACGAGGGGGCGGAGGAGGTGCCGGACGCCGCGATGATCGCCAGCGCCGTGACGGCGACCGACGCCATCAGGGTCACGGCCGCGATCAAGGGCCGCGGGAGTTTCCCCAGCCGGCGGAAGGCGTGCGCGTTTCGATCGCTCCGGCAGCGGAGGCAGTGCACCTCGTGGTGAAGGAAATCCATCACGTCGCCCGCGTTTACTCGCTCTTCGATGTCGCCCAGATCCTGCTCGCCGGGCGCGAGCGCTATCACCTCCAGTTCGCCGTTTCGGACAAGGTGGGGCCCATCTTCAAGAGCAAGCTCGACTCGTCGCTGTGGCTGACCAAGGAGGAGGCGATCGCGCATTTCTGGCATTCGCCCACGGCCAAGGAACTCTACGAATCCGAGGAGATCGAGACCGATCCGCCGGCCGGCAATTTCCAGGTCGTCGCGCGCTGCGGCATGAGCGGCGAGTGGCTCGGCCCGCCGAACTTCCACTCGTATCAGACCACGCTGCGCCGCATCCACCGCGAGCAGTTTTCGCACATGCCGTTCGAAGTGTATGCCTCGCGCGTCCGCACCGAGCGTGGCGAAGAGGCGGTCAATGCATGGCTGGAGACGATGAAGAAGCGCGTGCGCTGGCGGCTCAAGGAAGCTGGCGATGACGCGTGGAGCTTCGATCGCAGCGAGATCGAGCGCGATTTCGCGACCAAGCGCTTCGGCGAGGTGTTCGAGGAAGTCCGCAGCGCCGAGGTATCCGGCAACATCCCGGCCCGCGATCTTTCGCCCGGCCTGCTCGCGTGCGTCCGCATCGCCGGTTCGCACGCCCGCAAGCATCCCGCGATCCTGATCCCGGCGATCTGCCGCTTGTTAGAAGGCGAGCACCTCTCGGTCTTCAAGCGCGAGGGCAAGCTTTTCACCGGCCCCGCCCGTCCGCATCCGCTGACCACCGATGCCGTGCTTGCCGAGCGTCCGTCGGCCATCGTCGAATGGCTGGAGAAGAACCCGACCGCCAAGCTCGCCGACCTGTGGAAGGGCGTCTTGCCGGAGGGAGCCACCGAGCCGGGCACCGAGTGGCTTGCCGATCTATTCTGGTTGCTTACCCAAGGCCACGTCCTCCTTTTCGCCGATGACTCGCTGGTGCTGCCCCGCCGCCGCGCGCCGCAGGGAGCCGCCAAACCGTCCGCTGCCAAGGCACCGGCGACGAAGGCCGCGAAGAAAAGGAAGAAGAAGCGGAAACGGAAATCGCGCGGCCCGAAGGTCGGTGTGCCGACCCACGCGAAGACCGTCCGCTCGATCTCGCGCATGTCGCCGGGCAAGCTCCGTGTGCTGCGCGGTCCCGATCTTCTGTGGCGCCGTCGCCTCGCGAAGCGTGGCAAGATCGCCGTGCTGGCCGAAGAGGAGTGATCGCCTCTTTGCGCCGCATCCTTCAAAAGCAAAAGCTCACCCGGACGCGGGTGAGCTTTTTGTTTGAAAGAGTGCCTCGCCCCGGCGAGCCCGGATTCTCCCCCCAGATCACCCAGGTTCTGACCCGGGACGAAGCAACGGGACTATCGCAATTCCTCGGGCCGGGGCAACACCGATCCATGCCGGTGACGGGTTTCCGAGACTGCTTGCTCCCGGAAAAATGCCGGAAGTTCGGGCTTTCCTGACCATACGGGCTGGTGGGTGACGATCCGGACACCGGCCTGGATCGCTGCTGCAACAAGGGATGGAGCGGGCGACGGAGCACGCAGCACGTCATAGCGAGCGGTCGCCAAGCGCTTTGCCAGGGCCTCTTCGGTCTCGTGGCGCACCACGATTTCCTTCAAAGGAAATTCGCGACCCGGCGGCAACGACAGCTCGATTCCGACCTTGGCGGCGCGGGCGGCGATGAGCATGCGGGCGATGGCCGTGGCATCCGTCGTGTCGTTCGCACGAATCAGGCAGCGCGAGAAGGGGCGGTAGCGGAAGACGTTCGCCTCGCATTCGAGCGCGGACGGATCGTGCTCGATCCCGAACTCATGCTTCATCCACCACGCGTCACTGCCGGCGGCGGCTTCGAGTTCGTTCGAAGAAACGATCGGTGCAAGCGCTTGCAGCAGTTCCATGATTCCGGGCGCGGGCGCTTCGCGAAGCTGTGGGAGGCCATCGTTCCGCCATGTGGCGAACAGCGACACATAGTTCGGGCCGCCCGCTTTCGCGCCGGGGCCGAAGCACGAATGCTTCCAGCCGCCGAAGGGCTGCCTTTGGACGATCGCGCCGGTGATCGGGCGGTTGATGTAGGCGTTGCCGACTTCGACGCGGTCGCGCCACTCGTCGATTTCCGCTGGGTCGAGCGCATGGATGCCGCCGGTGAGGCCGAAGTCGGAATCGTTCTGAATGCGGATCGCATGGTCGAGGTTGTTGGCGCGGACCAGCCCGAGCACCGGGCCGAAGCACTCGGTGCGGCGGAACCAACTCTCCGGCGTGACGCCCAGCTTGATGCCCGGTGACCACAGGCAGGGATTTCCGTTCAACATTTGTGGCTCAAGCAGCCATTCTTCACCGGGATCAAGCGTCGTGAGAGCCCGCTTCAGGGCGTCGCCCGGTTCGCGGATGATGGTGGTGACGATCGAATCGTATTCCCACGACGGCCCGGTTTTCAGCGAAGCCGCGGCATCGCGCAAGCGGCGACGGAAGCCGGGATCGTCGTAAACTTCCGCCTCAACGATGGCGAGCGAGGCAGCCGAGCACTTCTGGCCCGCGTGGCCGAAGGCGCTCTTCACGAGATCCTTCACCGCGAGATCAGGATCGGCGGAAGCGGTGATGACCAGCGCGTTCTTGCCGGAAGTTTCCGCGAACAGGCGCAGCTCCGGCTTCCACGAAAGGAACATCCGCGCGGTCTCATAGGCACCAGTGAGGACCACCGCATCGACACGCGGATCGGTGACGAGCGAGCGACCGATTTCGTTGTCGGGGCAGGGGAGGAATTGCAGCACGTCATGGGGCACGCCGGCTTCCCACAGGCAGTTCACCATCTCCCACGCGGTCAGCACCGTCTCGGGCGCGGGCTTGAGGATCACGGTGTTACCCGCGGCCAGCGCTGCGAGGATGCCACCGCAGGGAATCGCGTAGGGGAAATTCCACGGCGGGGTCACCAGCACGGTGCCGAGCGGTTCGCAGGCGACGCCGTCGAAGGTGCCCTCGCGGGAAAAACTACGGGCATAGTAGTCGGCGAAGTCGATCGCCTCGCTCAGCTCGGCATCCGCCTCCGTCACCGCCTTGCCGGCATCGAGGACCATGGTGGCGATGGCCTCGCCGCGACGCGAGGCGATCACGGACGCGACCTTTGCGATGATCTCCGAGCGGCCTTGCCAGCCGAGGTTCTTCCACGACTCGCGGGCGGAAACGGCGACCTGCAAGGCGCGTTCGATGTCTTCCGGTCCTCCAAGCGCGTGACGGTAGGCGACGTGGCCGGGACGTGAGGGATCGCTGCCATCGGCCGTCGCGGAGCCTTCCGTGGTTTGGCCACCGATCTGAAGGGGGACGAAGGGCGGCTCCGCCTTCCGCATCGCTTCCACTTTCTCGCGGGCCCAGCGGACGTTCTGGGGGAGCGACCAGTCGGTGTCGGCCTCGTTGTGGAAAGGTTGGTCGAGCGGGACCGGCGGCCGGGCTTCCGTGGTGCGGTCTTGCACGCGCCGCGGACCGGAGGTAACGCTGCCGATCATCGCGCAGGCATCGAGGAAGCGCTTCTTCTGACGCTCCCATGCGGCGTCGCCCGGCTTCATGCCGAAGAGATCGTGGAGGAAGTTTTCCGGTGAGGTGTTCTCGTCCAAGCGGCGGACGAGATAGGCGATCGCGCTGTGGAAGTCCTCGCGCTTCACCACCGGGGCGTAGAGCAGCAGCCCTTGGGCAGCATCGCGCACGGTGCGCGCCTGATGGTTGGCCATGCCTTCCAGCATTTCGAATTCCACTCGATCCTCGACGCCTTCACGGGCGCGCAACAGCAGGCCGTAGGCGATGTCGAAGAGGTTGTGGCTGGCCACTCCGAGCCGCACCGCACGGGCGACTTCCTTGCGGCAACCTTCGTGGAGCATGCGCTTGAAATTCGCGTCCACTTCGACCTTGGAGCCGTAGGGTGCGAGCGGCCAGTCGTGGACCTCAGCGTCCACCTTTTCCATGGCAAGGTTGGCGCCTTTCACGATGCGGATCTTGATGCCCGCACCGCCGGCATCGACGCGCCTGAGCGCCCAGGCATTCAGCTCTTTTTGCACCGGCCAAGCATCCGGCAGGTAGGCTTGGAGGACGATCCCGGCTTCGAGAGTCCGGAACTCCGGCTCGTCTAGTACTTCGCGGAAGGCGGCGCAGGTCAGGCGCAGGTCGCGGTATTCCTCCATGTCGAGGTTCACGAACTTCGCCGGCGTGGACTTCATCGCGGCGCGGTAGAGTTCGCGCAGCCGCTTCTTGATCTCGACCGACGATTCATCGACGGCGACGAGATGGATCTGGCTGAAGATCGCGGAGATTTTCACCGAGATGTAGTCGGTCTCCGGATCGGCGAGACGGGCGAGATTCGCTTCGAGGCGGTGATTCGCTTCCTCCTCACCGAGCACGGCTTCGCCGAGCTGGTTGAGATTCATCCGCATTCCGGCATCGCGGCGGCGGCGAAGGTGCCGGCGAAGTTTCTCCTCCTCGGCCGGAAGGATGACTGACGAACTTTCCTGGCGCATCTTTTCCGCCACCAGCGGCATCACGATCTCGGGCGCGGCGGCCGAGGCGATCTCGCCGGCGCGCATCGCGACCCGGGCCGGCAGCGGCAGGTAATGCGGGACTCCGTAGTCTTCGATCAGGTCGCGGAAGCGCTTCGCCTCGCGTGCTGCCGTCGGCGGGCGGAAGACCTGGTCAGCCATCGCGAAAGTGAAGGCCTTGCCCGGGGCATCGTCCATCATCGCCGCCATCTGGCGGGCCTGCAGCTTTTCGCCGAGGCGCTGGCCGCGTGTGGCTTCACGCAGGAGTTCGGCGGCCAATTCGATCGCCTCTTCGGGCAGTTCGGCGTCAGAAGGGCGGAAATGGCGGCACCGGTCGATGCGATCGCAAACACGAGTCATACCCGTCACTTTAGCACGGGCGTCTTGACTGAATAGGACATCGTGCTCGGGGCCGGTGGCCAATCGGGCGGGAGATCCTCGCAACTGTTGAGTGGCGAAAGGAGGCATCCGGGTGGATGCTCCTAGGGAATATTACAGGTATGCCGGCCGAAATTTCGGCCCATTCCGCGACGTTCCTGTGCGACCCGATGCGCCCGCTTCCAACCCAAGTCCTCTTGATCCTGTCGCTTCACGCGGCCGGAGCAGAAGAGCCTGTTTCGTTCAACGACGCCATCCAGCCGTTGATGTCGGAGACCTGCTACCACTGTCACGGCCCGGACAGCGGAACCCGCGAGCCGAAGGACGAACCCTTGCGGCTGGACCGGCCCGAGTTCGCGCTCGCGAAGCGCTCGAATGGCAAGCCGGCGATTGTCCCGGGCAGGCCCGAGGATTCGCTGATCATCCAGTTGATGCGCAGCACCGACC
Organism: uncultured Verrucomicrobiaceae bacterium; assembly: GCA_966696705.1. Lineage (GTDB taxonomy): Bacteria > Verrucomicrobiota > Verrucomicrobiia > Verrucomicrobiales > Akkermansiaceae > Haloferula. Next base: position 17,808 of record CBKZPU010000056.1, on the reverse strand, counting down.
CGGACAAGCGGATGCCGCCGCCCAAGGCGCATCGTCAGCTCAAGCCGGCCGAGTTGGAGCTAATCGAGCGCTGGGTCCGCGAGGGTGCCAAGTTCGAGGAGCACTGGGCCTTCGTGCCGCCGGTGAAAAAGTCGCCGCCGCGGCTCGCTGGCGACACATGGTCGCGCAACGCCATCGACCGCTTCATTTTCGAGAAGCTCAAGGCCAAGGGCCTGACGCCGGCACCGGCGGAGGATCCGCGGGTGCTCATCCGCCGGGCGTCGCTCGATTTGACCGGCCTGCTTCCCGATCCGGCCGACGTCGATGCCTTCGCCGCGAATCCGACCGATGCCGCCTACGAGGCGTATCTCGACAAGTTGCTCGCCTCGCCGCGCTACGCCGAGCATCGGACGCGCTACTGGCTCGACTACGTGCGTTACTCCGACACCCACGGCCTGCATTTCGACAACGTCCGCTCCATTTGGCCCTACCGCGACTACCTGATCCGGTCGTTCCAGCAGAACAAGCCCTTCGACCGCTTTGTCACCGAGCAGCTCGCGGGGGACCTGCTTCCGGCGCGCACGGTCGATGAACTGGTGGCCACCGGTTACATCCGGGCGAATGTTTCAACGAACGAGGGCGGCACCATTCCGGAGGAAATCCAGGTCAACAACACCCGCGACCGGACCGAAGCCTTCGGGGCGGCCTTCATGGGACTCACCGTCGGCTGTGCGGCGTGCCACGACCACAAGTTCGACCCGACCTCGACCAAGGACTTCTACAGCCTCGGCGCCTTTTTCAACAACACCGCGGAGAAGTCGTGGGACGAGAACATCCAGGATCCCGCGCCGGTGCTGCGGATTCCCCCGGCCGACAAGGTCGCGGCGCTGGAGAGCGCGATCGCCCGCCGCCACGAGCCGGCCTCGAAGTACGAGGAACACCGTAGAAACGCGGAGTCCGAGTTCCGCCAACGCCGGGAGTCGGGCTTGAAGGCGGTGCCGGTGTCGCCGGAGGCGTTGCAACTCCGCTTCCGCTTCGACGAGGGCAAGGGCGATACCGTGGCGAACAGTGCGCCCGGAGCGAAGACGAAGAGCTATCAAGTCGATACCAATCCGCTCGTTTGGGGCGAGGACTCGTGGCTGTGGCCATCGATGCGGATGGACATCAGCAGCCGCCTGGCGCTTCCGGACCAGGGCGACTTCGAGGCCGATCAACCGTTCTCGCTTTCATTTTGGACGATGCCGCGGATGAAGACCGGAAACCAGGACACCGGCACGGGAGGGATCGTCTCGCGGATGGGCGATAGCAACCGGATGGCTCACCGCGGCTGGGATCTCTTCTGCGACGGGAGCAAGTACGTCATCCACATCATCCACCAGTGGCCGCAGCATGCGATTCGCGTGGAGAGCGACCCGTTCCCGCGCGGCGTGTGGCGTCACGTGGGCTTCACCTACGACGGGTCGGCGAAGGCGGCGGGGGTGAAGTTGTTCATCGATGGCAAGCAGGTGCCGCTGAGGATCACCCACGATTCGCTGCAGCCGGGACAAACGATCCGGACGGACGCGCGGATGCATGTCGGCCGCCGCGAGGACGAGCAGCCGTTGCGGGAAAGCCGCTATCAGGATCTGCGGCTCTACGGCCGCGCGCTTTCGCCCGAGGAATTCGCACGCATGCCGTTCGAAGATCTGGCGGCGGAAATCATCGCCCGCGAACCCGACCCGGCGAAGTGGACGAGCGACGAGCGCTTCATCATTCTGGACCGGTGGTTCCTGAACACGGCCCATCCCGATGCCGTGCGATTGAAAGAGGAGCTCGCGCGTATCGATGCCGAGATCGGGGAGATCACCAAGGGCGGCGTGCCGACGATGGTCGCAAAGGAGCGCGAGGCTCCCGCCTATGCCAACGTTCTCGACCGCGGCGTTTACACTTCCCGCAAGGCGCGGGTAACCCCGGCCACGCCGCATTTCCTGCCGCCGATGAAAGACGGCCTGCCGGCGAACCGCCTCGGGCTCGCGAAGTGGTTGCTGCAAGAGGATCAACCGCTGTTAGGCCGGGTCACGGTGAACCGGATGTGGCAGGAGGTGTTTGGCACCGGCATCGTGGAGACGGCCGATGACTTCGGCATCATGGGCACGCGGCCGAGCCACGGCGCATTGCTCGATTGGCTGGCGGTGGACTTTCGGGAGTCGGGCTGGGACATGCGCAGGCTCTACAAGCTGATGCTGACCTCGGCGGCCTATCGGCAAAGCACGGCGGTCACTTCCGACAAGCTGGCAAAGGACGACAAGCTGGCAAAGGACGACAAGAACCGCCTGCTTTCCCGCGGCCCGCGGTTCCGCATGGATGCGGAAGTCCTGCGCGACACGGCGTTGCAAGCGTCCGGCTTGCTGGTGGAGAAGACCGGCGGCCCGCCCGTGAAACCGTATCAACCGCCCGGCATCTGGGAGGCGGTGTCGATGCCCGAGTCGAATACCAAGCAGTATCAAGCCGACAAGGGCGAGAACCTCTACCGGCGCTCGATGTATGCGTTCTGGAAGCGCTTCGCTCCGCCGCCGTCGCTGGAGACCTTCGATGCGCAGGCGCGCGAGGTCGTGTGCACGCGCCGCACGCGGACCAACACGCCGCTGCAAGCACTGGTGACGATGAATGACCCGCAGTTCGTGGAGGCCGCGCGCAAGCTCGCCGAGCGGGCAATCAAGACGGGCGCGCACGACACCACGCGCATCGACTTCATGGCACGGGCAACTCTTTCCCGAAGCCTCGCCACGCCCGAGATGGAGGCCTTGTCGCGAAGCGTGGAGCGCTTCCGCAAGCACTTCACCGAGCGCCCCGATGATGCGACCGCCTTGCTCGCCACCGGGGACTCGCCCGCGGATGCGACGATCCCGCCGGTGGAAATCGCCACTTGGGCGATGGTGGCCAACCAGTTCCTCAACCTCGACGAGTACGTGACCAAATGAAGCCGTTCTTGCATCCCTGTTCCGATTTCTCGGGCGAAGGTCCCTCCGTGCTCGACCTCCCCGTGCCGGTCGCACTCAAGCAACGGTGGCTCGAACTCGCCACGCGGCGTCAGTTTCTCGGCCGTTCCGGCAAGGTGCTCGCGTGGGCAGGTCTCGCCAAGCTGATGTCGGGTCAGTCCGCCCTTGCTTCGGGTGGTGATCCCGGCGTGATGCTTCCGCATTTCGCGCCGAAGGCGAAGCGCGCGATCTACCTCTTCATGGCGGGCGCGCCGTCGCAGTTCGAAACATGGGACTACAAGCCGGAGCTGGTGAAGCGTTTCGACCAGGACCTGCCGGAGTCTGTTAGAGGTGGCCAAGTGCTGACCGGCATGACCGCATCGCAGGCACGCTTTCCGATCGCACCGAGCGTTTTCAATTTCCAGCAGAAGGGGCAGGCGGGGCATTGGGTCAGCGAACTCTTTCCGAACATCGCCAAGGTCTCCGATGAGTTCGCGGTGCTGAAGTCGCTGCACACCGAGGCAATCAACCATGAGCCCGCGATCCTGCTGATGAACTCCGGCAACATGGTGCCGGGCAAGGCATCGATCGGTTCGTGGATTTCCTACGGCCTCGGCTCGATGAACGAGGATCTGCCGACCTTTGTGGTGCTGACGTCGAAGTTGCCGCTGTTCGTGAACATTCAGGCATTGTCGTCGCGACTGTGGTCGTCCGGCTTTCTCTCGCCGGAGCATGCCGGCGTGGCGCTGCGTTCCGGCGGGGATCCGGTGATCCACCTTTCCAATCCGAAGGGCGTCAGCCGCGAATTGCGGCGCGCGATGATCGATGGCGTGAACGATCTCAACCGCCAGCTCCATGACCGCATCGGTGATCCGGAAACGAACGTCCGCATCTCCCAGTACGAGATGGCCTTCCGCATGCAGGCGTCGGTGCCGGAACTGACCGATCTGTCGGGCGAACCGCAGGCGGTCTGGGACATGTACGGGCCGAAGGCGAAGGAGCCCGGCACTTATGCCTACAATTGCCTGATGGCGCGCCGGATGGCGGAGCGCGGGGTGCGCTTCACCCAGATCTTCCATCGCGGCTGGGATACCCATGGCGACTTGCCGAACCGCATGAAGATCCTGTGCGAGGACATCGACCGGCCGACGGCGGCCTTGATCGCGGATCTCAAGCAACGCGGCTTGCTTGACGACACGCTGGTCATCTGGGGCGGCGAGTTTGGCCGCACGGTCTATTCGCAAGGGGGGCTGTCGAAGGACAACTACGGCCGCGACCATCACCCGCGCTGCTTCTCGATGTGGATGGCGGGCGGCGGTGTGAAGCCGGGTGCCGTGTATGGAGAGACCGACGATTTCTCGTACAACATCGTCAAGGACCCGATGCACATCCGCGACCTCAACGCGACCATCCTGCATCTCCTCGGCGTGGACCACGAGAAGCTCAGCTTCAAGTTCCAAGGCCTCGACCAACGCCTCACCGGCGTGGAGCCGGCAAAGGTGATCAAGGACATCCTCTCATAAATTACGCGGTTCTGGTTCTAATATTGCGAGCGCGGATGGTGGCGCTCCGGAGACCACGTGGTGGTCAAGGACAGTAGCCGTGGACCTCAGTCCACGGTAAGAGGCCGAGGCGACGCGTGTCGCGTAGCGACACCTGAATCGTCACGGGCGAGGCCTCTTGCTGGAGTCGAGTCCCCGTTGCCCGGATTCCTGTGTCGCGACGCGACACCATCGGCGCGCCCGCTCGATCCGTGGACTGAAGTCCACGGCTACCCTCCTTGGTCGCTACGCGACCCAATCACCAGCAGTGACGTCGCCAGAGACTGCATGCCGCGCGTTGTTCAAGGCGTTCCGGTATTCGCTCCCGGAACCCGGAAGGAGACCTTGTAGAAGCCTCGTTCGGCCTTCGCCTCGACGTAGATCGAAAGGCTGCCTTCAGCGGTTGTAGCGGCCTCGTTGAGGCCGAAGGGGGAACGATCGCCGTGGAAACCTAGCTTGGGCAGGGGGCTTGCTTTACGGTCAGGCTGCCGGCGGCATCGTCCTAATCGCGGATCCCGCGATAGCGCCAGGGCTGATAGCCGCGCTCCAACAAGTAGTCCTTCCGGATCTCCGCCACATTCACCCGCCACACGGGGAGGGGACCGGCTTGATAGGCATACAAGGAGGTGTCAGGAGCGGCCCACTTGGCGAACAGCACCACGTGACGGTCGTTGAGCAGGATGTCGCCGGGCTTCAGGTCGTCCCAGCTCTGGAGCTTGTCGCAGATGGATGGCAACTCCTTGGTCGAATGGGGACGCGGGAGCCGCCAGCAGCGCGAGACGAAGCCCGAACAGTCGATCCCGCACGCCTCCTTGCTAGTCGCCGCGTCGCCGAGACGTCGCTTCTCTGGCGTGGAGATGTCCCCTGCGGCCTCGCCGCGTTCGAGGGAGGCGAGGAATTGCTTCGGGGTATCAAAGCCCCCCCATTGATAGGCCATCCCCCGTGCGACCTTGCCCGTCTGCCACCAGCCGTTCGCAAAGCCGTGGCTCGAGAGCGTTCTGTCGGGCGTGTGCACGAGCACTCCGTCCTTGTCGCGTCCATGCCGCCGGTGGCGCTCCTGTGGCTGCCATTCGAGGCGGTTGTAGGTGTAAGCGGTCTCAATGGCGTCCATCCGCCGCACCGTGGGAGCGGGACCGGGGATGGTGAGGTGAGGTCCGCTGGCGCATTGGGAAAGCACGACAACGGCGGAGCAGGGGAACAGTCGATGAAGCACGGCGGGAGCTAAGACCGGATCGGCACCGGGGAAAACCCTCAAGCACGGGCGTTCACGGACATCATTTATTGGCCCATAAATCATTGGTTCACGCCGTATCTTCTTCAGCCGGGGGGAAATCCAATAGAACTCCGCTACTCAGTTCTCCTGACATTTCCGGTTCGCCGGAAAATCCCCCGATTTCGCGGCACCCACCGCAATCCCCCAAAGAGGAAGTCCCCCTCGGTTCCGCACAAAGAGTCCCACCTCCTCCGGACCGCCCCCCACCTGGTTCGCGACAGTGTCCCCTGTCACGTCTCCGGTTCACCCCCACAATCAGCCATGCACCCCCGGATCCCCCTCCGTGCGGTCGCCCTGTGCGCCGCATCTGTCCGCATGCCCGGGTGGTGTGCAACGACCTCTATCCCGACAGCGTCACCTACGCCCAGATCTACAAGGGCCAGCCCGCGCTCGGAACCAGCGGCAGAATCATCGGATCGTCGGTGGTCTCATTCAACACCTATGCCCCACAAGATGCCGTGGTGCCCCTGACCGTGAGCGAAGCCGACATCAAGGAGGACGGCACCTACACCATCGAGGTGCTGACCGTCACGCCGTTCGACGAGCGTCGCCCGGAGCGGGTCACCTACGTGACCTTTGAGATCGACCGCACGATCAAGGTGAATGGCACGCTGGCCACGGCGGACAAGTAATCGTCAGGAGATCAATCGTTTCGCCAGCCGGTAGGCTTCGGCGTCCCGCTTGTGAGATGCCTCGGCGAACAGCGCCTTCACCCGCTGTTCGCCGCGATGGCAGATGAAGCGCGCGGTCTGTAGAGAGGCGTCATCGCCGAGCGAATGGGCCCTCGCGGCGGAGACGCTCATGGCGAGCAGTTCGGACCCGGCATCGACCAGCCGGCTCAAGAGGAGCTGGCGGCGTTCGAGCTTCGGGCCATTGCGCGCCATGGCGTGGAAAAGAGTCCGGGCCAGCTTGCGGCTGAGGCCCGCGGTTTTCGTCAAGCCCCGGCGCAATTCCGGATCCAAGTTCGACGGGATGCCTCGTGACAGCGGCAGCCAACGCTTGGGATACCAGCCGGCATAGAACAGTCCGGCACGCAGGGCGGTCTTGGCCCGCTCGGACAGGGGCTTGCGGGTGTCCAAGGCCGCCGCTCCCCGGCGGAGGTGAGGATCGAGCGCCTCGCGGGCGATGAAGAGGTGCATGATTTCCGTGGAGCCCTCGAAGATGGTGTTGATCCGGCTGTCGCGCAGCAGCCGCTCGATCGGATCCGGTCGCTCGCCGCGGGCGCGCAATGAGTCGGCGGTTTCGTAGCCGCGACCACCCTTGATCTGCATGGTCGAGTCGGCGCCGCGCCAGCCCGCTTCCGTGCCCCACAGTTTGGCGATGGCGGCTTCCAGACGGATGTCGGCCTTTTTGTCGGCATCGACCAAGGCCGAGGTGTAAAGTACGAGGGATTCCGTAGCAAAGGCATCCGCCGCGAGGTCGGCGAGCTTGCCGGCGATGGCCTCGTGCTTGCCGATGGCCTGGCCCCACTGCTCGCGTTCGCGCGACCAAGGCACGGCGATGTCGAGGCAGCGCTCCAGCAGCCCGACGCAGGCGGCAGGCAAGGTGAGCCGGCCGGTGTTCAAGGTGGTCAGTGCGACCTTGAGGCCCTTGCCCTCGCCAAGGACCACGTTCTCGTGGGGCACCTTCACGCCGGTGAAACGGATCACGCCGTTGTAGAGTGCCTTCAGCCCCATGAAGTGGCAGCGGGTAACGATCTCCACGCCCGGCCAAGCGACTTCGACGATGAAAGCGGTGATGGCATTCGGCTTGTCCGGCAAGGGCGTGCGGGCCATCACGATCAGGTGCTTGGCCTTGAGGCCGTTGGTGCACCACAGCTTCTCGCCGTCGAGGATCCAATGGCTGCCATCGTCGGAAAGCCGCGCCGAGGTCTTCATTCGGGCGGGATCCGAGCCGACGTCGGTTTCGGTCAGCGCGAACGCGGACACGGCACCCGCCGCGCATTGGGGAAGGTATTTCTTCTTTTGTTCCTCCGTCCCGAACGCCAGCAGCGGCTGTGGAATGCCGATCGACTGATGGGCGGAAAGCAGGGCGGTGAGGTTGCCGCAGTGGCCGCCCAATAGCATCGCGGCACGCGAATAGTTAGTCTGCGACAAGCCGAGACCGCCGTAGTCTTTCGGGATCTTGATGCCGAAGGCGCCGAGTTTGGCGAGGCCATCGAACACGGCATCGGGGATCTCGCCGTCGCGGTCGATCGCATCGGGGTCGGTGTGGTCGCGGAGAAACGCGCCGAGCTTCCCGATGAAGGCATCGCCCTCGGCTTGGTCGGCAGTGGATTGATGCGGGAAGGGGAAGATGAGCGAGAAGTCCGGCGACCCATCGAAGATCGAGGCCGCGAAGCCGGATAGCTCGCGGGTGTCGCGTGACGACTCCGCGAGTTCCAGCGCCGCACGCTGGCCGGCGGACATCTTGCTCGTGTCGATCAGGGTGGCGTGCATGGCTCAAGTGGGGTGTTTGAGTTCATCCTGCAGCGGCCCGCCGCGGAACGGCGCGTAGCCGGTACCAAGAACCATCGCGAGGTCGATGTCGTCAGCGGTTTCGGCAATGCGCTCGTTGAGACAAAGCCTCGCTTCCTCGCTCATTGAGTGGGCAAGCTGGGTCGCCACATCGGCAGGCGTCGGCTGATTGCCGGTCCGCAACGCGAGCGCGGCGGGGTTGGGCGAGATTTCGTTGCGGTCGTAGATGTAGAAGCCCGCGCCGGATTTGCGGCCGAGTTGGCCTTGATCGATGAGCCTGCGGAGCAGATCGGGAACGCCCATACGGTCGGGAAAGGCGTCGGCCAAGGTGCGGGCGACGTGGGCGGAGACGTCGAGGCCGACTTCATCCAGCAGGCGCAGCGGACCCATTGGCATGCCGAAGTCAAGCATCGCATCATCGATGACCTTCGGGTCGCCCCCGCGTTCGAAGATCCTCGCCGCTTCGACCAGGTAGGGCATGAGGATGCGGTTCACCAGGAAGCCGGGAGAATCGCGCACCACCACGGGGAGCTTTCCCAAGGAGCGGACGAAGGCCACCGCGGTGGCCAGGGTTTCGTCGGAGGTGGTGGTGGTGCGGACGACCTCGACCAAGGGCATGCGATGGACCGGATTGAAGAAGTGCAAGCCGACCAGTCGCTCCGGATGGCTGACGACGCCGGCGAGTTCATGGATCGGCAGTGCCGAGGTGTTGGTCGCGAGGATGGTGTCCGGGCGGACGCGGGTGGAAAGATCGGCGAATACCTTTTGCTTGATGTCGAGCCGCTCCACCGCGGCCTCGATCACGAGATCGCAGCGGTCGAGAGGGACGGGGATCGCGGAGGGGTGGATGCGGTCCATGCCGCGGGCCGCGGCGGTGGGCGTGAGGATCCGGCGACTACGAGACTCGTCGTAGTTCTTGGCGATCGACTTGATGCCGCGGGCGAGAGCCGCATCGTCGAGATCCCGCAAGATCACGTCGTGACCGCGGGTGCTGAGCCAATAGGCAATGCCAGCCCCCATCACGCCGGCGCCAATGACTGCGCACTGGTCGATCTTGCGCGGTTCGGCGGCGACGACGCGGTGCTTCTTGGCCCGCTCCTGGAGAAAGAACAGCCGCAAGAGTTGCCGTGTTTCCGGTCGCGCCGCGAGTTTCAAGATGGCTTCCTTCTCGCGGCGAAATCCTTCCTCGACCGGTCCGCTGCACGAGGCCAATGCCACATCGAGGGCGGCCTCAGGGCCGGGATAGAGGCCACGGGACTTCGCGTGCAACGCCGCACGAGCCTTGGCGCCGATGATGGCGACGGAGATCGGATTGTGGAGGTGGAAGAACGACTTCGTCCTCCGCTTGCCGCGGGCGAGGAAGGTGAGGGCGTGGGCATCGAGGTTCTCCCGGGGAACCACGGCATCGACGAGGCCCTTCGCCTTGGCCGCCCCGGCCGCGAGGACCTTGCCGCCGAGGATGATGGGGAGCGCGGCCGGCAAGCCGATGAGACGGGGCAGGCGCGTCGTTCCGCCCCAGGCGGGGAGAATGCCGAGATTGGTTTCGGGCAGGCCGATCTTGGTGACTGAGGCATCGCTCGCGACGCGCCAGTCGCAGGCGAGGGCCAATTCGCAACCACCGCCGACGCAGGCACCGTGGATGGCGGCGACCGTGACGTAGGGAAGGCGGGCGAGTTTTTCAAAGGTCGATTGGCCGAGTTCGATCAGGTCGCGCAGGTCGTCGCCTTGAAGCGAGGAGAGAACTTTCAGATCCGCGCCCGCGATGAAGATCGAAGGCTTGGCGGAACGGATGATCAGGCCGGTGAGCTCCGGATGAGCGGTGAGGGCATCGAGCTTTTCGTTGAGTTCGACCAAGGCGGGCCGGTCGAAGATGTTCGCGGAGGAGCCTTCGCGGTCGAAGGTGAGAACGCCGTGAGTGCCATTGGGCTGGAAGTGAAAGTGGGGCATGGCGTTGGGTGGTTCGTCGCAGCAGATCATGGGCGCTCGAGCCAAAGGGCGGCACCTTGGCCGCCGCCGACGCAGAGGGTGGTGAGGGCGTGGCGTCCGCCGGTTTCGTGGAGTTGATGGAGGGCGGTGAGGACAAGGCGGGCCCCGGTGGCGCCGACCGGGTGTCCGAGCGCGATAGCGCCGCCACGGCGGTTCAGTTTCTCGGGCGGAATCTCGACCGGTGGCATGGCGAGTCCGCACTTGCCGGGTTCTTTCAGTGCGTCGAGAACGGCAAGGACCTGGGCCGCGAAGGCCTCGTTGATCTCGATGACGTCGGCGTCGTCCGGCGAGCGCCCGAGGCGGGCGATGGCGTGGACCGGACCGAGCCCCATGCGCTTGGGATCACAACCGGCGTAGGCGTAGCCGGTGAGGCGGCCGAGCGGTTCGATGCCGAGTGCCTTTGCGGCTTGCTCGCTGCCGACGAGCAGCGCCACGGCGCCATCGGTGACTTGCGAGCTGTTGCCGGCCGTCACGCTGCCGCTCTGGCGATCGAAGATCGGCCGGAGCTTGGCGAGCTTCTCGGGCGTCGAGTCCTCGCGGATGCCATTGTCGCGGGTGACCGCCTTGCCGGACAGATGGACCGGAGCGATTTCTTCCATCAGACGAGGCATGGCGGCGAGCGCCTTGCGATGGGAGCCCGCGGCGAAAGCATCCTGGAGTTCGCGCGAAAGGTGGAACTCGCGGGCAAGCGTTTCCGCCGTATCGCCCATGATTTGCCCGCAGACCGGATCGGTCAGTCCGAGCTGGAGCCCGATGCGGGGCTTGAAGTCCGCCGGCCGGAAGTCGGCAATCGCCGTGATCTTCTGGCCGATTTCCTTGGCCTTCGAAAGCGCGGCAAACTTCGCGACCGTGCCATGCGGATAGAAGAACGGGATGCGCGACATGCTTTCCGCGCCGCCGACGAGGAATAGCTCGCCTTGGCCGGACATCATCCGTTGATGGGCGGTGGTGATCGCTTCCATGCCGGACGCGCAGTTGCGGTGGACGGTCACCGCGGGTGTCTTCTCCGGAATGCCGGAGCGCAGGGCAATGACGCGCGCGAGGTTCGCGGCATCCGCTGGTTGCGCGACACAGCCGATGATCACCTCGTCGATCAGCCCGGGGTCGATGCCGGTGCGAAGCAGCAACGCGGAGCAAGCATGACGCCCGAGATCGTCCGCGGTGAGCGAGTCGAAGTCCGAGCCGGAGCGGCAGAAGGGGGTGCGGATGCCGGCAATGATGAACAAGTCGCTCATGAAACTTCGGGGTTCGGGCGGTGATCGACGACCTTTTGCTCCTTCAATTCCTTGCCCACTCCATGCATGCGGCGCATGTCGTCCCAAGTGTGGAACACGATGTCGTTGGGCTTGAACTCGACGGTCTGGCCGAAACGATGGCTGATGTGGTGACGCAAGGTTTCATGATCGCAGCCATTGATCGCCACGGCGTGAACGACGACCTGATCGGTTTCGAGCGGGTCGTCGTCGCGCTTGCGCAGTTCGATCTGCCAGGCACCGAGGCCGTCGGTGTCGTCGAGCAGGTTTTCGAGCGCGTTGAAATCGACCAGTGTGCCCTTGAGCTTGCCCACGTTGAGCTCGCGGATGTCGGAGACACGGGAAATTTTTCCTAACAGACGTGGGCAGGTCCTGCCGCAATGCGGGCAGGGTTCGTAGGTGAGCCCGCCTTCGACTAGGTCGCCGGTGCGGTAGCGGATGACGACGGTGCCGCGGGCATCGAGCGGGGTGCAGACGATTTCGCCCGGTTGCCCATCGGGGACGCGCTGGCCGGTCTTGGGATCGACGACCTCGAGAAACACGAGATCGGGATAGGTATGGAAGCCGGTCGGTCCCTCGCCTTCCGGCGGCATGCATTCGGTCCACGCGAGCTTGGCCTCGGTGAAGCCGTAGGTGGAGATGATGCCGACGTGTTCGGCGCCGATCTCTCCGCAGAGCGCGCGCAGTTTCCTGCGCATGCCTAGGGGAACCTTCTCGCCGCCGAGCACGATGCGCTTGAGCTTGGTCCAGCGCAGTTTCTCGTGAGCCGCCTGCTGGAGCAGGTGATAGAGGAAAGTCGGCATCGCGATGATCGCCTCGGGATCGATCTTCGTGATGAGCCGCAGGTTGCCGTCGGTGCCGAGCGTCTTGCCGCCGCCGGTGGACAACATGAAGGTGTTGAAGCCGGTGCCCGCGTGATGGGCCAACCAGAACGCCAGATGAGGCGCGAAGGGGAAGGCATTGATGTGCCGCCACGAGGGATCCGACTTGCACAGCTCCATCATGCGGCGCCCGCACTCCTCGAGGTTGGCGAGGTCGTGCTTGGAGTAGAGGAAGGGCACCGGCGCCGCCGAGCGGCCGGTGGTGCTCGTCAGCAAGATCGGCCGCAGTTCTTCCTCCAGCGCCTGCTTGGTTGCCGCCGGACCGTGGGTGAGCGCGTAGCGCAGTGTGGACCATTGGTGACGCAGGACCTTTTCATCGGGAATGATGACGAAGTCGCGCGGCGTGGAGAGATCCGCCTTGGACGTGAAGGGCAGCAGCTTGAGATCGTCCGTCCCGCGGATGTCGCCGGCCTCGATGCCCAGTTCCTTGAAGAGCTTCCCGTAGTGCGCGGTGAATGGCACCACGCGGTCCCTCAGGAAGCGCCGCAAGAGCGCGTCCTGCCGGTGGTGGAGTTCGTCACGCGACGTCGTGGCCCACCATGGGTTGGACGGACGGGGTTTCATGGGCTTTAAAATCGGGGCGCAGCAGGGCGCGGATATCATCGAGGTGATCGAGCGCGACCTGGCGGCCGGCATCGATGAAGCGGCGGAAGCCGGCGTAGTCGTGCCACGGCGCGAAGAAGTGCTCGGGCCTCAGGCAGAGATCGGCACGTTTGCACGATTCATGGGCGAGGCGGATCTGCGCGGCGCGGATGCTTTGGCGGAAGGTGTCGATGATGTTGCCGCGGGCCATGAAGTTGATGTTGCGGTTGATGGCGACGCCGCAGCGTTTCCAAAGGCTGAGGTCGGGCTCTTCCTCCGTGCGGCAGAGGCCCTCATCGACATCCTCGAAGGTCGGGATGGTGGAGATGGCCAGCACGCGATCGACATCGGAGAATTTCCGCAACGCGCCGACCGGAACGGGATCGATCACGCCGCCATCGACGCAGCGATGGCCGTCGAGCATGACCGGCGCGATGATGCCGGGCATCGCACAGGAGGCGTGAACCGCGTCGGCGATCTTCCCGCGGCGGCACACGAGCCGCTCCTTGGTGTCAATGTCCGCGGTCACCACGAGAAGGCGTCGTTCCAAATCCTCGAAGCACACGTCGCCGAGCGAGCGTTCGAGGTGGGCGCGCGCCTTGTGGCCATGGAACAGGCCTTTCATGGGCGGGAACATCGGGTCGGCCAGTTTCCAAAGCTGACGACGGTCCTGCATTTCGGCGGCGAGATCCTCAAGGGCCTTGCCGGAGAAGCCGACGGCCCACAGCGCGCCAATGTACGCCCCCATGCTGGAACCGGCGATGGCGTGGATCTCGATGTGGTTCTCCTCCAGCACTTGCAACACGCCGACGTGGGCGAGGCCGCGGGCCCCGCCGGAAGAAAGGGCAAGACCCAGCTTCGGCAACGGCGCGTCTTCCAAAGGCCGCTCCCGACGGGCCGGGCGCGGGCTGCTGCGGAAGAAACTCAGGATTTTGCCGAGCATGGATTTGGGTCCTTTCTGCCAAAGGGACCGGTTTTCCCACCGATCCACCTAACAGTAGGCCCTGCGCAGCAAAAGATCAACACGGCGCTTCAGCGCCAGCACGATTCACAGGGTGATTTGTGCACCGAGCTCGACCACCCGGCCGGGCGGCAGGCGGAAATAGGCCGTCGCCGGCGAGGCATTCCGCGCCATCACGGCGAACAGCGCGAGCCGCAGCCGATCCAGCGCACTGGCGTTTTTCCCGACACCGTAGGTTTCGCGGCCAAGGACGTAGGTGGCTTTGCCCGGGTGGAATTTCACCTCTTCCGGCAAGCGGGCTTTCAGAGCCTCGGGGACGTCGGGAGTGTCCGCAAATCCAAAGCTGAGATTCACACGGTGGACGCCTTGGCCGAGGTCGGTGTGGGCGATCGCCTCCTCCGGCACGGCATGCGGCTGGTCCAGGGTGTCCACGTGCAGCAGCACCACGCGTTCGTGGAGCACCTGGTTGTGTTTCAAATTGTGGAGTAGCGCGGTTGGCACGTTGTCGCCGCGGCCACTCATGTAAACGGCGGTGCCGGAGACGCGGTGGATCTGGCCTCTTTTCAAGTCGCTCAGCAGCGCGTCAATCGGCAGCGACTCGCGCGAGAGGCGCTGGTACAGCCGCGCGCGGCCCCAAATCCACGTGGCCATCAGCGAGAAGATCGCGCCGCCGACGACCAGCGGCAGCCAGCCGCCGTCGATGATCTTGTGCGTGTTTGCGGCGAGGAAGGCACCGTCCACCGTCAGGAAGATCAGTGTCACCGCGGCGGATTTCCATTTGCTCCATCCCCACACGGAAATGGCGGCCGAGTAGAAGAGCCCTGACGTGATCGTCATCGTCAGCGCGATGGCGATGCCGTAGGCGGCCTCCAAGGCGTGCGAGCTCTTGAATCCGAGCACGAGCAGGATGCAGGCGACGGCCAACAGGTTGTTCACCGACGGCACATAGACCTGCCCAACCGAATGTTCCGAGGTGTAGCGAACTTTCACCCGCGGCAGCACGCCGAGTTGCACCGCTTGGGTGGTCAGCGAGTAGGCGCCGGAAATCAGCGCCTGACTCGCGATCACCGCCGCGCAGGTCGCCAAAATCGTCAGCGGGAAACGCAGGAACTCCGGCGCGAGCAGGAAAAACGGCGCGCGAATCGCCGAGGGATCGGCGATCAACAGCGCCGCCTGCCCTAGGTAATTCAATGCCAGTCCCGGGAATACCACCGTGAACCACGCCGTCCGGATCGGCTTCACGCCGAAGTGCCCGAGGTCCGCGTAAAGCGCCTCACCCCCCGTCACCGCCAGGAAGACCGACGCCAACAAGGGGAAGGCGTGGTGCCACTCATTGATCATGAACATAAGCCCCGCGTGCGGGCTGATGGCGGTGAGGACCTCCGGGTGCTTGAGGAGTTGGCCGATTCCCAGCGCGCCGAGCGTGCCGAACCACAGCATGACCACCGGGCCGAACAGCACGCCGACCCTTCCCGTCCCGTGGCGCTGGATCGCGAAAAGCGCGATCAGGATGCCGACGCAAATCGGCAGGATCCACTCGGCCACCACCGGCGCGCTGACCGACAGGCCTTCGACGGCACTGAGCACCGAGATCGCGGGCGTCAGCATGCCGTCCGCGTAGATCAGCGCCGCTCCTGCGAGGCCGAGGATCAGCACGGATTTGGGGTCCTTTCCACCGAAACGCCGCACGCCGGAGCGGATCAGTGCCGACAGCGCCAGGATTCCGCCCTCGCCCTTGTTGTCCAAGCGCAGGATGACGAAGAGGTACTTGATGGAGACCACCAAAATCAGCGACCAGACAATCAACGAGGCCGCGCCGATCAGGTTTTCGGGATGGATTGGCGCGCCATGGCTGCCGGAAAAACAGGCGCGGAAGGCGTAAAGCGGGCTGGTGCCGATGTCGCCGAAAACAATGCCGAGGGCCGCGAGAGTGGCGGCGGCGAGGGTGGGTTGGCGGACCGCGTGGCCGTCGGAAGAATGCTTCATCATTGCGGAGCGGATCGCCCGCGCCGCTTTTCCAAGCACTCCGCTCCCGTCGTGGCCAGCGAAAAGACCCCGCGCGGGAACGCAGAAAAGGCTTGATCCACCAATGGCTCGGGCGTGCGGGAGGACGCATTCCGAATTCACCGGATGCGTGCGGAATCCCCGCTGGACGCTGGGCCGTCAGGCCGCTAAACGCGGCCCGTCATGGCCAAGAAACCGGTGGTTCTCATCATTCGCGACGGCTGGGGTGTGAACCCCGGGGGGAAGAAGACGGCGAAAAAGGACGGTAATGCGACCCTGCTCGCCAAGACCCCGTTTCACGACGTGATGCTGGAGCAGTATCCCAAGGGCTTCCTCAGCGCCTCCGGCCTCGACGTGGGCCTGCCCGCCGGCCAGATGGGCAACTCGGAAGTCGGCCACCTCAATCTAGGCGCCGGGCGCATCGTCTATCAGGACCTGACTCGCATCAACAAGGCGATCGAGGACGGCACGTTGGCCAAGAACAAGACGTTCAAGAAGGCGCTCGCCGAGGCGAAAGGAAAGCGACTCCACTTCCTCGGCCTGCTTTCCGATGGCGGGGTTCATTCCCATCAGGACCACCTGTGCGCGATGGTCGCCATGGCCAAGGCGGCGGGCGTCGATGACATTTACGTCCACGCCATCACCGACGGCCGCGACACCTCGCCCACCGGCGGCGTCGGCTACCTTTCCAAGGTCGAGGACGAGATCGCGCAATACGGTGCCCGGATCGCCACCGTGACCGGCCGCTACTACGCGATGGACCGCGACAAGCGCTGGGAGCGCACCAAGCTCGCTTGGGATGCCATCGTCCACGGCATCGGCGAAGCGAAGGACGTGCTCGCGTCCGAGGCAGTCGCGGAGAAATACGCGGATGAAAAGACCGATGAATTCATGCTGCCGATGGTCTTCGTCACGCCGGGCAAAAAGCTGGTCCGCGATGGCGATGTCGTCTTGTTCTTCAATTTCCGCGCCGACCGCGTGCGCCAGCTTTCCGAGGCCTTCCTCACGGAAGGCACCTTCAAGCCCTTCAAGGCCGGCCGCCGCCCGAAGGTCCACTACGTGACGCTCACCCAGTACGACGCCAACTATAAGTGCGACGTGATCTTCGGCCCCGACAAGCTGAAGATGGGCCTCGGCGAAACGGTCGCGAAGGCGAAGAAGACCCAGATGCGGATCGCCGAGACCGAGAAGTACCCGCACGTCACCTACTTCTTCAACGGCGGCATCGAGAAGCCGAACAAGGGCGAAGACCGCTACATCATTCCATCGCCGAAGGACGTGGCCACCTACGACCTCAAGCCGGAGATGAGCGCGGGCAAGGTCACCGACACCGTGCTCGAGCAACTCAAGAACTACGACCTCGTCATCCTCAACTTCGCCAACCCCGACATGGTCGGCCACACCGGCGTCGTCGAGGCCGCGATCAAGGCCTGCGAAACGATCGATGCCGACGTGAAGGCGATCGTCGAGGAGACGCTCAAGCTCGGCGGCAAGCTCCTGATTACCGCCGACCACGGCAACTGCGAGTTCATGATCAATGCGGACGGCTCGCCGCACACCGCGCATACCACGAACCTCGTGCACCTTGTTTACGTCGCTGCCGATGCCGCGAAGTATGAGGTGAAGGACGGCATCCTCGCGGACGTCGCGCCGACCCTGCTCGACATGCTCGGCCTGCCGAAGCCGAAGGAAATGACGGGCAGCACGCTGCTGGCGAAGAAGAAGTGAACCGTGGCGGCTCCCTGCCGCGGGCCCTTTCTACACAGCCGGATCGGGGCTTGCGGCGAGGATGCCGCAGCCACGGTCAGGTGCCTTTCTCGACGGTGAACACCGGCAACGGCCCCGCCGGATTCAGCTCTGCCGGGGCCTTGAGCGGGAATTTCCGGCCCTTGTCCACTTCAAAGGCGTCGAACGCGATCGGGACCACGGTCATTA